>SFGO01000007.1 GCA_004556545.1 Clostridiales bacterium
AAGGCCGACTAGCGCCAGAAATGGCTGAAAGCCATGAAGCGCGTAGCCAAGCACCAGCGTAGCGCAGGGCTTGGCCGCAGACACGCGGGGCGGGCCGCAGAGCGCTGTTTGCGGGCACGGGCGGCCAACTTAGGGGTTTTTCGACAGGCTGCGGTTATACATTGGCTGATTGGAAACAAAATGTATTTTTTCTGTTTTTTGCGGCGAAAACCCCAAAAAAGCCCGAAAGAAGCGCTTTTGTCCCTTGTATATTTTTACATTTTCTGATAAGCTGAAAATCACTTGCAGATCGCGCAAAATACGGAAAAGATGGTGACATGCAATGGAGCAATCCCGCGAAAAATTCGCTTCCCGTCTCGGATTTATTCTCATATCGGCCGGATGTGCCATCGGCCTTGGAAACGTGTACCGCTTTCCCATCATTACGGGCGCTTACGGCGGCGGAATTTTTGTATTGATATACATTGGCTTTTTGCTGCTGCTGGGCCTGCCCATCATGACCGTGGAGCTTGCGGTGGGCCGGGGAAGCCAGCGCAGCATCGCTTCTTCCTTTGACGTGCTGGAAAAAAAGGGCCAGAAGTGGCACCTGATGAAATATCTGGGCATTTGCGGCAACTACCTGCTGATGATGTTCTATACGATCATTTCCGGCTGGATGGTCATTTATTTTGTGAAATATCTGACCGGCTCCATCATGAGCGCCTCCGGCGTGGAAGGACTGGCGGGTGTGTTCGGCAGCATGGTCGGCAATCCCGGCCTGATGGTAGGAAGCGCTTTCGCCGTTATCCTGATCTGCTTCGGTATCTGCTCCATGGGCCTGCAGAAGGGCGTGGAGGGCATTACCAAGTGGATGATGGTCGCTCTGTTCGTGCTGATGATCGGGCTGGCTGTTTATTCCGCTACTCTTTCCAACGCCGGGGAGGGACTGCGCTTCTATCTGATTCCCTCGCTGGAAAAGCTGGAAGGCGCGGGCCTGAGCACGGTGATCTCCGCGGCCATGGGTCAGTCCTTCTTCACCCTGAGCCTTGGCATCGGCTCCATCGCCATTTTCGGCAGCTACATCGGCAAGGAACGCCGCCTGCTGGGCGAATCCGTCACGATTGTCTGTCTGGACACCTTTGTGGCGCTGATGTCCGGCATGATTATCTTCCCGGCCTGCTTCACCTATAACAACGGCGTGACCGCTGATGCGGGCAGCGTGGGCGCGAGCTTCCTGTTTACGACGCTTTCCAGCATCTTCAACGGCATGCCCGGCGGACGGGTGATCGGAACGCTGTTCTTCCTGTTCATGATTTTCGCGGCCTTCTCCACCGTGATCGCCGTGTTTGAGAACATCATGTCCTTCTGGCTGGAGCTGACGAAGCTGAACCGCCGGGTGATCGCCCTGATCAATGTGGTGCTGCTCATGGTGCTTTCGCTGCCCTGTGCGCTGAGCCTGAACCTGTGGGGGAATGTGACGATTTTCGGCCTGGGCATTATGGACTTGGAGGACTTTGTGGTCTCCAACCTGCTTCTGCCCATCGGCAGCCTGTTCTATGTACTGTTCTGCGTCACCCGCTACGGCTGGGGCTGGGATAAGTACTTTGCCGAGGTCAATCTGGGCACGCAGGGCATTCGGCTGCCCCGCTGGCTGCGCCCCTACATGACCTACGTGCTGCCGTTGATTATTCTGGCGGTGCTGGTGATGTCCGTGTTCGGCTGAGTTCTTTGTTGTGCCGTATGATGAAAACCCGCTCCGGTTTTATGTGCCGGGGCGGGCAGAGTTTCAAAAAGTGGAGGTGCAGGAGGCACTGCCTCCTGCCGGGGTTATAGGGGCAGAGCCCCTAACCCTTGTGCCGCAGCACTTTTCCCGCAAACCAGCGTAGCGCTGTTTGCGGGCGCGAGCGGCCAACTCGGGGTTTTTCGACAGACTGCCCGCTCCGGCTTTATGCGCCGGGGCGGGTTTTCAGTTTATGCGCCGGGGCGGGTTTTCAGGCTATTGACACAGAAAAAGCCTTTCGTTATAATAACAAAAAGAATAAATAACACATGTTTTGTTTCAATCGCTCCGTGGCTTGTAATGAGGAAACGGCGCGGAGGAAAGGAATCGAGGCTTATGATCACATTGAAGGATATTTCCGTCCGGTGCAAATGCTCGGTAGCCACGGTCAGCAAGGCTCTGAACGGAATGCCGGACATCAGCAGGGAAACCGCCCAGCATATCCGGCAGGTGGCGTCCCAGATGGGTTATATGCCCAACGCGGCGGCACGCACCCTGAAAACCAACCGTTCTCACACCGTCGGCCTGCTGATGTGTCAGCGGGACGAAAATATCTGGACGCACGACTTTTTTTCGACGGTGGCCGCAGGCATTCAGGAAGTGATGGAGCAAAGCGGCTATGACGTAACCCCCATCAATTCTCAGCGGCTGGAAACGTTGGGCGAAGTGATACAGTACTGCGTCTATCGGGGCTACGACGGCATTGTCGTGATGAGCGCGGGCTTTCACCGGGAGGAGATGCAGAAGCTGCTGGAAAGCAAGCTTCCCATGGTTTCCATTGAAAACACCTTTCCCCGCCGGGGCGCGGTGCTTTCCGACAATTTGCAGGGCACGGGCGAGCTGGTGCGGCTGGCTTACGAAAAAGGCCATCGGAAGATCGCCTTTATTCATGGCGAGGATACCAGCGTGACCCGCAGCCGGATGCAGAGCTTCCGCGGGGCCTGTGCCGAGCTTGGGCTGAAGATTCCGGAGGAATATCTCCGGGCAGCGCTGTACCACGACCGCAGAAGCGCCGCCCGGGAGGCCAAAGCGCTGCTGGCGCTGGACGAGCCGCCTACCTGCATTCTGTTTCAGGATGATTATTCCTGTATCGGCGGGCTGGATCTGCTGCGCCGGGAGGGAATTGTTCTGCCGGAAAAGCTCAGCTATGCCGGGTACGACGGCATCAAGCTGGCCCAGCTGTTTACGCCCCGACTGACGACCTATCGGCAGAATGTTTCCGCCATGGGGCAGGAGGCGGCCCGGATGCTCCGGGAAGCCATCGAAGCGCCGGACAGCTTTCTGCCCCGGTATGTTACCATTCCCGGACAACTGGTGGCCGGGGAAAGTATTCGGGAGCTTTAACGAAGGAAACAGATTGACATTCCACCGTCCCCGTGTCATACTGAAAAGCGCGAAAAAGACGGGATTCCGGGAGGATGGAAGCATGAAAATTTCCAAGAAGGACGCGCTGAACTGGTTTACCTTTTTTGCTGCGCTGCCGGAGGAGGAAGAAATCCAGCAGCATCAGCAGGAGATCATCTATGCGGTGTTCAGCCAGATCGAGGACGCGGTGGACGCGCGGAACGAGCGCCTGATGGGGGAAATCCCTCACCTGAAGAACCTGCAGGGACGCACGCTGTATGTGGGGGATGAAAAGAAATTTCCCCGGGGGTGCTGCTCCTGCCTGCTGGGAACGGGGCTGACGGCAATCCGCAAGACCAACCGGTGTAATCTGCAATGCCCCTTCTGCTACGATTTTGGCGAGATGGACTGCCAGCCGCCGGTGGGCGAGGGCCTGTGGGAGATCGGCGGCACCCGTTTCCGGGAGCGGGATATTCCGCTGCTCCTGTCCATCCAGAAAAAGCCGACGGGCATTTCCTACGTTTATCTGGAACCCTTTATGGAAATTGAAAAATATTACGGCATTATCCGGCGCTTCCGGGAGGCGGGTATTCACCAGCACATGTACACCAACGGGACGCTGGCCACCGAGGAAAACCTGCGGGCGCTGGGGGAGAGCGGCCTGAACGAGCTGCGGTTCAATCTGGGCGCTGCCGGCTGCGCGGACAAGGTCATCCGCGCCATGGAAACGGCGAAAAAGTACATTCCCTTCGTGGGCATCGAAACGCCCATGACGCCGGATTTTGAGCGGCAGTTTGCGCAGAAGAAACAGCAGATTCTGGATACGGGCATCGACTTCATGAACTGCGCCGAGCTGCATCTGAATCCCAACAACATCGGCAATTATTGGGGCGAGGAGCTGTACCTCTGCCGCCAGGGATATGTGTCGCCCATCTGGAGCCGGGAGATCACCTTCCGGCTGATGAAACAGGCGGACGAAGAAAACTGGCCCATCGTGGTGCATGACTGCTCCAACCATACCAAATTTGCCCGCGACCTGAATCTGCGGGCCAAAGAAGGCGGCTGGTTCGGATCCAGCAGCTATGCCTGCGAATTTGACCGGCTGCCCTATGAGGCCTTCCTGCCCATTTTGCAGGACGAATCTTTTGCCTTTCTGGAAGAAGAGGAACTGCCCCACGGCTACCGGCCGGGCGAACTGGTTTTCTGAGCTTGCCTTTTGCGGCGGCATCCCCTATAATGAATGGCAGAGACGGCTTTGACCGTCTGACAGAAAGAGCCTGAGGGAGGAAAAATGATATGAAACGCATCTTTGCACTGGTTCTCGCACTGACCATCTGCCTGTTTTCCGCTGCGGCGCTGGCCGAAGGAAAACTGACCGTGACCGAAAAGAATCTGATTCAGTTAGACGGCTCGGATGTCGCTTATTTCTTTGCCAAAGTGGAAAACACCGGCGATGACGCCATTGGCGTTGGCACCGGCAAGCTGGTGGCTTTCAGCGCCGACGATGAAGTGCTGATTTCCGAAGACTATGTTTCCACCAGCCCCAATGCGGCGATCCTGCAGCCCGGCGAGTCGCTGTACGTCCGTGAATGGCTCTGGGAAAGCGCACTGGCGAGCAGCGATATTGCCGATTACAAGTTCTCCATGGGAACCGACGACTACGGCGCGCCGCTGAAGTTTGTCCCCTGCGAGGCCACTGTGGAGATGAACGACGGTTATATCTATATCACCCTGACCAACGATACCGAGGAAACGCAATACGGCCTGTACATTACTGCGGCCCTGCATGACGCGGAGGGCAATCTGATTTTCGTGAGCGATCAGTCGGTTGATAATGTTGGCATTCATCCCGGCAGCACTGTGACGTTCCGCATGTACATCGACAGCGATGTCGTTGAGTACTACGCCAATGCGGGCATCGAACCGGCTGCGGTTGACGCCTACGTGTGCTGCGAAGCAGAATAAATAGGGAAGGGTTCCATAGCCGTCCGCCAGTCTTTTGGCGGGCGGCTTTTTGATCTCGTTTTATATGCCGCAAAACTGGCAAACGAAAACGCATCAAAATACAAAAAGACTCCCCCGCAGCGAAAGCCGCGAGGGAGCCGTCTTTTTGGGTACTTTTGTTTTTTACCTGTAGGAGTTGACCTGTAGGAGTAATGTAGGAGCGGTGTAAAACCACCCGTCATTTTTCACAATTTACGGCACTTTATGGGCACAATTCTTGTGAAAAATGCACGAAGAAATTACTTCTGTGCTTCTTCTACCGCAACGGCCACAGCCACAGTCGCGCCGACCATGGGGTTGTTGCCCATGCCGATCAGGCCCATCATTTCCACGTGAGCGGGAACGGAGGAAGAACCGGCGAACTGAGCGTCAGAGTGCATGCGGCCCATGGTGTCGGTCATGCCGTAAGAGGCGGGGCCGGCGGCCATGTTGTCGGGATGCAGGGTACGGCCGGTGCCGCCGCCGGAAGCCACGGAGAAGTACTGCTTGCCGGCTTCCCAGCATTCCTTCTTGTAGGTGCCAGCCACGGGGTGCTGGAAGCGGGTGGGGTTGGTGGAGTTGCCGGTGATGGAAACGTCCACGCCCTCGTGCCACATGATGGCAACGCCCTCGCGCACATCGTCCGCGCCGTAGCAGCGAACCTTGGAGCGCTCACCGTCGGAGTACTTGGTCTCGTTGACGATGGTCAAAGCGTGATCTTCCTTCACGTCGGCAGACAGGTAGTCATACTTGGTCTGCACATAGGTGAAGCCGTTGATGCGGCTGATGATCATGGCGGCGTCCTTGCCCAGACCGTTCAGGATGACGCGCAGGGGAGTCTTGCGGACCTTGTTGGCGTTGCGGGCGATGCCGATAGCGCCTTCAGCGGCGGCAAAGGACTCGTGGCCGGCCAGGAACGCGAAGCACTCGGTCTTCTCGTCCAGCAGCATGGCGCCCAGATTGCCGTGGCCCAGACCAACCTGACGCTGGTCGGCGACGGAGCCGGGGATGCAGAAAGCCTGCAGGCCTTCGCCGATGCACTTGGCAGCCTCGGCGGCGGTCTTGACATCCTTCTTCAGCGCGATGGCCGCGCCCAGTTCATAAGCCCACTTGGCATTCTCGAAAGCGATGGGCTGGATGCCCTCCACGATCTTGTAGGCGTCAACGCCCTTGGAATTGTTGAAAGCCTTCAGCTCGTCAAAATCCTTGAAGCCATACTTTTCAAGCACAGGCTGGAGCTGAGGCATGCGACGTTCAAAACCTTCAAACAAAGCCATTTCTGCACACCTCCTATTACTGCTTGCGCGGGTCGATCCACTTGACCGCGCCGTCTTCCGCCTTGAACCGGCCGTAGGTGCCGATGTTCTTCTCGTAGGCTTCGTTGGGGGACATGCCCTTCTTGATGGCGTCCATCATCTTGCCCAGAGACAGGAACTGATAGCCGCAGACCTGATCGTCCTTGTCCAGAGCCAGCTTGAGCACATAGCCTTCGGCCATTTCCAGATAACGGGTGCCCTTGAGCTTGGTGCCGTACATGGTGCCGACCTGGCTGCGCAGGCCCTTGCCCAGGTCTTCCAGACCCGCGCCGATGACCAGACCGTCGTCGGAGAAAGCGGACTGGGTGCGGCCGTAGACGATCTGCAGGAACAGCTCGCGCATGGCGGTGTTGATGGCGTCGCACACCAGGTCGGTGTTCAGCGCTTCCAGAATGGTCTTGCCGGGCAGAATTTCGCTGGCCATAGCGGCGGAGTGGGTCATGCCGGAGCAGCCGATGGTTTCCACCAGCGCTTCTTCAATGACGCCGCCCTTGACGTTCAGGGTCAGTTTGCAGGCGCCCTGCTGAGGGGCGCACCAGCCGATACCGTGCGTCAGGCCGGAGATGTCCTTGATCTCCTTCGCCTGCACCCACTTGCCTTCTTCGGGAATGGGCGCGGGGCCGTGGTTCGGGCCCTTGGCGACGCATACCATTTCTTCAACTTCCTTGGAGTATTGCATCGAATTGGTTCCTCCTGTTCCAACATAATGTGTAATGTGGACACATACAGCTGTAGTATAGCACATTTTTTCCTCTGTAAAAAGTCCCTGAAAGAAGATTTTGTGTTTTTTTGTGCAGGAGTGTCGAACATGGGTTGTACGCTGGCCGAAAGCAGGGAGCCGGGGGGAGAAGGAGATTTGCGAAGCGTGCGGGAAGAGAAGAAGCATGGGTGCAGGCCGCTCGGCTGTTGAGCCGGACGGCCTGTGTTCTCGCTGTACAGCGGCGCCCACAGCTTGGTATAGGAAGGAAAAGACAATGCAGCGGTCGGATTCTTTACAGCGGATGATTTTCCCGCATCTTTTGCACACCGGAATAACGGCTTTCATTCCAGAGTGTCAAAAAAGTGGAGGTGCAGGAGGCACTGTCTCCTGCCGGGGTTATAGGGGCAGCGCCCCTAACCCTTGTGCCGCAGCACTTTCCCCGCAAATTTCCTTCTTTGCTGTTTTTTCGGTTCCCCAGCGTTTTTATTCCTCTTTCCGTTGGGTTTCCTTTCTTTTTTGATTTTTGATACGGAACGATTCAATATTCGTTTGCCCTTTGCTTGGGTAAAAATCAGCCCGTTGACGGAATTTGTCAACGGGCTGAGAAATCCCACGCCAACACCCTACCCATTCATCCGATCACCAGACAGAAAACCGTCAGAATCAGCAGAAAGGCAAAACTCAGCCCGGTGAACAGGCCCAGATACAGCCGGGTATCTTCCCGGTAATGAGATGTAAATTCCCGGAAGGTGATCAGCGATGCCAGCGAAGCGATCAGCGTGCCGGTGCCGCCGATGTTCACGCCCCGCAGCAGAGAGGCATACTGGTCGGTGAACTGAGAAAGCAGAATCGCCGAGGGCACGTTGCTGATAAACTGGCAGGAAAACACCGCCGTCAGCAGCGTATTTTGAGCCAGAAGGCCGGAAAAGAAGGAACGCACGGCGGGCAGACGGCTCATGTTGCCCGAAAAAATAAAGAAGCATACAAACGTAGCCAGCAGGCCGTAATCCACCATGGTCAGAGCTTTTCGATCCAGAATCAGAAGCCCCGCCGCCACGGCGGCCAGCACCAGCCAGATGGGCAGCAGCCGGAAAATCATGAGGATCGTCATCAGGAACAGCGCCAGATATAGGCAGGTTCTCATGGGCGGCAGCCGGTCTTCCCGGCAGTCGCTGACCCGCAGAGCGTAGGGCTGGATCAGAAAGCAGCAGCCCGTCACCAGCGCAATGGATACCACGAAGGGCCAGAACATGATGGAAAGGAATTCCCCCGTGGGAATTTGAAAGTGAGAATACAGATACAAATTCTGCGGGTTGCCGAAGGGCGTCAGCATGCCGCCCAGATTGGCGGCAATATTCTGAAGAATGAAAACCAGCGCTACATCCCGTTTTTTCCCGACGGCGGAGAACACCAGATACCCCAGCGGCAGGAACGTAATCAGAGCCATATCGTTGGCGATCAGCATGGAACCGATGAAGGTGATGTAGCTCAAAGCGATAGCAGCCGTGCGGGCGTTGCCCGTCAGGCGGATGATCTTCCGGGCCAGTATGGCGAAGAAGTGAATGTTCTTCAGGGCGCAGACCACCGCCAGCGTCCCGAACAAGCAGCACAAGGTTTTCCAGTCGAAATACCCGGCGTACTGCGCGTCCGGCGGCACCAGAAAGGCCGAAACGACCGCCGCGCTGAAAGCGATCAGCAGTACGGCGTTTTTGCGCACAAACGGCTTCACGTGCTGAAATTTTGGTTTCTGAATTCCTTCGGCTGCCTGCATGGTTCTTTCCGCCCCGCTTTTCCCAAAATCAAACGGGGTTTATGATAGTCTCCCCCGGGAGGAATGTCAAGCAAAAAGGCGGACTGTTCGCCGGTTTTTCCTTTGTACTCTGCGCCGAAGGAATTGTCACAGCGGGCTTTTTGCGTTATAATGAACGCCGACGCTGGTTTCGCAGCTGATTCTCCGACGGTTTCTCATACCACAAAAGCTGGAGGGGGCAACGAAATTGAAAAGGTTTCTGAAGCAGTACTGGTTTATTCTCAGCATGCTGTTCGCTATCGTAGCAGGCTGCGCCGTGGGGGCGGTCTGGCCGGGAGCCACCTGTCTGGAGCCGCTGGGCACGGTTTTCATCAATATGATGTTCTGCGTGGCGGTGCCCATGGTGTTCTGCTCGATTTCCTCGGCCATTGCCAATATGAAGGGCATCCGCCGGGCCGGGAAGATCATGGGCGCTACCCTGCTGACCTTTTTCGTGACCGCTGCCATTGCCGCAGTGGTCATGTATGCCGTCTGCCGGGTGATCCCGCTGGTGACGGGCGCGTATGCCACGCCGGAGGGCGAGGTGGGCAGCGTATCCGTTGCGGAAATGATCGTGAACTTCTTCACGGTGCCTGATTTCACCGCGCTTTGGAGCCGCAAGGCCATGCTGCCGCTGATCGTGGCTGCGATCATCTTCGGCTTTGCGGTGCAGTGGGCGGGCGGCGCCGACACGCCTGTGGCAAAGCTCCTGTCCAACCTGACGGAATGCATGCTCAAGGCCGTGAAGATCATCACCTATTACGCGCCCATCGGCTTTTTCGGCTTTTTTTCCTATCTGGTGGCCTACTATGGGCCCCAGCTCATTAGCGACTACTCCCGGACGCTGGTGGTGTATTATGTGATGTGCTTTGTCTACATGTTCGCGTCCTTCCCTCTGTACGCCCGCTTCGGCGGCGGCAGGGACGGCGCGAAGGTCATGTTCCGGCACCTGTTCCGCCCGGCGGCGGTCTCCTTCGGCACCTGTTCTTCCGTGGCCACCATTCCCACCAATATGGATGTGGCGGAGGAAACGGGCATTTCGAAGGATGTTTCCGACATTGTGATTCCCATGGGCGCGACCATGCACATGGACGGCTCCGCCATGGCGGCCATTGTGAAGGTGGCCTTCCTGTTCAGCATTTTCGGCATGGACTTCACCGGCTGGAACGCCATCGGGGCCATTCTGGTAGCGGTCTTCTCTTCTGTGGCCATGAGCGGTATCCCGGGCGGCGGCGGCGTTGGCGAACTGGTACTCTGCACCATTTTCTTCCCCAATCAGATGGAAATTGCCTACCCCATCGCCATTGCGCTGGGCAATCTGGTCGATCCGCCTGCCACGATGGTCAACGCAGCGGGCGACTATGTGGTCTCCTTCATCGTATCCCGCTTCGTGGACGGCAAGGACTGGCTGCAAAAGAAGCTGCACAGCGAAAAGGTCGAAGGCTGATTTGTCTTTTGGCCAAACAGAACGCCTGCGGATTTTACTGCCGCAGGCGTTTGTTTTGTTTCGGTATTATCCCGCCATGGTCTGCCGGGCCGCGCTTTCCTTTGCCGCATCGGCGGCAACGCTGTATTCCGTCACGCCGGTGACGGTTTCCCCGTCGATCTGCAGGGCCGTGGGGCGGTCAAAGGCCACGGTGATTTCGCTGCCGGAAAGCACCTCCACCATTTCGGTGTGTTTCACGTGCTCACCTTTGAAAATGGTGGGGAAAACCACCAGCGTTTTCAGCTTGGACGGGCAATGAAGCACCACGACGGATACCTTCCCCGCGGGATTCAGCCGATCCTGCTCCGGCGCGACTTCCATCCCGCCGCCGTAATATCGGCCGTTCATGGTAGGAGCCAGCCACACATGACGGTAGCGATGAGAGACCCCGTCTACCGTTACCTTGGCCGAGACGGGCTTATAATGGAACAGCAGCCCCTTGATGGCAATCGCCGTGTAATTGACGTTTTCTTTTCCCTGTATGCGGAGCCGGTCGCCCGTCTCACAGCAGTAGCCGTCGATTCCGTAGCCGATGCCGTTCAGGAAGCGGCTCTTCTTTCCTTTCACTTCGACGACAGGCAGATGTTTCAAATAATCGTTGAGCAGGATCATTCCGTCCACGGAATTTTGGCCAACGTCATTCCGGAAGTCGTTGCCGGAGCCTGCCGGGAAATAGTACACCGGCCGGTTCAGCACGCTGCTGCCGTAGCGGTTAATAAAATGATTCAGCGTGCCGTCGCCGCCGGCCAGCACAACCGTTTCCTCCATCGGCAGACTGGCCAGAAAATCAGCCGCGTCCATCCGGGTAATATCCCGGTATTCCATCTTCTGCCCCTGAACCTTCTGCTCGATCTCCTGAGCTTTTTCTTTCCCGTGACCGTTCCCCGCCATGGGATTGTAGAGAACGTACATCTTCCGTTCATCCTTCCGTCTTTTCTCGGGCCGCTGCAGGCCCTGCGAACAATCCCATTATCCGCCGGAAGAATCCCGATGCCCACGGTCAAAATTCCGACTCTGCCCAAACTTTTGGCAAAGAATGAAATCTGCCTATTTTTGAACGGAAGGCGATAACGTATAATGGATGCTGAACCGATGGGCTTTGAAGACCATCGGTACGGAGGGGGGACGGCAAATGGTACTTTTGTATATTCATCGGATCCTGATTCCCGCTGCGGTCATTCCGGCCATTTTTCTGCTGGTCAAGATCTATCGGGCCGACCGGCGGGAAAAGGAACCACCGCAGCTTCTAACGTCGCTGGTTTTCTGCGGCATTCTGGCCACGGCCATTGCGATGGTGGCTGAAAGAGTCGGCTTCTGGCTGCTCGGCTGCGTTTTGCCGGAAAATTCGTTGGCTTATCAGCTGATCGAGTATTTTGTCATCGTAGCGCTGGCGGAAGAAGGGGCCAAGTATTACCTGCTGAAAAGGCGTACCTGGACCACGCCCGCCTTCAATTTTACCTTCGATGGCGTGGTGTACGCGGCCTTTGTGTCGCTGGGCTTTGCTCTGTGGGAGAATATCAGCTACGTCACCACCTACGGGCTGGATGTGGCGGTCATTCGCGCCGTGACGGCCATTCCCGGTCATGCCTGCTTCGGTGTTTTTATGGGCGCGTTCTACGGTGCGGCCAAAAAGTACGAGGGAATGTGCGATCTGCGCAGATACAAAAAGAGCCGCCGTCTGGCGCTGATCGTACCCGCCTTTCTGCACGGGCTGTACGATTTCACCGCTTCCATGGAAAACCGAACCGGCGGCTGGATCTTCCTGATGTATATCATCGCCCTGTTCCTGACGGCCTTTGTTATGGTGCGCAGACTGTCTCAGAGCGATGAAGAAATTCCAGGAAGCGTGTATTTCGGGTAAAAATGCAAAAAGGCGGCGCTGGTGTGCAGCACCGCTCAGGGTGTCAAAAAAGGCCGCGAAACGTGGCCTTTCAGAGCGTCAAAGAAGCCCCACTCCTGCATTGCAATGGGGCTTCTTTGACACTCTGCGGCGTGACTTCCGTCACGTCGTTCCTTGAAAATACAAGATTTTCATCTTTTTTTGATTTTACTGTTTTACGACCATCCGGCCTTTCGACTGTACGTTTTTTACGAGTAGAACATTTTTTCGAGATTAACATCAAGACCAAACGCTTTTAAGTCCTGATCGTCTATATCCAAATCGTTTTTTATCGTATCCAGAATTTCATAATAGGCAAGTTTTTTCCCTTTATAAAAAGCATCATTTTTGTTTTTTCTCTCTTCTTCCAGCGCGTCGTTAGCATTGTCAATCACCCTCGCAATGATGTGCTTAATGGTTTCTTCAGTCATAATACTTACCTCGTCCCTTTCATTCTTCTATTCTTCGCAAAGGAGTTTTTTTGAATTTTCTGTTTCTTTTTGCCCCCCGCTGCTTTCTCTTTTCCGGCTTTCTCATCCTCGGCTTCGTTTTTTCCGTCCCAGCAGCTTGCCAAACCTCCCATGCGCTGCGGAAAAAGATTGACGGAGCGGCTTTGAAACGCTATCCTGTGGTTATGCGCATAACAAGGAGGCGGTTTTCCATGACGATCAAAGAAATCGCGAATTCGCTGGGCGTATCTACCGCTACGGTTTCCAATGTGATCCACGGCCATCTGGAAAAAATGTCGCCGGAAACGGCGCAGCTCATCCGAAAAAAGCTGGAGCAGTATCAGTATATCCCCAATATGGGCGCGCGGATGCTGGCCAAGGGCGACAGCGAAATTGTAGGCGTCATTACCAATTATCCTAACCGGGAGGAAAAGCTGGCGTTGGCCGATCCCTTTGTCAGCGAAATGATCGCCGCGCTGGAAAACGCCATTCGCGGCCGCGGCTACTACACCATGCTAAGGGCCGCTCAGACGGCGGCGGAGATCCACCGCATTTCGCAGACGTGGAACGCCGTAGGGCTGATCGTAATGGGCCTGCAGGCCAATCAGTGCCGGGAGCTGATGCAGGCGACACGCAAGCCTATCGTATTTGTGGACTGCTACTTCGATCAGGGGGAACAATACAATAATGTGGGTCTGGACGATCAGGGCGGCATGCGCCAGCTGACAGAATACCTGCTGAAGCTGGGCCATCGCAAAATGCTGCTGGTGGGAGATCAGCCAACGCTGTGGGGCGTGGACGCGCAGCGCCTGCGGGGCCATCAGCAGGCGCTGGAAGCCGCCGGGATCTTCTGGTCGGAGGAACGCTATTTCTGCATTTCCAAGGATCGCAAGCGCCGCAGGGAGGATTATCTTCGCCTGACGGAACGGTTCCGACGGGAAGGGCATACGGTCTGTCTGTTCATTTCTGATTATTATGCCGTGGAAGCCGTGGATTTTCTGACCGATCAGGGCGTGCGGGTGCCGGAGGAGATTTCCATCACCGGCTTTGACGATAATATTCTCTCCCGCGTTATCCGTCCCCGGCTGACCACCGTTCACCAGAACGTGACCCAAAAAGCGCAGACAGCCCTGCGGGTTTTGTTTGATATTTTAGACCAAACCGTGCAGGAGCCGGTTTCCATGATCCTGCCTACCCGGGTGGTTCGGGGACAGAGCGTCAAAGATTTGCGCTGAAAACCGTCATTTTGAACAAAATGAACGGTTCGTTTTTCTTTATTTTGTTGGTTATGCGCATAACATATGGAACTGAGCGTTCCTTTCTGTTATTCTTGCTCATGGAGAGTGAAGGACGCATGAAAGAACGGAACAGAGGGCTTTCCCTATGGCTGATCCTTGCGTTTCTTGGCTGTATCGGAGGCGCGAAGGGAGAAGAGATCATGAATCTCCACACGGAAAAAAGCATGTATGCCCCGGGAGAGACGGCGGAAGTGCTCGTGGAAGACCTGCCGTCGGAGGCGGCTCTTCTGCGGCTGACGCTTCGGCATCTGGAAAGCCCGGTGCTGACGCTGGAAATGCAGGCGGCGGAGTCGCTGTCCCTGCGGCTGCCCGAAACCGACTTTACCGGCTATCTGCTGGAAATGCAGGCGCTGGATCCCGCCGGTGCAGTGATGGCCGAGGCTTTTACCGCTGTGGATGTTTCCTCTTCGTGGACAAAGTTTCCCCGCTACGGTTACGTCTGGGATTTCACCCCGGCGGCGGACGCTTCCGCCAAAATCGACCGCATGAGCCGTTACCATCTCAACGGCGTGCAGTTTTATGATTGGCAGTACCGGCATCATCAGCCTGTTGCGGAGAATTTGTCCTCCTGGAAGGACTGGTCCGGCAGAGTGATCTCCGGCGACGCGGTCAGGGCTTATATCGACGCCGCCCATGAAAAGAACATGGCCTGCATGGCTTACAACATGATCTATGCGGCCAATCAGACGTACCTGACCGACGGCTCCGGCGTAAAGCCGGAATGGCGGCTGGTCAAGGCCAACGGGCAGGATTTCACCTGCGATATGGACGCAAAACTGGGGCCGGTGGGCGTGCTGCAATACTTCAACCCGCTGAATGCGGACTGGCAGAAGTATATCTTCGCGCAGGAAAACAAGGTATTCGAAGCCTTTGCTTTCGACGGATGGCACGGCGATACCATCGGCGAAAACGGCCTCATGCGCACGGCGGACGGCGGGCCGCTGGGCTTTGATGAAAACGGCCGGCCCATCCATCTGGTCAAAAACTGCTATACGCAGTTCCTAAACGCCGCGAAGGCCGCCATCGCGCCCAAATATCTGGTTTTCAATCCCGTAGGGGCGCAGGGCATTGAAAATGTGAACGTCAGCGACGTGGACGTACTGTATACGGAATTCTGGCCCTGGGATCATGATTCGGACGGCCTTGCCTACGACAGCTACTACAGCCTGCATAAAGCGATTGTGAACGCCTGCGAGCAAAGCGGCGGCAAGTCTCTGATCGCAGCAGCCTATGTGAATTACCGCAATCCCAAGAGCTTTTTTAATCCCGCCGCCGTGCGCATGCTGGATTGCGTGGCGTTCGCTTCCGGCGGGGCGCGGATCGAGCTTGGCAACGGCGACCGCATGCTGTCGGACGAGTATTTTCCGACCGATACGAAAAAGCGCATGAAGGGCGAGCTTCCCGGACAGGTGCAGCGGCTGTATGATTTTCTGGTTGCATATGAAAATCTGCTTCGGGACGGACAGCACCCCGTCCAACGAAAGGTGACGCTGGCCGGCGTTCCCGTCAGCGCCGACGGGAAAAGCGGAACGGTCTGGACCTTTGCCAAAGCCGACGATCAGACGGAAATCTATCACTTCCTGAATCTGATGGGCACGGATAACGGCTGGCGGGACGAAAAGCAGCTGAAGAAAGAACCGGAGCTTCAGCAGAACGTGAGAACCCGGCTTTACACGGATCGGCCGGTTCAGTCGGTCTGGCTGGCGTCTCCGGACGGCGCTTCCATCGCGCCAATGCAGCTGCCTTTCACGACCGGACAGGACGGCGAGGGGGACTACCTCGAGTTTGTGCAGCCGTCGCTTGCCTACTGGAACATGGTATTCCTGCGCTAACGCGCATGAGAATCAAAAAAATAAGGAGGAATTACCCCATGAAAAAGCTGTTTGCGCTGCTTCTGACCCTGACGATGGCGCTGAGCGTGTGCGCCTTTGCTTCTGCGGAGGAGCCGGTGACCATCACCTTCTGGCACACTTATGGAGACGCGGAAACCCCTGTCATCGACGAAGTGATCATCCCCATGTTTGAGGCTGCCAACCCGGACATCAAGGTGGAAGCCATCCGCCAGAGCGGCGACTTCAACCAGATGCTGGTAACGGCTCTGGGCACCGGCGTGGTGCCGGATGTGGCCCGCGTGGACATCACCAAGACCAGCGCTTATGCCAAGCTGGGCGGCATTGTAGCCATGGATGAAATCGAAGGCTTCGACGCCCTGAAGGAAGCGGTGCTGGAGGGCCCCCTGTCCACCAACCTGTGGAACGGCCACTATTACGGTCTGCCCCTGAACACCAACTGCAAGGCCGCCGTGGTCAATCTGAACGTGCTCAAGGAGCTGGGCTTCGACGCGGCTCCCGCCACCATGGAAGAATTTGTGGCCGCCTGCAAGGAAAAGGCTCCCGGCCAGTACAAGCTGAATGTTTCCGGTCTGGGCGACTGGGATCTGTATCCCTACTTCTGGCTGTTCGGTGGCAAGGTAACGGATGAAGGCTTCACCAAGGCCAGCGGTTATCTGGACAGCGCCGAGAGCGTGGAAGCCATCAACACCATGCTGCAGCTCCATACCGACGGCGTGTTCACCATCCGTGACGTGGACGGTACGCCCGACGCATGGGACGGCATCAACAGCGAATATGCCATGTTCTTCGAAGGCCCCTGGGCGCCCTTCAACGATGAAAACGGCATCGTGCCCGCGCTGATCCCCACATGGAACGGCAAGAGCGCTTCTGTTGTGGGCGGCGAGAACATCGTCATCTTCTCCGGCAGTGAAAAGCAGGAGGCGGCCTTCCGCTTTGTGCAGTTCATGCTCAGCGAGGACGTGCAGCTGGAGCTGCTCAAGGTTGGCGTCATTCCTACGCTGAAAGCCTGCGTTGACAGCGAAGCCGTACAGGCCGACCCCAAGTGGAGCGTATACATGAAGCAGCTGGAAAGCGCTCAGAGCCGCATTCCCACGCCTCAGGCCTCCACTGTGGAGCAGCTGTGGCAGGATGCCATGACGGAAATCTTCATCGAGGGCGCGGATGTGCAGTCCACCCTGACCAGCTACGCCGCTGAGATCGACGCGGAACTGGCCAAGTAATCCTGTTCCTCCCGGTTCACGTCTGACTGCATGGCAGCCTTCGTGAGCCGGGAGGCTTTCGTATCCATTTCCTGTGCGCGCTTCCATTGCGTGCTTCCATAAAGGAGAGAAAACGCCATGACGCCTGTCTATGACCCGCAAGCCGCCCTGCGGCATGAGAAGAAGCTGCTGCTGCATAAGCGTGTGCGAAACCTGATTCCCGCAGCGCCCTTTGTGCTTCCGGGGCTGATTCTGGCCTGTGTGTTTGTGATCTATCCCATGCTGTTCAATATCCGAATCAGCTTTTCCAACTATCAGATCGTTCAGCGCACCATGACCTGGGTGGGACTGGATAATTTTGCGGCGCTGTTTACCGAGCGCGGCGACCGGCTGCTGCTGGCCATCCGCAATAATTTTCTTTATGCGCTTGTCACCACGCCCTTTATCATGCTCTTCGGCCTGGTTTTCGCCGTGATGGTCAACTCGCTCAGGCGCAGCCAGCTTTTCTTCCGCACCTGCTTTTACCTGCCGGTCATTACCAGCTGGGTCATTGTGGGCAATGTGTTCGCCTATATGTTCAATGCCGGCGGCGCGGGGCTGGTAAACTACCTGCTCAAGGACGTATTCGGCCTGTTGCCGGAATACGTTTCCTGGCTAAACCGCACCTGGACGGCCAATCTGGTCATCTGGCTGCTGGGCATCTGGAAAAATATCGGCTGGGCCATGGTGATCTATCTGGCGGGCCTGCAGGGCATTTCGGCTGATCTGTACGAGGCCAGCATGCTGGACGGAGCCAGCCGAACGCAGCAGTTCTGGCGCATTACCGTACCGCTTTTGAAAAGCACCACCTTTTATGTGCTGGTGAATATGATTATCGGTTCTTTCGGCGTGTTCATTCAGGTGATGATGCTCACCAGCGGCAATCCCCGGGGAACCACCAGCGTACTGCAATACCTTTTGTACGATAAATCCTTCAACCTCTTTGAGTTTGGTCAGGGCGCGGCCATCGGCATCATTACGGCGCTGCTGGTGCTTCTGACGACCTTCGTGCTGAACAAAGTATTTCATACGGAAGGGGGCAAAACCGAATGAAGCATCTGGGCAAATTTCTGTTCTGGGTTGTGCTTTGCCTGAGCGTGGTGATTTTCATCCTTCCGTTTTGGTTTATGATCTGCAATTCCTTTGAGGAATTCAGCTATGTGCTGCCCAATCCGCCCCATCTGTTTCCTTCCCGCATCAGCTTTGCCGCCTATGAGCATGTACTGTCCCAGTCCAATCTGCCGCAGGCGGCGCTGAACAGCGTGGTGATTACGCTTCTGACGGCCTTCTTTACCGTGCTGGTGGCTTCGCTGAGCGCCTACGGATTTGCCCGGATCGATTTTTTCGGCCGGGAGGTTCTGTTCCGTCTTTACCTTTTTACCCTGATGCTGCCGGGCTTTTTGGGCATCATTCCGCAGTTTCTGGTGCTGCAGGGCATCGGAGCCTCTCAGAATGGCCTGATCGGCACCAAGGCGGGACTGATTCTGCTATATGTCGGCGGGGGAATCTGCGGCAACACCTTCTTCCTGCGGGGCCATATGGCAGCCCTGCCCAAGGAGCTGGAGGACGCGGTCAAGATAGACGGCGGCGGCCACATGACCACCTTTTTCCGCGTCATGCTCCCGCTGGCGCTGCCATCCATCGGAACGCTGGCCATCTTCTGTCTGCAGGGCACATGGGAGGAGTTCTTCTCCGCCAAAGTCATTCTGGGCGGCGTTCAGAGCCAAATCACCCTGCCGGTCATGATTCAATCCCTGAAGGGCGCTCATGCTACCCGCTGGGAATGGATTTTCGCCGCCTCAATTCTGGCCCAAATTCCCATGATCGTACTCTTTGCCGTTTTCCAGAAGCGTTTCGTCGTTTCCGGACTGGCGGAGGGCTCGGTCAAGGCGTAAGGCGCCGGAAAGCGGCAAAGGAGTACGGCGAAAAACGCAAAAGCAGAGACAACGAAGACCTTTTGAAATCCGTTTTCAGAAAAGGAAGGCGCTGACCTGTCATCATCCGATGAGCCAGGCAGCGCCTCCCTGCGTCCATTAAACCAGTCGCCTGTATGAAAAATAATACAGGCGCTTTTTTGCAGGATCGATTCCCGTCACCAGAGGCTTCCGTTCAGGAAACCAGACGTGAGAATCATAAGCGTTTGGCGGGGGAATTGATCAATCATCATTCAGTCTCACGGTGTGACCTTCCCGGCTGGAGCGGTATATTCCCTCCAGCACACTCATCACGCGAACCATCTGCTCCGGCCGTACAACCGGCGGTTGTCCGTTCGACAGAGCCTCCAGCCACAAATGCAACTCTTTTTGCGCCGGCGTTTCCGTTTCAAGCGTCTGGAAAGCCACAGGGGAAGACTGAAACAAAATTTCCTCGTTATAGAGCCTGCCGTTTCGTTCTCCGTTTATCCATAAGCCGTTTTCCATATCCGCCCCGGCGCGGGTTCCATATAGCTCCACACCGACGCCGCGTTCCCGGCGTGTATTCAGCATCCAGGACGCTTCCAGACAAACCGTCGCACCGCTTTGCAGCCGAATGATTCCCACGCCGAAATCTTCCACCTGAAACTGTTCCGGCGTCCAGCTTCCATAAGGGTTAGCCGCGCTGGTCTGCTTCCCAAGCCGGTCATATACATGACCGGTGACTGCCACCGGAGGATCGTCCTCCAAAAGCCAGAGGCAGAGATCCAGTGCATGAACCCCCACGTCCACCAGCGCGCCCCCGCCCTGCGCCTCCTTCTGCAAAAACTGTCCCCACGCAGGTACGCCTCGCCTGCGGAGGATGGAAGCCTTGGCGTAATAAATTTCTCCAAGGGCCTTTTGGCGGCACAGTTCTTTCAGATACAGGCTTTCCGGTCGGAAACGATGGTTGGCGCAAACAGTCAGACTTCGTTTTTGTTTTTCGGCTTCCTGTGCCATTTGTTTGGCTTCTTTCAGAGAAACCGCCATAGGTTTCTCGCAAAAAACGTGCTTTCCGCTCCGCAGCGCCGCAATCGCCAGTTCCGCGTGAAAAGCGTTGGGCGTACAAATATGGACGACATGAATGGCCGGATCCTTCAGCATTTCCTCCACCGAGGCATACGCACGGCAATCCGAAAGAGAAAATTTTTCCTTCAGCATCCGTGGCCTTTCAGAACCGGCCAGATCGCATAATCCCACCAGATGCGCTTGCTTTTCCCGAAGAAGGCAGGGAATATGCTTGCTTTCTGCGATTTTTCCGCAGCCAATCACACCTACGCCTATATTTTCCATGTTTTTCCTTTTATAACTCAAATTTCCAAGTTCGGCGCCAGCTGGCTTCTTCTCCCTGACGGAGAGTCAGGCTTTGATAGACTTCCGCGCAGACGCAATAGTTGGTGCCCCAAAGCGATACCCAGCAGGGAGAAAAGCTGACGCTTTCCTCCACGGCTCTGGTTCCGTTTTCCATTTCCAGCCGCCAGGCAGGCTCCGCTTTCCTTGCCGGAAGCTTCGGCCGGAAAAAAGCCTTCTCCGGCGTTTGCGGCCAGCGGATCCCTGTACTGGTAGGAATCAGCTCCCCTGCCGCCTGAATTTCTTTTGAATTTTCCACTGCCGGAAGCAGCAGACGCTGGCCGGGACCCACCGGCGTTTCCCCCAGGGACACAAAATTGTGACAATACTCCAACAGATGCAGCGTTTTAATTCCGATATTTCTCAGCCGTACCTCCAGCGTCAGTTTTCCCGGCTGTAAATGCAGCGTTCGCTGTTCCTCATAGGCAGTCTCGTTTATCAGCGGCGTTTGCGTTGTAAATACCGCCGTATCTTTTCCAGATTCTAACAGGCAGGGCAGTGCCTCTGCTGTGGTTTCATCCAAAGCAGTCCATTCTTTTTCTTTTCTACGCAGAATGCCTACCCCAGGCTTCAGCCACAGGCCGCCTACTTCCGTTTCCTTTTCCAGCTCCGGACATTTGTATTCGCAGCACAGTCCCATACCGCCGGTGCTGGCAGCATGGGGCTGATCCTGCTCCTTTTGCGTAAAACAAACGCCGTCTACCTTTAATTCCGCCACAAAAGCGGCGCGATGAAACCGGGTGCGGCGGTAGAGCCGCGTCCATGGAGTCAGCACGGCGGCTTCCGTATTTCCTGCCTGCAGCACAAACCAGTCCTGATTTTTGATACCATCCATACTTTTCCCTTTCAAAAAGCGGGGAAACGGGAGAAGGCTCCCGTTTCCCCTTTCCGGAACGACTTATTTACTCATTCATCATCTGGGCATAAGCGGCCGTGCCCTGATCGATAACATCCTGAAGTCCGCTGGCCTTCAAGCTTTCATACCGGCTGTAAAACTCGTCGATGGTAATCAGTCCCGCGATGCACTGCGCCTGAAGCTGTGCCGCTTCCGCCAGCAGCGTGTTGGCGTTCTCAATATAGGCTTCCGTTTGCAGAATGGGCGCGGAGGTTACGAAGTAGGGGTCGTTGAGGTAGAAGGCATCATAGAAGAGCTTCCGGGTTTCCGGCAGTTCTTCATAAGGCGTTCCGTTCGTCAGAACCTGAACATAGGCGTCCACGGTCCAGAGGGAACTGATGGGCTGGAAGTTCATACCGCAGCCGCGATAGGTGTTGAAGCTTTCCCGCACGTTGTCCAGCATCACGGGCTTGCCGTCCACCATATTGTAGGTAACGCCTTCTACGCCGTAGTTGTTGAGCATAATGCCCTCGTCGCTGTACATCCAGTTGAAGAACTTCAGGATGTCTATGACCTTGCCTTTTTCCTCAGCGCCGGTGGTGAGAACGGTATAGAAACCGAATTTGCTGCGTGCAAACAGCGCCTGTACGCCGTCGGGGCCGGGAACCGGAGCAATTCCCACCCAAGTGGCGCTTTCCACGCCGCCGGAACGCAGGGAATCAGTAGAAAGCTGCACCTGCTCCGCCTGAGTAAAGGCCAAACCGCAGGAATTGCTGTTCATCACCTTGCGTTTTTCCGTTTCTTCGCGGGTAGCAAATTCCGGATCAATCAGACCTTCTTTATACATTTCCACCATTTCGGTCAGATAATCTCTGTACTTGCCGTGCTCAAAAATGAGCGTGTAATTGCCGTTTTCATCCACGCAGAACAGGCTGTCCGTGGTGGAGGCGGAAATGCCGTTATTGGTACTGGAAGCGAAAATACCATAGCTGTACAGGAAGGGCCACAGCTCGCCGGCGTAGGGGATTTCATCCTTGGGATCGCCGTTGCCGTTGGCATCCTGATCCCGGAATGCGCGCAGAAGGTTTTTCCAGCCTTCCCAATCCGTGGGCATTTCCATTCCCAGGTTGTCCAGCCAATCCTGTCTTACTGTCCAGGTATTGATGTTGGGAATATCCGTTACCGCCGGGATAACATAAATTTCGCCGTCGCCGACATTATACAGATACGCCAGATCTTCCTCGCTGATAAAGCGCATCAGGTTGGGGCAGTATTCGTTCAGCAAGTCGGTCAGCGGCACCACCGCGCCCTGATCTACCAGCGTAGCCACATCGGATACGTTGCGCAGCATAATAGCATCGGGCAAATCGCCTGCCAGAGAGGTAAGGACGCGGGTGCTGTAATTATCCACAGGGGCCCATTCTACGTCCATCTTCACATTCATGGCCTTTTCGTACTCGGATACCAGGTTGTTCTCTGCGGAGAAGGGTTCCCACATTTGGGTGAGATAGCTGAATTCCACCGTTTCAGGAAAGGACTCCTGCTTTTCGGCCATAGCGCCGAAACAACTGAAAAGAACCAGAAGAGCGAGTGACAGGGACAGAACCTTTTTCATGAGTATTCCTCCTTATTTTTTATTGACGCATGGTGCGTCATAATGAAACCATTATCCTTTTACAGCGCCTACCATAACGCCTTTTACAAAGTATTTTTGAAAGAAGGGATAAATCAGAATCATCGGCGCCATAACGAATACCACCACAGCGTTTTTCAGCTGGTCTGAAATAGCGGAGCGATCCAGATTGGCCACGTCAAACATGGAACTGACTTCTGACGAAAGCACCATTTCTCGCATAATCAGCTGAAGCGTATAATTTTCCGTCGAACGCATATATACAAGAGCGTTGAGGTAATCGTTCCAGTGCAGTACCACAACCCAAAGCGCAATGGTAGCCAGTGCAGCCTTTGACAGAGGAATCACGATTTGGAAAAGAATTCGGAAATCGTTGGCTCCGTCTATTTTCGCCGATTCTACCAGCGACTGAGGAATAGAGGCGTAGAACGATTTGAGCACCAGCACATGATACGCGCTGATCAGGCTGTTCAAAATCAGTACCCACATATTGTCTACCAGACCGTAGCGGCTCATTACAATGTAGGTTGGCACCATGCCGCCTGAAAACCACATGGTAAACATAATAAAAATGGAGTACAGCTTTTGCAGCCGGAATTGGGCGAAAACCAACGGATACGCGGCCAGCGCCGTCATCAGCAGACTAAGCACGCAGCCGGTCGCCGCAATAAAAATGGTATTGCCGTAGCTGTGAAGCACCACATTGGTATGCAGCAGCTTCTCATAGGAAGCAAGATTGAAGCCCTTGGGCAAAAAATGAACGTCGCCCCGCATAATGGCATACTGATCGCTGATGGAAAGCGAAATGATATTCATAAAAGGCAGGATAAAGCACAGCATCAGTAAAAAGAGCACTGTCAGTACCACCGCGTCGAAAATACGATCGTCGCGACTGACCGGTTTTCGTTGAACGCCCTCTTTTTTCATATGATTCCCTCCCTCAAAATACGCCCATTTCCGAGCTGGAAATTTTCTTTGCACCCCAATTTGCCAGTACCACCAACAGGCAGCTTACCACCGAGGTAAACAAGCCTGCCGCGGTCGCATAGCTGTATTTGCCGTTCACAAGACCCTGCTTGTATACAAACGTAGGCAGCAGCTCAGAAACGGAAAGGTTAAGATCGTTTTGCAGAAGCAGTACCTTTTCCACGTTGGCAGCAAAAAGATTGCCTACCTGAAGCGTCAGCATGATGGCGATTGTCATGCGGATGCTGGGAACGGTAATGTGCCATAACCGCTGAAGCCGGGAAGCGCCGTCCACCATAGCGGCCTCATACATTTCCTGATCCACCGCTGTTAAGGCGGAAATGTAAACGACAGAATTCCAGCCCATCATCTGCCATACGCCGGTAATGTAGTTCACGCCGCGGAAATACTGCGGCAATCCCAGATAGTAAACGGTTTCCAGTCCCATCGATTTGCGCAGGTTGTTCAACATGCCTGTGGAGGGGGAGAGAAAGTTGTTGAGCATGGATACAATGACAACGGTGGAAACAAAATAAGGAAGGAAGCTGATGGTTTGCATCGCTTTTTTCAGTCCGGGCTTCCGCACCTCATTCAATAGCAGCGCCAGCACGATTGGCGCCAGAGACTGCACAATAATCGCCCAGAAATTGAAAACGACCGTATTCACCAGCAGCGTGGGGAAGCTGCTGGATGAAAAGAAATTCACATAGTGCTTCAGACCTACGAATTTGCTTCCCGAAAAACCGCGCAGCAGTTTGAAATCATAAAATGACATTGCCAGATATCCCATGGGAATATATTTGAACAAGATAAAATAGGCTGCTACCGGAACCATCATCAGATAGACCCAGCGATTTTTCCTCCAATCCCGGACCAGCGGGCTCAGCTGCTTCATTTTGATTCCTCCCGTTTATAAATTGATGACCCTGTCTACCACCAGCTGCCGGAAGTCCGGCGAAAGCGTGGCAAAGTATGCCGTAAATCCTGTTACCCGCACAATCAGATCCGGATGCGCGGACGGATTTTGATTAGCCTCCAGAATCTCTTCCTTCGGAATCACATTGGCGTTAATCAGTGTGCCGCCTTGGGCAAAATGGGTTCGAATGACGGAAAGCACATTGCTCACCGCGTCGTCCTGACAAATCAGGGTCGGGTTCAGCTCCACCTGAAACGGCGCCGTATTGCCGTAGCCCGGCTGTACTGAAGCAATGGCTGTGGACATCGCGGTAAGCGCTCCGTCCTTGCGAAAACCGGGATCAGGGTTGGCTCCATGGGAAATGGGCTTTCCGGCCATACGTCCGTTAGGCGTCGCGCCGACGTTCTCCCCCAGCATAATGGTATTTGCCCAAGAGAAAAATCCGGGAATCATCAGGTAGCCATCCGGGGTATGATGCAGCGCCACGCGCTCCGTAAAGTCCCGAGCAATTCGAACGGCCCACTCATCGCCCAGGGTGCCGCCGTGCCCGTAGTGCCCCGCCCTTTTCAGCAGCTGCTGAAGCAGAGCTGCTTCCGACGACTGGAAATTGTCCCGCAGCGCCGCTGCACAGGCCTCCCATGTCAGCCGTTTTTCCTGCTCAATTCGCTGCTGAAGGGAAGCGAAAGAGTCCGCCACGGTCGCCAGACCCGCCGCATCCACGCAGATGTTGTAGTAGGTCATTCCTCCGTGCGAAGCGTCCAATCCTTTTTCAATCGGCCCATGACTGAAAAGGTTCAGCATCAGCTCCGGCGCGTTGCGATACTGATTTTTCATATGAAAATCAATCCCGGCGGCTACGCACTGCACGGCAAGGTCCAAATGGTGACGGTACAGCGCGAAGAGACGCTCGGTGGAAGGCGCGCCCTGCTCCATCATTTCCCAGAAGGCCACTTCAAACACCTTGGCCAGATTGATCTTGATCAGATCGTTCAGCGTATATTCCAGACCGGGCATGGACATCCAGTGGCAGCCAACCGCGATCCGTGACCGGGCTTGCTGAACGGTATATCCATTGCGCATGAATCCGCTTACCAGCGCGTTATCCCCGGAAAAACGGGGACAGCCCTTCTGATCCGCGCAAAGGATTTCCACTCCCCGACGCAGCAGCTTGGGATTCAGACGGTCGTGTACTCGAATCGTCAAATTGACGGAAACCTTTGTCTCATGGGCCGCCTCCAGAATGAGAAAGGAGAGCGGCGTGGTCATATCCAGGCCTTCCGGGTTCGGGCCCCCGATTTGATAATAGTGAGGATCGTTAATAAGCAGGCACGCAATGATAAATTTTGCTTCCGCATCATCCAAAATTCCTGCGGCACAGTCGCGTTCATAATAGGGACGCAGCGTTTCGTCCAGCTGACAGCCGGCGCCCGCCCGGTTGTAGGTGCGGTTGGACATGTTCACCCAGGCCATGAACTGGCAGGCTTCCCGGAACGTGCGAGGCGGCCCGTCAATCAACCATTCGTTGACTTCCGCCATTTTACGCAGGTTTTCCTTCAGCTCTTCGTCTGTTTCTTCCCGTTCCATCCGGCGGATTTCATCCACAGTGCGGGAAATCCAACAGCGAATGCCAAAGAGCACATCTTCTTCAGCCTGATAAAACTCCGCTTTTTCCGGATATTGCCTGGCATATTGACGTACCTTGTCCAACAGGCCTCCGAAGCCGAGCTGCAAACCGATTTGATAATCAGGCGCAAAATGATGCATTTTGCCAATTCCGGGAATGATTCCGTATTTTTCCTGAGTTGGCTTCAGCCATTCGTAGTTAAAAACCGGGGCCATTTCCATATTGCTGTTGGAAACGGCGCTGGTAAAGGGACGGAGCCTTTGCAGAATAAACATCCAGCGGCCGGCCAGCGCATCGTTGGGATCCACGTACAGCGGGTGGCGTTCCATCAGCCGCCGAAAATTTCTTCCCCACAGCCGCGCGCCGTAAAAGGTATGATGCTCCGGATCGTTAAACTCCGGCTCGAAATGGAAATTCTCCGGCGGAAGCACACAGCCGTAATCATCCTCGTTCATATAGCCGTTGTGCTCTTTTTTGGCCAGGGTCTGTTCCAGCTTCCGCCGGCACAGCTCCTGAAGCCGCCTTTCATAATTGCACTCCATGTTTCAGTGCTCCTTCCTGTCTGCTCACGCCGTTCACCTTTACGTGCGGCAAATATCGCGCCGCCGCTGCCGCCAGCGTCTCCATCCGCTCCTTGGAGGGAATCGGCAGCGCTTTTCCCGCTTCCTTCCCCAATTGGGCTTTCTTGTTTATGCCCAAAGGATGATAGGCCAGCAGTTCGTAATACAGGAGGTTCCGATGTTCCGTCAGTCTGGCGGCAATAGCGGAAATCTCTTCTTCCGTATCGTTAAAGCCGGGCACTACCGGAGTACGGGCAATCAACGGCATTTCCCGCCAATCATCGCCTGACAGAGCCTTCACATTGAAGAGAATCTGTTCGTTTGAAACGCCGGTATAGCGGCGATGGGCTTCTTCCTGCGTGCTTTTGAGGTCAAACATCATCAGATCCACTTCTGGGCGCAGCTTTCGATAATCTTCTATCGGAAAGCAAAGATTGGTTTCAATTGCCGTATGGACGCCCTGCCGATGCAGCCTCCGCAGCACCTGCCCAGCGAATTCCTGCTGGCACATCACCTCGCCGCCGCTGAGCGTCACGCCTCCGCCGGATTCCTGAAAAAACGGCAAATCCTGCAGTAACTCACGGCAGAGTTCCTCAGCCGTCCAGCTTTTCCCCGCCTGTTTCAGAGCGCCGCCGGGACATACGGCAGCGCAGCGGAAACAGGCGATGCAGCGTTTCCAGTCCATTCGATGCGTATCGCCGTCAAGACGGTGAACCTGCCGGGGACAGACCTGAACGCAGCCGCCGCACCTCATGCATTGCGTTTCGTCGTACATCAGCTGCGGGCCGGTCTGATATCCCTCCGGATTGTGACACCAGTCGCAATGAAGATTGCATCCTTTCAGGAACGCAACTGTGCGAATTCCCGGGCCGTCCACGGTGGAAAACCTTTCCACATCAAAAATTTGTCCCGTGCAATCCATTGCTCTCTTCACCTCATGAGCCTATTTTAGCACGCAAAAAAGGACAATATATACCTCAATATTGTCCTAAAGTGCCTGTATCTTATAGTCTTTTCCGCACAATTACAAAAATCGCTTCACAAATTTGCCCGGAGTACAGCCGTTCATTTCGCGGAATAAGTTGATAAAATAGGAAATATTGGTATAGCCGCATTGTTCCGCCGCTTCCGTCACTGTGCTTCCCTGCCGCAAAAGCATAGCGGCGTGGCTGATGCGAACCTGATTGAGATACGTCAGGTAAGTCATCTGAGTGACCGACTTGAAATACTTGCAGAAATAACATTTGCTGAAATGCATTTGTTTTGCTGCGTCATCCACAGTGATGCGTTCCATGTAATGCTCGTTGGTCCAGCGAATGATATCGTGAACGGACTTTCCTTCTCTGGTTCGTGAAATGGAATGAGCGCCCGGCGTCGCCCCTTTCTTCAGCAGCGCAAAAATCTCCAGAATATCCCGCATGCGCAGAAAAATATCCTGATCATCCTGAATGAGCCGATCAACGCAGCAGCGCAGGCTTTCATAACAGTCATGTACCGAAGCAATATCGTTCAAGCTCAAGTCCTCAAATTCCAGCAGTTGCGTCAGGTTCATAAACGAAGAAAGCTCTTCCGGTGAAAATTTGACTACCGTCATGGTTCCGGCGCATGCCCGGATATTGGTGGAATGCACGGTATTGGGCGGCACAAAGATTACATCGCGGGGCCGAAGCACATGATTTCGCTGCCCGACTGTCACAGTGCCCTCCAGATCGCAGGTCAGCATAATTTCAATGGAGGAGGCATAATGCAGCGGAACCAATTCATTGACTGGAAAACCCTTCAGACGCACTGTGTGGGGCGTCTCACGGGTAAACGGAAGCCATTCCAGAAAACGGCTCGTGTTGACCATTTTGGTATCGATCCGTTTCAACGGCTTTGAAGAGTCGCTCTGATAATCAGGCAAAGCCGGCGGCACTACGTTCTGATCCATTTTTATCCTCCTGTGTTTTTTCGGATTATAACATAGCTGTGCCAAAATGAAAACCTTTTCGGCTTTACATCGGTCGTGCTTCGGCAGCGCTGCTATACCGCCCGTTCTTTCTTCCCCCTCCATCCACCAAGGATTGCACCAGCCGCTCTGCCGGACGGCGCGGGATTGCCTTGACCTGCCGCCGGGTTTGTGATAAGGTATTTTTGCGCTTTAAGGCATTGCCTTAATAGGATAGGAGGAATGAAAATGGCCGGGAAAGGCAAGCGTTTGGACTCGGACATGACGCAGGGAAGCATCTGGCGTCAGCTGATCGAGTTTGCAATCCCCATGATTTTCGGGCTGATCTTTCAGCAGCTGTATAACACGGTGGATACCATCGTTGTCGGTCAGTTTGTGGGCAAGGAAGCCCTGGCCGCAGTGGGAACGACCTCCAGCATTATCAATACGCTGGTGGGCTTTGCCGCCGGACTGTCCACCGGGGCCAGCGTGGTCATCTCCCAGTGCTACGGCAGCCATGACCACAAGGGACTGCATCATGCCGTGCATACGTCGATCTGCGTCACCTTCCTGCTGGGGGCGGCGTTTACGGCTGTAGGCATTTTGGGCGCGGATACGCTGCTGCGGCTTCAGTCCACCCCGGAGGATGTTTTCACGGAGGCCCATACCTATCTGACCATTTATTTTTCCGGCATGCTGGGTTTGCTTACCTATAATATGGGTTCCGGCATTCTCCGGGCCGTGGGGGATTCCCGCCGCCCGCTGTATTTCCTGGTTTTTTCCGCGATTGTCAATACCATTCTGGATCTGGTTTTCGTCGTGCTTCTGGGCATGGGCGTGGAAGGCGTGGCCTATGCCACCATCATCGCCCAGTTCCTCAGCGCGGCGCTGACCCTCTGGGTGCTGACCCGGGACCACGCGCCCTACGGCATCCATTGGGGGCATCTGAGCATCGATGTTCCCACGCTCAAGCGGATCATTTCCATCGGTCTGCCCAGCGGCATCCAGCAGGCGATTACGTCTTTTTCCAATGTGTTTGTGCAGGGATATATCAACTTTTTCGGCTCCGCCTGTATGGCGGGCTGGTCCAGCTATAATAAGCTGGACGCCTTCATTCTGATCCCCATGCAGGCCATCGCCATGGCCTCCACCACCTTTGTGGGGCAGAACTTCGGAGCCCGGCAGATCGAGCGGGCCCGCAAGGGCGTCCGGGACGCGCAGATTCTTTCCGTCAGCATCACCATTCTTTGCAGCATCGTGATGGTGAGCTTTGCCCGGCCGCTGGCGACCATGTTCTCCAGCGAAAACGAAGTGCTGGATTTCGCCCAGCACTTCATCACCCTGCAGGCTCCGTTTTATTTCTTCATGTGCTTTAACCAGACCTTCGGCGGCGCGCTGCGCGGCATCGGCAAGAGCACCGCGCCCATGATCCTGATGCTGTTCTCCTTCGTGCTTTTCCGGCAGGCGTATCTTTTTACCATGAAGACCTTCTTCGGCAATCCCCTGACCGGCATTGCGCTGGCCTATCCCGTGGGCTGGATGATGTGTTCCCTGACGCTGGCAATCTATTACCGCACCACGATTCTGGGCGGACGCAAGGCTGCCCTGCAGGCGGAAGCAGCCTGATCGCATTCATTTTCATCAAAAAGGAGCAATCTCATGGCGCTGAAAGCCGTATTGATCGCCCCGGACGGGGAAGCGCTGGAGCGCTGCCGGCAGTGGATTGTCTCTGCGGATAAGGGCGTGGAGGTGGCCGCCGCTGCGGACAGTCTTTCCAAGGGCAGGGAATGGATCTACCGCTGTATTCCCGACGTGGTTCTGGTGGAGCATGAGCAGGCGCTGGACTTTGTCGAAAGCGTCCATCTGGCGCTGCGCTGGATCGTGATCTCTTCGGATACGTCGTTTTCCGCTGCTTTGCGCGCCATTCGGCTGGGCGTGTTCGACTATCTGCCAAAGCCGGTGGACGAAGCTCTCCTGACCGGCGCGCTGGAGCGGCTGATCGTCCACAGCGGAATGCAGCCGCCCTATTCCATGGCGCTGCGTCAGGCCCAGCGGGTGCGCCGCAAGGCTCAGCTGCTGAGCATGCTGACCAACATCGGGCAGTATCAGGATCAGCCGGACGAGGAATTGGAGGACGAAACCCTTCCCTTCAACGCCTTTTATATGATGGTGATCCAGAGCCGGAACGGCCAGCAGGCCTCCAAGGAGATTCTGGCGCTGGCGGACGAGGCGGTGCAGCGGATGCGGGTGAACGCCGAAACGCTGCTTTTGTATGATTCGGTGGTGCTGTTCGTGATGCCGCAGGGAGAGGGGGACGACTACCAGCAGCAGGCCCGGCAGATTGCGGATGAGATCGGCTGTCAGGCGCCGGATTCGCTTCGGATCGGTGTAAGCCGTCTCTGCTCGTCCAAAAACAACGTGCGCGCCAGCTATCAGCAGGCTCGCCGGGCCCTGTGGGATATTTCCCTGATGGACGCGCCCCTGACCATTCAGTTTTACGCCAAGTCTCCCGGGGCCAAGCGGGTGACGGATGTATACAAACAGATGGAGGTCCTGATCGAAAAGGCGGAACTGACGCAGGAGTCGGCGAACGCGGCGGCGGACGCTATCCTGAAAATGAGCGGTCAGCAGTATTCCAACCTGCGGGCGCTGGTGTCCCTGTACGCCATGTCCCTGCAGAAGAAATTCGGCTGCCCGGAAAACGACGCAGCCAGTCAGGCCTTGTACGAGACATGGTTTGTGGGCAGTGTCGAGGACGTGCACACCTGTCTGGTGAACATCTGCGAATCGCTGAAGGCCAGTTTGGAGGTCAAGCGTGGGAAATCCTCCCTTCTGGCCCGGGACGCGCTGGCCTATATTCAGCTGCATGCCATGGAAAACATCAGTCTGGAAAGCATGGCCGCCCGTTTTTACGTCAGCCCCAATTATATTTCCGCTTTGCTGCGGCAGGAAACGGGGATCCCTTTCCGCCAGCATGTGCGCAAGCGCCGCATGGAAATGGCCAAGACCATGCTGGCCGACCCGCGTTTGTCCGTAGCGGAAATCGCACAGGCCGTGGGCTATTCGCAGTACACGACCTTCTATAACCTTTTCCGGGAAATGGAGGGCGTTTCGCCTACGGATTACCGGAATCGTCTGCTGTAATAAAGCGCAGCAGACAAAATGGCATCGTTTTTCTGACAAAAGGAAATCGCAAACGGAGCGCCCGTTTCCCGGGCGCTCCGTTTATATGATTCCTTCTTATTGGTTCTGCTCTGTTTGGGCCGGGGCCTGCGTTGGTGTCGGAGTACGGGGCGTGGTGCGGTACAGATCGGTCTGCACACTGATCCAGTCCCATTGATCCTGCGGCACGTTATAGGTGTAGTAGAGCTGGCCGTCGCTGCCGTAATAGCCCGTGTCCGTCGTCCAGCCGGTGATGGCCACGGACAGATTTTCCAGATGGGAGAAATCCGCAGGCTGGTACAGCATGAAGCCGCCGCTGTAGGTGGTTTCATCCGGGCCAAGGTCGGAAGGATACTCCGCGTAGAGCGTATCGCCGGTACGGAAGCTCATGGTGATGGGCTGGTCATGCTCATCCGTGCCTTTCATGGCGAAGGTGATGCCCGTCAGGTTCAGATTGCTTACGTTTTTCAGGCGCAGATAGGGCTGGTGATTGCGCAGCTCCAGCTTGACCAGCTTGGCGGCGTGACGCAGCGAACCTACGTTGATGTTGATGCTGCAGGTATAGCCGCCGTCCTCCGTAACGCCGGTGACGACGCAGCGGCCCCAGCGCTTGCCCACCACCCGGGGCTTGTTGGTCGTGCCGGTGACGGTGGCGATGCTTTCATCGGAGGATGTCCACGTCATGTTGTGGTTGGTGGCCTCCTTGGGCTCCAGCACGGCGTTCAGCGTCCGGTAGTAGTCCACGCCCACCCGGGCGTCCGGCGTATCGAAGTGAACCCCTGTCACGGGGACGATCACCTTCACGGCTGTGGTGGCCTGACGTCGGGAGCCGTCTGTCGTGGTGGCCGTAATGGTGGCCTTTCCGGCAGCCAGCGCCGTCACCACGCCGTTTTCGTCCACGGAAACCTTTTTCGGATTGTTGGACTGGTAGGAAACCGACTTGTCGGTGGTATCCTCCGGGCTGACGGTGACGGATAGCTGCGCCGTCTGCCCCAGAATGACGCCGTATTCCTTTTGAGCGAATGCCACGGACTTGGCCAGCCGAACCACCTGTACCTCGATGGAGCCGGTCACTTCCGGCACTTCGGCGCTGGCGGCGGTGATCGTGACCGTGCCGGGGCGAAGTCCCTTCACCCGTCCGTCCTGATTCACCGTGGCAATGCTTTCATCGGAGGAAGTCCACGTTAGTTTTTTGTTGTTGGTGTCCTTGGGCAGCACCGTGGCCTTCACGCTCGCCGTTTTGTTCTCGGGCAGCGTGCTTTTGGACAGTTCTAGCTGAATTTCCTCGGCAGGCTGGCGTACCTGCACGGTCACGCTGGTTTGGGCATAGCCGTCCTCGGATCTGACCCGGATCGTGGCGCTTCCCCGGCTTACGCCCGTCACCACGCCGTTTTCATCCACCGTGGCGACTTCCGGCTTCCGGCTTTCGTAGGTCACGCCCTGCAAAGTCGCGTCATCCGGGGTCACAGCAGCGGTGATCTGAGCCGTCTCGCCCACGGAAATCGTCTCCTGATCCAGTTGAGCCTTCACGCTTCGGGCAGGCTTCACCACGATAACGTCCAGCACCTTGGTGGCCGTTGGGTCTGCCTTGCTGCCGATGGTCAGGGTGCAGTTTCCCGGCTTGAGCCCCTTGACGCGGCCATCCCGCAGGACCTCTGCAATGCTCTCGTCACTGATAGTAAAGGTGTAGCCCTTTTTGGCGCTGCGGGGCGAAATGGACAGCTCGTAATCCGCGATGCGGCCCACGGCTACGGTCAGGGTATCCACACTGGTGGTGATGACCACCGGTTCGTCCTCCGCCGCGGCGAAGGCGGTCAGGCAGCAGCACAGCGCCAAAAGCAGCGCGCTCCAACGAAGAAACTTCTTCATCATGCATCCTCCCTTTCCAACTCCTGAATCCAGCCGTCCAGCTTTTGAGCCAGCTGAACGTAGTGATATTGTTCTACAGCCGCCTCATTCTTTTCCTGCATCAGCGGCTGTTTTCCCTGCCAGCGGCGGAGCAGCTCCGCCGTGTAGGCTTCCAGCGCCTGCCGGTCTGCTTCTCCGGCGGCCTCCTCGCAGCAGAAGCCCACGCCCGTTTCGGCCAGCACATGCTTCAGCTCGCTGCCCGCCAGATCGCCTGCCGTGCAGCAAATGACCGGCTTATCCATCATCATATATTCAAACAGCTTGCCGGTCAGAATGCCCTTCTGACCGCGCAGATACCAGGAAGCCATCAGCAGGACGTCTGCTTCCCGCTGCAGCGCCAAGGACGCTACCCGGCTGACCTTTCCGTGATCCTCCACGCAGGCTTCCAAGCCGCATTCCGCCGCATAAGCCCGGAACAATTCGCTCTCGTCGCCGCAATAAACCAGCCGGAGCTGTTCCAAAGACAGCAGGTTTGCGTCCGCAGCTTTTTTCAGGGCGCGGAACATGGGCCGGATGTCCCGGCAGGCTACGTTGCGCCGTCCCTCCTTCAGATGGCCGCAGTACACCACCCGGAAGGTATCGTCCGTTCGGGCCGGTTCGTTTTTGGTTTCCGGCAAATCTTCCCGGTCAAAGCCGTTGGACAGCATGCGGCCGGTTTGGGAAAAATCCATCATTTCCAGAAAACCGTTCGAAACGGCGGTCAGCAGGTCGGCGTTTTTTCGAAGCATCCGCATATACCGCCGCTGAAAAGGTTCCAGCCAGCGGAAGGGCATGCCTACCTCGTCCCGGAAATCGGCGATCCAGAGCCGGGCCAGGCCGGACTTCTTTGCCCGGAACGCCGCCTGATGGACGCTCAGCGGCGCATAGGTGGAAAATACCGCGTCGAAAGGCCCTTCCAGCCTTTTCAGCTCCCGGACAGCCAAGTGCTGAAAGCTTCGGTCCGTCCAGAGCCGCAGATAAATATAAGCGCTGTCCGCCAGACGGTGCAGCAGTCCGCCCCGTTTAGCGGGGGCGGCGGTGTCCGCAGGCGGCGCGGATACTGCCGCGGGGGCGGCGCTTTTCCGCCGTTCCTTGAGGGCTCGCAGCGGATTCCATTCGTTCAGAATCCGCACATCGTGAAGCTCCCGGGCGTCCTTTTCCAGAATGGCGTCTCGTTTGCCGTCCATGCCCGTGCCGCAGAGCACCGTTACGTCATACCCGAGCCGGGTCAGATATTTGGCCAGCTTGGTAGGGCGGATGGCGCCGATGGTGTTTTGAGGGGCAAAGTAATAGCTGATGATCAGCGCCCGCCTGTTCATTGGCCTTTTCCTCCTTTTTTCGCCGCTTCCGGGAAGAGAGCGGGCAGCAGGGTTGAGCTGCAGCAGCAGCATTTCCAGTGCTCCCACGCACTGCGGCGCATCCGCTCCGTCTCTTCTTCGGTCAGGGAAACCATGGCCTCCAGACGCTTCACCACGCCGCCTGCCCCTTCTTCCGACTGATACAGAAAGCCGATGTCCTTCGTCACCAATTCGGGGATGCCGCCCACCGCCGGGGCGATGACCGGCACGCCCCAGCGCATGGCCTCCATGATGGAAACCGGCACGCCCTCCTTCTGACTGGTGTTCAGGAAAACGTCGAAGGCCCGTTTTTCATAGAATTTCTCCACTTCCTTCGCGTCCAGATCGCCCAGCAGTTCGTAGAGGATATTGTTCTTTCCATCCAGCTTTTCCGCTGCCAGCCGACGCAGCTCCGCTTCCCCCTCGCCGCCGCCGATATGGGTCCAGTGGATGGGCATTCCCGTCCATTGGGACAGGGCTTCCACCACCAGCGGCACCTGCTTGATGGGCACCAGCCGGGCGCAGGTGATGATGCGGAAAATGCCCTGCGCAAACCGGGGCGCGCGCTTCCAGCTTTCCACCGGATGGCCGCCGGAGCCAATGGACAGAACGTGCATCCGCTTTTCGTCCACCTTGCCGCGCAGGTATTCCATCATCTGCTTTCGGGCTACCCGGCTGATGGGATACAGCCCGTCGGCCTGAGCAGCGATGAAGTTCTTCATCAGGTAGGGGTTCATGGGGTTGCGTTCCGTGTCGATGTCGTAGGCATGTCCCCGGGCCACGAAGCGAAGCCGAGGGTGCTTCCGCTTGGACAGGGCCGCGGCGTAAGCGTCGTAGCTCATCCAGAAGGAATAGAGCGTGGTCTGAGAAGCCACGCAGCTGCGCAGCAGCTTTTCCGTCCAGTAGTGCATCTTGAGCCCCCGCACCCGGAACAGGTACAGCTTGAGAAAGTTTTTCAGCGTCAGCTGACGATCCTTGCGCAGCCGGTTGGCTTCCTGCCACAATTCCTGGCAGAAGGGCGCGTTCAGCCACGCCCGCAGTTTATCCAGCCCGGTTCGTGCCAGCGGAAGCTCCACGCCGTCCCGGTTCAGACTGCCGAAGCCGGAATGACTGACCACAAAAGCCCGCTCAAAATGACCGGTGAGCCACTTGACCTCCTGCATCAGGAAGGAATTGACCTTGCCGCCGGGCAGAACGGCGCAGTTATTCAGATAGATGAGGTTTCGTTCCATGGGATCTCCAGCCTTTCCAATACGGGTTTGAACTGCCGCTCCCAGCCCAGATGTTCCCGGGCATAGGCGCGCATTCGGGCGGGAAGCGCCGCGTCGAGGCGGCTTTCCCTGGCAAAGCGCAGAATCTCCGCACCGTCGGGGATGGTCTCGTCATCGGGCAGGCGGCGGCACATGCTTTCGTCCTCCGGCATGTCCGGATCGTTGACGGCATAGAAGAAGGGCAGGCCCCGGGCCATGTATTCCCGCTGCTTCAGGGGGCGGCTGACGGACTGGCCCAGCCGGTGGATGCCCAGACCGCCCATGCCGACGTCGCAGCGGGCGGTCAGCTCGTCCAGCGCGGCTCCCTGCACCGGGCCCAGAAAACGAGCCTTTTCGCCGAGGCCCAGCTCCTGCGAAAGCTTCTGCCATTCTTCCAGCGAGCCGTCGCTGCTGCCGCCCGCAAAGTAGAGCACATAATCCTCCTGTACGGGGGCCATGGCCCGAAGCAGACGGTCGTAGCCCTGTCCCCGGGTCATGCTGGCCAGCGCCAGAATGGCGGGCGGGCCTGCTTCGCCCCGGCTCCGGTGCAGGGGCAGACGATCCGCGTCCACGCCGTTGGTGATGTTCAGGGCAGGACGGCCATGCAGCGAACCGCCGGCTTCCTCGCCAATCAGGGTATACAGGTCGATCATCGGTTCCACCTGCCGGAAGATCCGGTCGGCATAGCGAAACACCGGCTCCCGCAGCAGACTGGTTTTCTTGCCGTTGACAAAGGGATAGGTGGGATGCTCCACCACCAGCTTCGCCCCGCTGGCCTTTACGGCCCGGAAGGCGGACGGAGCCTTGGAAAACGTCATCATGTACCGCAGGTAGACCAGCGCGAAGGGCATTTGCCGGACGGCGTTTTTCATGCCCTCCATCAAATCGTCGAACAGAAACGTATGGCTGTAGCCCGGCACCCGGGAAAAACGGCTGCGGTGCAGCAGAGCTTTTTCTTCGCCCCGGCACAGCCAGATGCCGATTTCGTCCCAGCCCAGATACCACGCCCGATGGCCCAGCCTTTCCATGGCCGCCATCTGTCCCTGAAATTTGGGAATCAGCGTTTCCTGCCCGTTTAAGGGATATTTCATGACAAACAGAATATTCGCCATCAGCCTTTTGCCTCCAGCTCTTCCCGGTACAGCGCGGCCATCTGCTGAAGCACTGCGTCCAGACTGTATTCCCGAATCACACGGCGATTGCGCTCGCCCATTTCCCGCCGCACCGCCGGATGCTCCAGCAGGAAGCGAAGATCCTGCGCAAAGCCTTCCGCGTCCATGGGGGCGCGCAGCAGGCCGCCGTCCATGGGGCCGATCAGGTCGGCATTGCCCCGCACGTTGGAAACCAGACAGGGCAGCCCCGCCGCCATGGCCTCCATCTGCGCCATGGGAAGCCCCTCCTGCAGGGAGGGAAACAGAAAGACGTCGGAAGCCTGCAAAAGGGCGGGCACATCGGGCCGGAAGCCCAGAAAATGGGTGCGTTCCGCCATGCCCAGCTCCCGGGCCAGTGTCTTGAGGGATTCCTCCCGTTCGCCTACGCCGCCGAAAAGCACCCGCACGTCCTTTTCCCCGGCACAGGCCCGCAGCACGGTTTCATGATTCTTGCGCGCGCTGTGCTCGCCCACGCAGATCACCACGGGCGCGTCGGGGGCAATGCCCAGCTCCGCGCGCACTGCCGCCCGGTCTGCCTGGGAATCGAAGCGGCTCAGATCCACGCCGATGCCGTTGATCCGGGCCGTCTTCCGGGCCGGAAAGCGCCGGGCGCGGGCCTCGTCCTCCCGGTTGATGGTAATGAGCAGGTCGGTAAAACGGGCCAGAAACCGTTCCGCCGGATAAAACAGCAGCCAGTTTTTCAGCGGCGCGCCGGTGAAAAAATGAAACCCGTGAGCCGTATACAAAACCCGGGTTCCCCGTTTCCGGGCTCCCCGGGCCGCCAGACGGCCAACCATGCCGCCTACGGGCGTATGGCAATGGATGAGAGCGTAGTCCTCCGCATCCACCAGCTTTTTGATTTCCCGATAGACCTGAACATTCTGCCGCCCAAACGGCGAACGCTGAAAGGGCAGGTCAAAAAAACGGTCGCAGCAAGGCACCTCCGTCACCGGCTTGCCGGTGTCATTGCAGCTGCACAGATGCACCTCGTAGCCCTGCTCCTGAAACCACTTCATATAGGGCAGATGGAATACCAGCACGTGGCCGCGCAGCATGTGGGCCACAAACAGCACCTTCGGCTTCATTGCCTTCATTCTGCTTCCTCCGTCAGGGCGATGGAGGAAGCAAAGTCCCATTCTTCCTCCCCGCGGAAAGATTCGCTCATGGACTGGTCGTAGGTCAGGCTTCCGAACACCTTGCCAAACAGGCTGATTCTTCGGCCCATCGCCCGCAGCAGGCCGCCGAACCCTTTCGGCTGCCAGAGTTTTTTCCCGTTGGCCGCAGCGATCTCCCGGGCCAGTCCGTCCGTGGAAACATACTCCCGGTTCTGCGGGAAAAACAGCCCGCCCTGTCCGCTTTCCAGCAGACGGCCCATGAACAGGCATAAGTTGCCCACATACAGCATGCTGCGCCGGTTGCCGCAGCGGGGGAATACCGGCGTTTTCAAAATCAGGCGGCGCAGGCTCTGATAGTTGCCCCGGCAGCCCTTGCCGTAGATCATGGGCGGGCGCAGCACCGCCACCTTGAAGCGCTCGTCCGCCAGCGCGGCGATGTCCTGTTCCGCAGCCCATTTGCTGGCGCCGTAGGCGTTTTTCGGGTCTGGCCGGGTCTCCGCTGTGATGTGTCCCGTCACCCTGCCGTAAACGCTCATGGTGCTGAAAAACACGAACTGCCGAACGCCCTGCGCCTTGGCGGCCCGGGCGATCTCCACGGCCAGATGATGATTTACCTGCTCGTAGAGGGGGCGGTTCTCGGCGGTTTCCTTTTGATGGGCGATGCCCGCTACATGCACCACCCGGTCATAGCCCTGAAAGGCGTTTTCCGGCAGCGGCCCGCGCACGTCCAGCTCGTCCGCCTCCACGCCGCTTTTCAGCAGCGCGGCCCGAATGGCCTCGCCCAGATAGCTTCCCGCCCCGGTGATCAGTACCCGCATTACGGCTGTCCCTCCGCCCTTTTTTCATTGGTATGATCGGAATCGGCAGAGCCGCTTTTTTCGTCTTTGCCCTCCGCACCCTCTGCGATGCCCTGCCGGTTGATGACCTTGACGATGGTCAGCAGGAAGCATTTCAAATCAAACCAGAAGGTAATGTGCTGGGCGTATTCTCCGTCCCGGCGAGCCTTCTTTTCCAGATCCCGGCTGAGATAATCCCGGCCGTTGACCTGCGCCCATCCGCTGAGACCGGGACGTACATCGTTGGCGCCGTACTGATCCCGCAGCTCAATGAGATCATATTGATTCCAAAGGGCGGGCCGGGGGCCGATGAGGGACATTTCCCCCTTGAGGATATTCCAAAGCTGGGGCAGCTCGTCCAGACTGGTCATGCGCAGAAAACGCCCCACCGTCGTAATGTAGCTGGTCGAGCCTGCCAGATCGTTGGTAGGCACGTCATGGGGCGTATCGGTGCGCATGGTGCGGAATTTATAAATGCTGAACAGCTTTTTGTGCATGCCTACCCGCTTCTGGGAAAAGATCACCCCGCCCGGGCTGTCCAGCCGGATGGCCAGCGCGATCAGCAAAAACAGCGGACTCAGGACGATCAGGGCGATCAGGGACAGAAGCACATCCAGAAAGCGTTTCCCATAGCGTTGATACATGCGTGTTTTCTCCATCTCTTGTTTGTTACGGCAGACCCAGCTGGCCTTCCAGCTTCCGCAGGCTCTTTTCGCCGATGCCGCGGACGCAGATCAGATCCTCCCAATAACGGAAAGCCCCGTTCCGTTCCCGCTCGTCGATGATGGCGGCGGCCAGCTTGGGGCCGATGCCCTTGACGGTGCAGAGTTCCTCCGCGTCGGCATGGTTGGCGCTGACCCGGCCCACAGCCGCCGGACGGGGCATGGTTTCTTCGCCCCTCGCGGCGGCCTCCGGCGCAAGACTCCAGGAAGCCGCTCCCGGCTTCAGGCGCGAAAACGTCAGAACGCCCGCGCCCAAAACCAGCAGCAGCGCAAGAAAGCCCATCAACAGCCGTCTGGCTTTACACACCGCTCTTGCGGACCTTCTGGCCCGCGGCGGTATCTTCCAGAATGTAGCCCATGGCCTTGATCTGGTCGCGGAGCTCGTCGCTGCGCTTCCAATCCTTGTTTTTGCGGGCTTCGGCCCGTTCGTCCACCAGCTTCTGCACTTCAGGGTCGATGCCGTCGTCCTTCTTCATCAGAAGACCCAGCACGTCGGTCATGCCGAGGAAAGTTTCCTGCCCGAATTCCACGGCCTTGCGGCTCACGTCGGAAGCGTCCAGCTTGAAGATCTCCCGCACCAGCTCAAAGATGGAGCTGAGCGCGTCAGCGGTGTTCAGGTCGTCGTCCATGGCGGCGATGAAATGTTCCTTCGAAGCGGTGCAGGCGTCCATGAAGGCCTTCTCCGTCTCGTTGGGCTCCCGATCCTTCGCGCCGGAAAGAAGAAATTTGAGCTGATCCCGGGCGGTGTAAAGCCGTTCCAGGCTGCTCTGCGCCTGCGCGATCTGCTCCCGGCTGAAGTTCAGCGGGCTGCGGTAATGGGCCGACAGGGTGAACATGCGCACGGCTTCCAAATCGAATTCCTTGGCAATATCCCGCACGGTGAAAAAATTGCCCTTGGACTTGCTCATTTTTTCGTTGTCGATGTTCAGGAAACCGTTGTGCATCCAGTAGTTGACAAAGGGTTTGCCCGTCGCGCCGGAGGCCTGAGCAATTTCGTTTTCGTGATGGGGGAACAGCAGATCCTTGCCGCCGCCGTGAATATCGAAGGTGTCGCCCAGATAGGTGGTGCTCATGGCGGAGCACTCGATGTGCCAGCCGGGACGGCCCATGCCCCAGGGGCTTTCCCACGCGGGCTCGCCGGGCTTCTGCGCCTTCCACAGGGCGAAATCCAGCGGGTCTTCCTTCAGCTCGTCCACGCTGACCCGGGCGCCGCTTTCCAGATCTTCCAGATTTTGGCCGCACAGACGGCCATACGCCGGGAACGCACGGACGCGGAAGTACACGTCTCCCTTGCTTTCGTAGGCCAGTCCCTTGTCCACCAGCTTCTGGATCATGGCGATGATCTGGGGCATATGCTCCGTGGCCCGGGGATGCACGGTGGCGGGGCGGATGCCCAGCGCCTTGGCGTCCACGAAATACTCCTTGATGTAGCGGTCGGCGATCTCCTTGACCGTTACGCCCTCTTCATTGGCCTTGCGGATCATCTTGTCATCGATGTCGGTGAAATTCTGCACGAAGGTCACTTCGTAGCCCCGGTATTCCAGATAACGCCGCAGCACGTCGAAGATGATGAAGGGCCGGGCGTTGCCGATGTGGAAGTAGTTGTAGACGGTGGGGCCGCAGGCGTAAATGCCCACCTTTCCCTCATGAATGGGCTTGAACTCCTCTTTTTTCCGGGTCATGCTGTTGTAGATCTGCATATTCGTTACTCCTTTTCCTCTTCGGAATGATCGGAATCGTTTTCTTCTTCAGAACAGGTACAGCTTTGCAGGGTGCAGCCCGTACATCGTTCTTCCCGGGACTCGGCTTCGTTTTCGAAGCATTCCCGGCAGTCCAGCTTGTCGGCGTGCCTGCGCAGACAGGCTTCCAGCGCGGTCAGCCGCTTCACCAGCGCCTCCATGCGGTCCAGCATGGGGTCGGGCAGGTTGACCTGATCCAGATCCACGCCGTCTGCCGGACGGGGCGTTTTCTTGACCACCACGCGGCCGGGATTGCCTACCACGGTGCAGTTGTCCGGAACATCCTTGAGCACGATGGAACCCGCGCCGATCTTCACATTGCTGCCGATGGTGATGGGGCCCAGCACCTTCGCGCCCGCGCCGATGGTCACGTTATTGCCGATGGTGGGGTGGCGCTTGCCGATGTCCTTGCCCGTGCCGCCCAGCGTAACGCCCTGATAGATGGTCACATCATCGCCGATGATGGTCGTTTCGCCGATGACCACGCCGTCGCCGTGGTCGATGAACACCCTGCGGCCGATCTCCGCGCCGGGGTGGATCTCAATGCCCGTCTTATGCCGGGCCCGCTGGCTCAGAATGCGGGCCAGCAGCGTATGGCCTTTCCGATACAGGACGTTGGCCCGGCGATGGGCCTTCAGCGCCTTCAGGCCGGGATAGCACAGCCGCACCTCCAGCAGCGACTTGGCTGCCGGATCCCGGTGAAGGATCGCTTCTTCGTCCTCCCGGATCATTTCTTTCCAGCTGGTCATTCTTCCTCCTGCCCGTCCGCCGTCTCTGCGGGCGCTTCTTTATGAATCTCCGGCAAAGCCGTGCCGTCAAAGACGCCGTCAATATCCCGGAGCATGATTTCCTGAGCGTTAATCTCCTCCGCGCCGTCTTTCTCCGGCAGCGCATACGCGCCGCCCGGCAGCCGGACGCGGCATTTTTCGTTATCCATCAGCTGCAGCCGCAGCACGTTTTCTACCGCGCGGCGGCAGCGCTCGTCCTTCACGGGGAACATCAGCTCCACCCGGCGATACAGGTTGCGGGGCATCCAGTCCGCCGAGGACAGATAGACCTCATGGTCGCCGCCGTTTTCAAAAACGAAGGCCCGTGCGTGTTCCAGGTGCCGTCCCACGATGGAGTGGACATGCACGTTTTCGCTTCCGTGCTTTCCGCCCGGCAGCAGGGAGCAGATGCCGCGCACGATCAGGTGAACCTCCACGCCCGCCCGGCCCGCGTCGCACAGGGCTTCCATCACGGGCACGTCGCACAGGGAGTTCATCTTGGCGATGATCGAGGCGGGAACGCCCGCTTCGGCATTCTCCCGCTCCCGGTCGATGAGCTGCAAGATGGTGGTTTGCAGGTTTTCCGGGGCGTGAATCAGCTCTTCCATTTCAGCGGCCGCGTTTTCGCTGCCCCGCAGCATTTCGAAGAACACCGCGCCGTCCCGGCAAAGGGCCTCGTCCGCCGTCAAAAGGCCGAAATCGGTGTAGAGCTTGGCAGTGGAGTCGTGATAATTGCCCGTGCCCAGATGAAGCGTGCGCTTCCAGCCGCCGTCCGTCTCCCGCTCGATGAGCGTGATCTTGCTGTGACACTTGAGCCCCGGGAAGCCGAAGCTGACCCGGCAGCCTGCCCGGCGAAGCCGCTCGCCCCAGAACAGGTTGTTTTCCTCGTCAAACCGGGCCTGACTTTCAAACAGCACATAGACCTGCTTGCCGTTTTCCGCCGCCTGGGCCAGCGCCGCCACGATGGGGCTGTTGCCGGATACCCGGTACAGGGTCTGCTGGATGGTGCGCACGGCAGGATCTTCCGCCGCCCGCTCCACCAGATGAACCACCGGGTCGAAGCTGTGGTAGGGATGGAACAGCAGATAGTCCTTTTCTTCGATCCGGTCGAAAATATCGTCGCCCATCAGCTCCGGCACGGCCTTGGGCGGGACGGGCGTGTATTTCAGCTCCGGCCGCTTGACCATGCCGTACACGGCCATCATCAGCTTATTCAGATCCAGCGGCCCGGTGACACGGTAGCGCTGCTCCCGCTCAACGTCCAGTCGCCGCATCAGCCAGGTCAGCATTTCCTCGCTCATGCGCTCTTCCGCTTCCAGACGCATCACCTGTCCGCTGCGGCGCATGCCCAGCATCTCCCGCACAGCGCCCTCCATGCCCTCCGGCGTACACTCCGGCAGCTCGAAGTTCTGGTTGCGCAGGATGCGGAAGGCGCCGCAATGCTCCACGGTCTCCCGGGGGAACAGGGCGCTGACATGATGGCGCACCACGTCTTCCAGCCCGATCAGGCATTGATCGTCCCGGGTTTCGGAAAGATCGTACACCCGGGGGAGCGACGCGGGCAGCGCCACCAGCGCAAACCGGCTCTTCCGGCCCCGGCTGCGGGTCAGCTTGACGCACAGGTGAAGCTGCTTCTGGCTGACCGGCACATCCTCCGGCAGTTCCTTCAAAAAGGGCAGAATGGAGTCATGGAACAGTGCCTTTTCCCGGTCGGACTGGGTATGGCTCAGGGAAAACACCGGGTACAGCCGGATGCCGTGCAGGTACAGCTCGCTGCTGATGCCGTCAAACAGCAGGTATTGCTGGTTGTTCTGGCTCAGAATTTCTTTATTGACCTTATGATACAGCTCTTTGGAGGTCAGACCGCCCAGCTGTTTTTTCTCTGCTTTTTTCCCTTTCGCGGCTCGAAATACCTTCGGATAACGCACCTGTATGAATTCATCCAGGTTGGAGGTAACGATTGCGAGGAATTTTGCCCGCTCCAGCAGCGGATTGTTCGGCTGATCCGCCTCGGACTGGACGCGGCGGTTAAACTGAAGCCAGCTCAGTTCCCGGTTTTGAAATGCTGACGTTTGTGCCTTTCCCATGCATTCGGCCTCCCATTGCTCTTTTGCATACGTTAGCAGAGTAATTATACCACAACAGCGGCCCCGCTGTACAGAGGGCGCTTTTGGCGGTTGACGGGTCTGCCGGTTCATGCTATGCTTCTGAAAACACATTCTTCCCTGCCGCTGCCGGAGGCTTTTGCCGTTTGCCCGAAATCTCCCTAAATATAATGAAGAAAGAAGGAGTTTCATGTCGTTTACGCTGCTGGCGTTTCTGGCCGCCGCGCTGTACGCCCTCAACGCGCCCTTGTCCAAGCTGCTGCTTCAGGATGTTTCCCCTGCGATGATGGCCGCATTTCTGTATCTGGGGGCCGGTATTGGGATGCTGGCTATCGGGCTGATCCACTCATGCGTTCGCCGTCAGCCCTTTCGGCTCCATTTTACCCGGAAGGACGCGCCCTACGTTGCCGGCATGACGGCGCTGGACGTTGCTGCGCCCATTCTTCTGATGCTTGGACTGACGATGACCTCCTCCGCCAGCGCTTCCCTGCTGAACAATTTTGAGATTGTGGCTACCACGCTGATTGCCATGCTGCTTTTTCGGGAAAAAATCTCCAAACGCCTGTGGCTGGCCATCGGCCTGATTACCCTTTCGGGCGTTCTGCTTTCGCTGGACGAAGGCGGAAGCCTGCATTTTTCCTCCGGTTCTCTGCTGGTTTTGCTGGCCTGCGTCTGCTGGGGACTGGAAAACAACTGCACCCGGATGCTCTCCCACGGCGATCCGTTGGAGGTTGTGGTGGTCAAGGGGATCGGCTCCGGTCTGGGCTCGCTGCTGATCGGCCTTTGCGCAGGAGAGCCGCTGCCTGCTGCCGCCACAATGCCGCTGATCCTGCTGCTGGGCTTTGTGGCTTACGGGCTGAGCATCTATTGCTACGTCTATGCCCAGCGGGGGCTGGGCGCGGCCAAAACCAGCGCTTATTACGCCGTTGCACCATTCATCGGCGTCTTTCTATCGCTTCTTATTTTCCGGGAGATTCCCAGTCCGTTATTCACCGCCGCCTTTCTGCTGATGGCCGCGGGCACGTGGCTCGTCGGACGGGTAAAATGAAAAAGGGCGCAGAGACTGTCCGCGGCCAGGCGGAGCCATGACCTATCCATAGTTCATTCCGAAAAATATATTCGATTTTCCACACCAGCACGGCTGCAATGGCTGCGCTGGTGTGATTTTTAGAAAAATGGAGGAATATTCCGCAGGGGTATTGACATTTTCACAAACGCAATATATACTTTTCATGAATGAAAAAGATACTGCAATGTATACTTTACTAGTTGACGAAGAACGCTTGAACAGGGAAATGGCTAACAGCAGGAAACGAACGACAGGGGGCGCTAGTTTGTATCGTTCAAACGCATTGCATTTTTCGGAGCTGCGTGAATTTTTGGAGCATATTCCCGTGATCGAATCCCACGAACATTTTGCCGCATTCCATGCAGCCGACGACCCCCTGGATTTTATTTTGGATACTTTTTATTTGGGGGATTTTTATTCCGCCGGCGGCGAGCAGGTGACGGGAAGAGGAGACTACAGCTTTTTTACGCCTATTCCGCATCAGCTTCCGGAACGCGAAAGGTATACTTTGTTTCAGCAAATCTATCGTAGGTCGGACAAAACTGCCTATGCTCGCGCCATGCAGGAGGGCCTGCGGCTTTGCTGGGGTGTGGAGGATATAGGGGAATGGGAGGAGTATCAAAAGTTTTCTGAAAAGTTCCGAAGCAGGGATGCGTCCCTATATGACAAGGTCATGGAAATGTGCCGGATCAAGGCCCAGATCGTGGATCGAGGCGATCTGGACAGCTATATGGACGGCACACTCCCGTATTCTCCTTTTTGCCGTTTTACCTTTCATATTTCCGGTTGGCGCAATGTTCATACCAAAGAACAACTGGCAGGCATGGAGAAATATCTGGGCCGGGCCATAACCTGTCTGGACGATTATACAGAGGCTTTCGACCAATACCTGCAAAAATGCCTGGATTTCGGCGTGGTTTGCCTGAAGGATCTGAACGCCTACCGCCGCACGTTGGAAATCGGCCATCCAACCAGAGCAGAGGCGGAAAAAGCATTTAATGACGTAGTTTCTCACCAGCGCGTTATTTTTGGAGACGAACAGGTACGGCCGCTGGAGGACTGGATGTTTCATTACGCCCTGCGCCGGGCGGCGGCGCTGGATCTGCCGGTGCAGCTTCACACGGGGCATATGGCCGGTATTCGCAACGATGTGCGCAAAGCCAACGCAGTCAATCTCATTCCCACGCTGGAGCTGCACACGGACGTGCGGTTTGACCTGTTCCACGCGAATTGGCCTTACATGGACGAGTTTTTGTTCATCGGCAAAAATTATCCGAATGCTTATCTGGATCTGTGCTGGGCCCACTCCATCGACCTTTTGTACTGCATCGAATTGATGAAACGGGCGGTGATGACCATGCCGCACAGCAAAATCATGGCTTTCGGCGGCGACACAAGCGCCCCGGAATGGCTGGCCGGCTATCTGGCGCTGGCCAAAGACAATGTGGCGGCCGCTCTGGCGGAGCTGGTGGACAGTACATGGCTGACGGCCAACGAAGCCAGACAGATCGCTTTGGACTGGTTCTTTAATAATCCGAATGAGTTTTTCAAGCTGGGCTTTGAAAAACAGTCCCTTTGACAAGGAGGGCTCGCTGTGAATAGACATATGGCGCGCAGGATTCAGCGCGGATTGGGAAGAGGATTGATTTTTCTGATTCTGGTAGCCGGAGCATTTGTATTTCTGTTTCCATTTTTGTGGATGCTCTCCACCTCGCTGAAAACGCCGCAGGAGATCGTAGCCACCCAGACGGTCTGGATCCCGGCACACCCCCAATGGAAGAATTACGCGAAGGCACTCGGCTATTTTCCCTTTGTCCGCTACCTGATGAACACCCTGTTTCTGGTAAGCATGAACGTCGTTGGAACCCTGTTTTCTTCCGCACTGGTTGGGTATTCCTTCGCACGGTTGCGCTGGCCGGGAAGAGAAATTTGGTTTAAGGTACTGCTGGCCACGATGATGCTGCCTTCCACGGTAACGATGGTGCCGCAGTTCATCCTGTTTAAGAAATTCGGTTGGTTGAATACGTACCTTCCATTGATTGTTCCGGCCTTTACCGGCGGCGCGACCAATATTTTCATGCTCCGCCAGTTCTTCCGCACGATCCCTGTGAGCTTGTCTGAATGCGCCCGCCTGGACGGATGCTCCGAGTTTCGTATTTTCTGGCAGATCGTGCTGCCTTTGTGTATGCCTGCCCTGGCTACGGTAGCGATTTTCAGCTTCATGTTTACATGGAATGACTTTATGGGCCCGCTTCTGTACATCAACGACAAAATGGCCTATACGCTGAGCTATGGTCTGCGGACGTTCCAGCTGCAGAGCGACAGCAAATGGCACCTGACAATGGCCGCCTCGGTGGTGGTCGCTATCCCGTCGCTGGTTTTGTTCTTCTGCTGCCAGAAGTATTTCATTGAAGGAATCGCACTGACCGGTCTGAAGGAATAAAGCGAACAGGCTCTGATCCATAAAGCAGCAAAGGCTTGCTTTAGGTATAAAACACATCAGGAAATGGAGGAGAACCAATGAACAACCTGGGAAAACAACTCAAACGCATCGTAAGCCTGTGCCTGGCCGTTGCCATGCTCCTTACCCTTTGCTCCGTCGCTCTGGCGGATGACGAAGTGGTGGAAATTGACTTCTGGCACCACTACCCCTCCGGAACCGGCGCTGAAATCATGACTGAAGTGCTGAACGATTTCATGGCGACCCATCCCAACATCAAGGTGAACGAGCTGGGCCTCGGCCTGGGCGAACAGGGCGAAAAGCTGGTGCCCGCGCTGGTAGCCGGCACCGCGCCGGACATCATGGTCTACGACCTGGCGACCGTGCAGGAGCGCGCCATGAAGGGCCAGACCATGTGCCTGGATGATTATGTGGCGGCCTCCGGAATGGACACCAGTGTGTTCTTCCCCGCTACGCTGGACTGCTGCACCTACGATGGAAAGCTCTACGGCCTGCCCTACATGACGGACACCCGTGTGCTGTTCTACAACAAGGATCATTTCCGCGCTGCCGGTCTGGATCCTGAAAATCCCCCGAAGACCTGGGACGAGGTGCTGGAATACACGAAAAAGCTGAACCTCACGGATGAAAACGGCGAACCTACGCAGGTTGGCTTCTCTACCGTCTGGTGGGAAATCGCGCCCTGGACCATGGGCTGGACCTTTGGCGCGGATTACTGGGATGCGGACGGCAATCCCACGCTGGATACGCCTGAAATGCTGGAAGCGCTGAACTATGTGAAGGAACTGACGGCCGTTGTGGGCGAGGATGCTTTCCAGAAGCTCTATGACGCCAGCATGGCCACCGGCGTTTCGCCTTTCACCAACGGCACTGTTTCTATGTGTATCCAGTTTAATGGCTACTGCAGCACACTGAAGACATACGCTCCCGATTTGGACTACGGCGTGGCACTGATCCCCACCAAGGATGGCGTAAATAACAAATCCAGCTGGGGCGCTGGCTATGGACTTGAGTTTACCTATAAGAACGATGCACGTACGCAGGCCGCCTTTGAACTTGGCCAGTATCTGGTAAGCACGGAAGTTGCCACAAAGTTCCTGTTGGGCAACAGCGAATATGTGTGCAATATGGAAGTGTATGAAAATCCTCAGATTCAGAGCGATCCCATCTGGCAGGTACTCGCAGAAAGCGGAAAGTACACCAGAATGCATCATTTCTGCCCTGAATTGCCGACATGGCCCAACACCATTTTGCTGCCAGAATGGCAGGCTGCCCTTCTGGGAACTAAGACGCCGGAGGAAGCGCTGGCAGACGCTCAGACCAATATGCTGCAGGAGATTGAAAACTATCATCTTATCAATGGCGATTAAGTGTGCCAAAATGTGAAAGTGCGGGAGGAGGATTTCTCCTCCCGTACCCTCCGCTCATGATTCCCATCTATCTATCACTATGGCTTGCAGAATAAATACCTTTCATAAAGGAGCAAACGCTATGAACCGTGCATTCGCCCAAAAAAGAAAAACCATGAATCAAATGCGCAAACAGGAAGCATTGTGCGGTTATCTGTTTGCGCTTCCATGGCTGATTGGTCTGTTTACGTTTACACTGTATCCTATTTTTTCTTCCTTGTTTTATTCATTTACCAATTATAATTTTTCTTCCACCTTCAAATGGATTGGGTTGACAAATTATATAGTTCTTTTTACAAAAGACAAAATGATCCCGCTTTCAGCCTATAATACTCTGTATTTTGCTATATTCAGCGTTCCGTTGAATATGTGCGTAGGTATTCTGATTGCGGTTATGATGAATCAGAAAATCTGCGGTATTCGCATTTTGCGCACCATTTATTATTTGCCGAATGTTGTCTCCATTGTTGCAGTTAGCATGCTCTGGTATTTTATCTTTCAAAGCAACGGCGTATTGAATAGGCTGTTGGGTGCGATAAAAATTCAAGGGCCGAATTGGCTATCCGATCCCGCGTGGGCTAAGAATGCGTTAATTTTGATGAACTGCTGGAATGCGGGAGGTTCCATGGTGATCTATCTGGCCGGTCTGCAGGGTATTCCCCGTTCCTATTATGAGGCGGCCGAGGTTGACGGCGCAGGTGCGTTGCGCAAGTTCTTTTCGATCACGCTGCCGTTGCTTTCACCCAGTATATTTTATAATTTGATTATCGGTATTATCGGAGCGCTTCAGACTTTTTCTACCGCCCTGGTGATGACGGATGGCGGTCCGGTCAATTCTACCACTTTTTATGTACTTACCCTGTATCGCAGAGCATTTGAGGATATGCGTATGGGATATGCCTCGGCCATGGCCTGGGTGCTAATGGTTATAACGCTGCTGCTGACGCTGGTAGTCTTCTGGATCGGGAACAAGAAGGTCTATTATGAACAGTAATAAGGCAACATCGTACAATTCAGCAGCGGCCAATATCAGTTGAGGAACCAACAAGCGTAGCGGAGGATCGAAAGGTGAGGGAAAAACGGTTATACTATGTAGATGGTTATCATGGCGGCGTTCGGGGACATATGCCCCTTGGCTGCTGGCGTGATATTTTGGAAACACTGAAAAATAATCCTGATTGGAAGCTCTGTATCGATGTGGAGCCGATTTCATGGGAAGAACTTCAACTGCGGGATCCCGCGGCCTACGAGGAATTGCGGGATATGCTGAAGGATACCTCTGTTTCCGCAAGGCTGGAAATGGTTTCCGGCAGCTATGGCCAGCCTTATGGCTGGATCACGGATGGTGAAAGCAATATTCGGCATCTGACATTTGGACTGGAAGAGATCAAAAAGCATTTTCCGTGGCTTCATATAAGTACTTATGCTACGCAGGAACCATGCTGGACCAGCGCGCTTCCGCAGATTCTTCGCTCCCTTCGTTTTGATTATGCCGTGCTGAAGAATCCATCTACGGCATGGGGTGGCTACAGTAATGGACGAAACGCTGAAGTCTGTTTCTGGGAGGGACCGGATGGCAGCCGGATTCCCGTTGTCCCACGCTATGCATGTGAAAAACTGGCGAAAAACTGGGAAACGGAATCCGTTGATGGAACCGAAAAGTTTATGCTGAAATGCATGGAGCATGATATTCCACACCCAACAGGCATGATTTTTCAGGATCTTGGTTGGCCATCTTGGCCGCGGCTTGGCGGCACGCCCGGCATGGGCAAGGCCGCCGTGCCGGAGCATATTGTATATGTCACCTGGAAGGAATACTTTTCATCCATTGGAAAAATGCCCGCTGAAGAAGAAAATAAAATTTGGCGCATTACGCAAGAGGACTTTCTAGGCTCGCTGCCGTGGGGAGAAAGACTTTTGGTTAGAATGGCACGTCAGGTACGTCGCGGGGAAAGAATGTTGCTGGAATGTGAGCGCCTTCATGCGTTGGGAAGCACGATGGGCGGCGTGAACAATGATCAGGAACGCCTGAAGGAGGCTTGGAAGCATTTGCTGATGACGCAACATCATGACGGTTGGATCTGCGCCAGCACTGGAAAGGAAGAAGAAAACTGGGCTTGGAAAACCTCAGCTCAAATTTATGCGGCTAATAGTCTGACAACTCCTATCCGGCAAAAGGCGCTTCATCAAATTTGCCGATCGTTGTGCTTTGATGAAGAAAATGAAAAAAAGACGAACATTGCCGAAACAGCCTGTGCCGTAAATTTGCTTGGACGAAGAGAAGAACGGACGGTTTCGTTGCCCATGACCAGTTCTCATGGAACACAGGGTTTCCAGGTTTGGGATGGCGAAAAACTTCTGCCCAGTCAGTATGTGGCGGAACGTCGCTTTGCAGATGGTACTAAAAACGCCGGAATATTGATGTTTCGAGCAGCACTGCCGGCTTTTGGTGTTAAAAGCTTCCGAATGGAACCGGTCGAAACGGAAGAAAACGGACGTATGGCCTGGGTGGACGGTACAACTGCCTATATGGAAACCGACATTTATGTGATTCGTTTTGACCTGAGTCAAGGAGGCACAATAGCTTCGCTGGTGGATAAGCGCCGACAGACAGAATTGGTGGATCAGAGAAACGAAAGAAAGTTCAACGAGTACTCTGGCTTCTTTATTCAGGAAAATTGCTTTCTTTCCAGCGCAAGCCAGCAGGCAGAGGCGGTTGTCAAGGCAGAAGGATCTGTCTGTGCTGAATTGGAAATTCGTGGGACAATAGGTTCTGTGACCTTTACCCAGACGGTTCGTGTATTGGCAAAAGAACCTGTGATCCAGGTACAGGTGGTTTTTCACTTTCCTGAAAAAACATACATTGGTGATCCTCATACAATGACACCGGAAAACGATGTGCAGGACGGCCATCGTTCTTACCACGATAGCCGCTATAAGCTGAATGCGTGGTTTCCAACAGCTTTTGAACAGGTGCATTTAGATAAGGATGCTGCTTACGATGTCTGCCGGAGTCGGGAGGAAAATACGTACTTCAGCACATGGAACACCATTAAACATAACGTTTTGCTGAATTGGGTCGACGTGACAGACGAAACGCAGGGCTTGGCTGTCATTACGGATCATACAACTTCATATACCCATGGAAAGGATAAACCGCTGGCTCTGACTATGGCGTGGGGCTGGGATGCAGGTTACTGGTGGGGAAGAAGGCAGCTGAAAGGAGATCATACTCTGAATTATGCGATTGTGCCCCATGCAGGCGACTGGCGGCTGGGCGACATATGGCATGAATGTCAAAAACTGCTGCAGGAACCAATTGCTCATAGAATGGCAGCAGCTTCTAACCCGTATTGCTGTGAACTGATTGCCGTTGAAGCTCCCGTAGAATTGAGCACAGTCTGCATGGATGACCAAGGAAGGCCGTTGGCGCGTCTATTTAATCCAGGCCCCGAGACTTGGACAGAAATCACGCTGGACATGAAAATGGTTTCTAAGGCAGAAATGGTGGAATTGGACGGAACCCTGATGGGTGATGTGCCTCTTTCTGTGCAGGGCAGCCGCTTGACCGCCCGGTTGAAGCTTCCTGCCTTTGCCATCCGCACGCTGCGGCTGACACCGATTTTGAAACAAACCATAGATGGGATGGGTTGCCGAACATCTTCAAATTGCTTATAATATATTTGTGAAGTTTTGCACACCCCATGGTGCAAAAGGAAAGAGTTGTTCATGCAGAAAGCAGCTTTGAAGGAGGGCATCATTTGATCGCCAAGCAAAAGAAAACCATGGTCAAATATATGCACATTGTGGAACAGATCAAAGAGAACATCGCAAAGGGAATTCTTGTTCCGCAGGATCTATTGCCCTCTGAAAATGAATTGATGGCAGAATTTGGCGTTAGCTCGATCACTGTGCGTAAAGCTATGGAAACAATGGTGCAGCAGGGAATCGTTTACCGTGTGAAAGGAAAAGGTACTTATGTGGCCGATCCTCAGAGTGGACAGGAAAATGCAAATGGATATAAAAAAGTATTTTTGATTTTTGATGTAGAAGCAGCACTGGATGCTTCATTGACCAAAATTGTTCAGGGCATCCAGCAATATTACCAGAATAAAAAATCTCAGCTCGTTTTGGAAAAATATGCCTTTTGCGAGGAATATCTTCGTGATGGAAAGTGTAAAAAAGAAGAAGCAGGTTTTATCATTTATATCAGTGCGATGGATGATGAAAAAAAATTGGAAAATCTCAGACGGCTCAGCAGAGCAGGGGTGAAGTTTGTCTGTATCGACCGTTATTTGGGACATTACCCCGTGAATTATGTAGGGTGTAATAATCACGATGGAGCTTATTCCGCAGTGGAATATTTGGCGGAACTTGGACACACGCGAATTGGTTTTGTATATGAAAGACCGGAAATTAGTTCGGAAAGAGAACGCTTTGACGGCTATACGAACGCTATGATTGACCATTGCCTGAAAGAGTATATCGAGCAGCCCTATACTGTAGCCGAAATGGACAATTGCGTAAGGGCATTGGTGGCGCATCGCCACTCGGCGATGGTATGCGCCAACGATTTTACCGCCGCTGTTTTAATAAAAGCGCTGAAGGACGCGGGTATGGGGGTGCCAAGCGACGTTTCTGTGGTTGGTTTTGACGATGCGGAAACCTATCGTTTCCATCAGCCGGCTTTAACGACGATTCGACAGGATTTCTTTGCTTTAGGGTATGAAAGCGCCAGAGTGTTGAACAAAATTATGTCAGAAACAGTGTCTGGCTGTACTCGGATTTATACGCCGGCGCAGCTGATCGTGCGGGAATCCACAGGCGTGTATCGTCAAAACGGATGATAAATTTGGAGAATCGCAAAGCTGAGCCGAGAGAAAACGTTTTTCTAGGAAAAATATCTATTATATAAAAAGTATACTTGAAAAGAAAAGCTGCTGGTAGGCGGGTGTGTTTGCTATATCAATTTTATTTTTCAAAAGAATTGGAATACGGAGGATGATGAAAGATGCTGGAAGTGGAAAAAATGTTTTTGACCATCGACAGGTTAGAACAGCGGGTGCACGAGCTGGAAAAATATCGCTTTGTAGATATGAAAACACTTGCGCCCATGGAAGCGATGCCGGGCGGCCTGGAAAAGGACGAGGTCTATCATGAGATGCCGGAAGAAATAAAAGGGCTGCACCTTCAAATAGGGGATGACTTCGCAGGCCGGGATCGCTACCTGTGGGTTCGAAAAAAAGTGAAGATTCCTAAACATCAAGATGGATATGAGGCTTATGGTCTGTTCAACTTTGGTAAGACTGGCGATGCCCTGCTGTCCGGATTCGAGTCTCTGCTATACGTGGATGGCCAACCCTATCAAGGCGTTGATACGTTTCATCATGACGTAAACTTCGAGAGTCTCGCGGATCGAAACGTTGAATTAACATTTCTTCTCTGGACTGGTCTGGAGGGGGGCGGCCCGAAGCGGGAATTTTGTCATCGCTTTCGGCAGGCGGATATAGGCTATCTGCACCTGGCCACGGATGAATTATATTACTTGACTAAGGCGATGGCGGAAACACTTCGTTATATGGAGGATGCCAACCCCGACAAATATGTGCTGATCCGGGCCCTAGAGCACGTTTTTGCCACGATTAACTGGGATGAAGACGGATTTTACGTTTCGGCGGAAAACGCGCTAGCCGTCCTGAAAAACGAATTGAGAGCCTTCCCTAAGAAAAGCAATGTAACCGTCAATGTAGTCGGCCATACTCATATCGACGTTGCATGGCTTTGGCGGCTTAAACATACCCGTGAAAAAATCCAGCGTTCTTTTTCAACGGTACTTCGACTTATGAGCGAATTTGACGATTATGTTTTTTTGCAGTCTCAGCCACAGCTGTATCAATATCTTCAGAAGGACAATCCGGTGCTATATGAACAGATTAAAAAACGCATTGCAGAAGGCCGCTGGGAAGCGGACGGCGGCATGTGGCTAGAAGCGGACTGCAACATTTCCTCCGGCGAAGCATTGATCCGTCAGTTTCTTTATGGAATACGTTTCTTCAAAAAAGAGTTTGGCCGTCGCTGCGAATTTTTGTGGCTGCCGGATGTGTTTGGATACAGCTGGGCACTGCCTCAAATTTTGAATGGCGTTGAAATTCACAGCTTTGTGACCACCAAAATTAGCTGGAATCAGTTTAATTCCATGCCCCATGATCTGTTCCGTTGGCGCGGTATGGACGGAAGCGAAGTGATAACGTATTTCATTTCTACACCCTCCGAGGGCGAGACTTTCGATAAACGCATGGCCACCTATAATGGAATGATGAACCCTCACAGCGTCATTGGCAGCTGGGAAAAATTCCATGACAAGAATCTTTCAAATGAAACGCTTATTTCCTACGGCTTCGGCGATGGCGGTGGGGGAGTTAACCGCGAAATGCTGAAAATGCGGCGCGCTATGGAAAGTATTCCGGGTCTTCCTGCAGTGAAACAATCTCGGGCAAATGATTTTTTGAAGCGGTTACATGAAAAAATGAACCATAGCGGTCAATATATTCCGGTTTGGGATGGAGAATTGTATTTGGAATTCCACCGTGGAACCTATACTTCTCAAGCATGGAATAAAAAGATGAACCGCCGCATGGAGTTTGTGTTGGCGGAAACAGAATGGCTTGCAACGCAGGCATGGCTGGCTGGCGGAACCTATTGCCGGGAAAAACTTACGGAAGGGTGGCAGACGCTTTTGCGTAATCAGTTCCACGACATTATTCCTGGCTCCTCTATTCATGAGGTTTACGAGGATTGCCGACTGGAATATGGACAACTGGAGGACTCCCTTCAGAAGCTTCAGGCAGGGAGCATATCTACGCTGGCTGCGCCGGAAAAAAATAGTTACACATTTTGGAACTTTGGTTCCTTTGCACGCACAGATGAAGTGAAAATCCCCGAAACACGTGACGGATATTTTTTGGATGGCGAAGGGAAAAGGTTGCAAGCTCAAAAAACACAAGACGGCTATTGGGTGAAAATTTCGTTGGACTCATTGGCTACTGCCGTTATTCATTTTGAGGAAGCGCCTTGGGTTGATCGGGCAAAGAACTCCCCGTTCGTTTGGAAACCAGAAGCACGAAAATTGCAGACACCCCATTATATTGCAGAGTGGAATGCAGACGGAGAATTTATCCGGTTATTTGACCGCGAGAATGAACGTGAGGTGTTTCCGGCAGGCGTCTGTGCAAATGTGTTGGAAATTTATGAAGATAAGCCTTTGAATTTTGACAACTGGGATGTGGATTTATTCCATCTGTTGAAGCATGAAAATCTTACGCCAGAGGGTTCTCCTGAGCTGATTTCAGAAGGCACACTGCGGTTGGTATTGCGCTTCCGTTATCGATATCATCATTCCCATTTTGAGCAGGATGTCATTTTTCATGCGGACAGCCGTCGGATTGATTTCGAGACACGAGCAGAATGGCATGAAAATCACCGATTGCTGAAGGCGGCCTTTCCTGCGGAGATTCGTACTACGAAAGCAACTTACGATATTCAGTGCGGTTATGTGGAACGACCGACCCACTTTAATACCAGTTGGGACTACGCTCGGTTTGAGGTAGTAGCCCATAAATGGGCCGACATTTCCGAAGATGGGTATGGAGTCAGTCTGCTGAACGATTGTAAATACGGCCATAGTGTTAATGATAATGTGTTACGGATTACGCTGCTTAAAAGCGGAAAATACCCAGACGAAGAAGCTGATATGGGCTCGCACGAATTTACCTATGCGCTTCTACCGCATAAGGGCACTGTGACGGATGGAAATACCATTGAAGAAGCAACCAAACTGAATTTGCCGCTTCGCATGCTGGCACACAAAGTATGGAAAACTCAGTCACTATTTATTTCCAACACGCGGAATATTATAATTGACGCCGTGAAGCTGGCCGAAGAGGATGAAGCAATTATTCTCCGCATTCATGAATGCCGTGGAAGTCATACTTCAGTCGTCTTGCGACCGTCTTTCGAAATGAAGGCCTATGCTCCGTGCAATCTGTTGGAAG
>SFGO01000086.1 GCA_004556545.1 Clostridiales bacterium
TCGACTGCCAGGTCGTTTCTAGTGTATCATCGGGAGGATTTTTTTCATAGCTTAAGCTTTAACCTCCACCGGCTGAGCCGGTGGTTTTCTCTTACCAACGAAGCCCATGCTTTCTTTCGAAAACATGGGCTTTTCGCTGGAACGGCCGGTGCGCTTGCAGCGCAGGCCGTCTTTTTTCTTTGGGGAAACGGAAACCTTCTTACTTCACAACCTGAAAGAAGTAACGGCTCACATAGCCTTCGGTGCCGTCGATGGTGGCCTTGCACCACACATCGCCCACTTCCGTCACCTGAATTTCGGTGCCCACGGGATACGCCTTGATGATGGAGGCGCTCAGACCGGGGGCCTTACGGAAATTCACGATGCCGTTGCCGTTGGGGTTCACCAGCTTGGCGGTGAAGGGAGCCTGCGGCAGGGTGGAAGTCGCGCCGGAGGAAGAGCCCACCACGGAGATGAACTTCTTCATCATGTAGCCGGTCTTGCCGTCCACGCTCACCTTGTAGAAGCTGCCGCTTTCACCCAGAATGGTGACGGCAGTGCCGTTGCGATAGTAGCCCAGAACGCGGGCGTCGGTGCTGGCGGTTTCCCGCAGCAGCAGAACCTGATTCGCGCCGGGGTTCTTCACCACGCCCTGCTTGCCGCTGGGCTTGGCGGTGCTTCCGCTGCCGGTATTGCCGGACAGGAAGCGGCTGGCCACATAGCCGACCACGTCGCCCTGCTGCACCTTGTACCAGCCGTTGCCCTTGCTCAGCACGGTCACGGTGGAGCCGTTCTTGAAGCTGGTAACGATGTCGCCGGTCAGGGAGGGAGCGGTTCGCACGTTCAGGCCGATGCCGGTGTTGGTGCGCACGGTCAGGGTGTTGCTGACGTTGGAGTCGGTCAGGTACTTGGACAGGACGTAGCCGGTCTTACCGTTGACCTGCACCTTGCTCCAGTCGCCGGTGGTTTCCAGCACGGTCATCCAGGTGCCCGTGGGGTACTGGCCCAGCACGGAAGCGTTCAGGCTGGGCTCCTTGCGGAGGTTCAGACCGCCGCCGGTCACGACCTTATAGCTTTCCGCCAGCGAAACCAGCGGCAGCGATACGGCCAGCACCAGAGCGATCACCGGGAGGCATCTTTTGTATAGACGGGTCTTTTGCATTGTGGAATACCTCCTTTTCTTTCATGGCGCGGCAGATTTTCCGTGCCATTCGCCTATCCGACGAACGGAGGGGTTTGCTTCATGCACAAAAATACTGGTAAATAAAGGGTTTCCGGGCCGATTGCGGGTAAGGCTCCCGCTCTTTTTCCATCTGTTTCCATACGCCGCTTCCAGACAGGCCGCTGCGTAATGCTTTCCTGCAGCAGAGCTGTCAAAAATTTCCTTCTTTTGGGGAGCCGCGCCCGCCTTTTTTCTTCTTTTTCAAGAGAAAACGTCCGCCGCTGGCAAGCATTGTTTGTCGAAAAAGGCGGCGCTCGGGGCAAGATAGCGATACGCACATGCAAAGCGGCGAGGAAAGGAGACGGAAACCGTGCTGACCAGTCTGAATCGAATCGCGGGCATGCCCGTCATCTGGCAGGACCGGCAGATCGGCTGCGTAGAACGGGCCATTGCGGACACATCCGCCCGGCGGCTGCGCGGGCTGGTCATCCGAAAGGGCATCGGCACGGCGCGCTGGCTTCCGGCGGGAAGCGTCCGGCTGATCGGCCGCCGATGCGTTCTGGCGGGTGCCAAGCCGGAGCCGCTGCCGGACGGCCTGACGGACGTGATGATGCAGGCGTATCTGACCACCGGCGAGCGGGCGGGGCAGGTAAGCGACGCGCTGTTCAGCGGGCTAACGCTTCAGCTGGTCGCGCTGGAAATTACGCCGGGGCCGGTTTACGCGCTTCTCGGCCGCTGCGCCTACACCGTTTCCTATCGGGTAATCCACGCGGGAAAGCGAGCTGGGCAGGCGATGGTCTCCGAGCTGATGACATGGGCGGAATTTCGGGAGCATTCCAGAAGGGAGGCATGGGAATGAGCGCTTGGAAGGCGGCGGTTGCGGGAGCCGTCGGATTCGCGGTCGGCGCGGGTGCGATGCTGATGCCCGGCAACCAGAAAATGAAAAAGCAGGTTCAGAAGCAGGTGGATAAGCTCTCCAAAATGGCCAAGATGTGGTAACAGGGGGCGTTTTTCACAGCCGAACCGCGCTCGATGGGCGCGGCTCTCTTTCCCGTCGCCGGGCTTTTTTCCCGGCGGCGGGATCAAAACCGAAAGGAGGTAAAAGTCGTGCAGGCTCAAAGGAGACTGCGCCTTCATGGGAAATACTGGAAGCGCTGGGCTTGCGGCATTCTGTCAGGAGCTTTGATTCTTTGGCAGCGGACGCTTTTTTCGAGCATGATCCGCCAATTATTTCTGGGTCTTCTGGTCATGCTGGCGGCGCTTCCGCTGATGCGCAGGCTGGAAAGAAGGCTTCCCAGCAGTTGGGCGGCCACGCTGGCCATGACGGGACTCAGTGCAGGACTGGGGCTGTTTTTCCTCGTGCTGATCCCTCCGCTGGCAGGGCAGGCCCGGCAGATCGGCACGGCCTTGCCGGGGCTATACCGCCAGATCGGGGAACTTTTCCGTCAGGGCGAAGAATGGCTCAGCCGGAACGGCGTCGCATTGGATCAGCAGATGCAGGAAACCCTGCTGGAAAAAGGAGAGCTTCTGCTTTCCGACGCAGCCGGTTCCCTGACCAAGCGGCTGAACGGCGTTGCCGGAGGAATCGGCCGTTGGATGCTGGCCCCGGTCTTCGCCTTTTATCTGCTCCGGGACCGGCGGCGCATCACCGATTGGCTCTTATCCCTGCTTCCGTTAAACCGGCGGGAAATGACCGTGCGCATCGTTCGGGAAATGGGGCGGGAAAGTGTGGGCTATCTGCGGGGGCAGCTGCTGGTATCGCTGGCGGTCGGCGGCTTTACCGGGCTGGGGCTTTTATTGTGCGGCGTTCCCTCGTGGCTGCTGCTGGGGTTCCTGATGGGCCTTCTGGAGCTGATTCCCTATGTAGGGCCTTTTCTGGGCGGGGTGCTGGTGGCGCTGTTCGCCTGGCCTGGCGGATGGAGCCGAATGCTATGGTCGCTGGGCGTGGTGGTGCTGGTGCAGCAGCTGGAGGGCGGCATGCTTTCCCCGCAGCTGATGAGCGAAACCACCCGGCTGCATCCCATTGTGGTGCTGCTGTGCGTGATGGCGGGCGGCGCGGCCGGAGGGATCACCGGCGTTCTGCTGGCCATTCCCGCAGTGCTGTGCCTGAGAGCTGCCCTGCGGGTCATCCAGCTCAAACGGCTGGAAGAACAGTTTGAGGAAACGTAACGCGCCGGATTCCCCCTTGCGGAGGGAATCCGGCGTATCTGTATATCGTCGCGGTAAAGCCGCGCTGCGGTTTGTCGCGCTCGGAGCGGAGGGTGGAGAACGCACGGGGAACAGAAGGAGACCAGCCCCTTATGAATATCGTCCCGGTTTGCCGCCGGACGGCCTTACACCGCCGTCCGAGCCATCTTACGTAAGAGCTTCCCTGAATGCCGCCTCCGAAGCGCATTGGTTTGTCGCTTCCTTGTCGACACCCATAGAATACCAGACAAAAATGAGGAAACCGTGAAGAAATGGGAAAGGTTCTTTGAACCCTGTGGGGTGCGGCGGCGAAACCGCCGCTTTATGGGGTCAGCCTGTCGAAAAAAACCAAGTTGACTGCTGCCGCCCGCAAACAGCGCTTTGCGGCCCGCCCCGCGTGTCTGCGGCCAAGCCCTGCGCTACGCTGGTGCTTGGCTACGCGCTTCATGGCTTTCAGCCATTTCCGGTAGCCCTTCGGGCTATCCTCGTCCTCGGTGCTGCGCACCCTTAAGCTGGTTTGCGGGAAAAGTGCTGCGGCAAAAGGTTAGGGACTCCGCCCCTATAACCCCGGCAGGCACCGGAGGGAAGCGGGTGCCCAGTGGGCACAACCGCCGTAGGCGGTTAGCGACCCGCAGGTGTGTCACGAAACGAGCGGGGACTACGGCAGTAGTCCTCCGCGACGTTTGAGTGGCAGCAGTGCCTCCTGCACCTCCACTTTTTTGGCACTCCGCCGTTTTACGGTGCTTCCTCCGGCCCTTTGGCGGACGTATCCACCTTCTGCTGATGAATGGCGTACAGCCGGGCATAATGCTCCGCTTCGCTGGGATCCATCACCGCCGAGGGGATCAGCCCGGTGCATTCCGTGGCCGAGCTCAGGTTTTCCACCTCTGCTATGGGCGGATTGGGAAGAACGGGTTTTCTTTCTTTTCGCATCATCATACCTCCTGACGGAGACAGTTTATGCGAAAATGGGCAACGGGAAACGTGGAAAAGACGGGCAACGAAAAACAGGGCCGTCCACCGAAGCGGACGGACCTGCCGAAAACGGGATGATTACTTGTTGCCTTCGGCCTTGATGGCGGCATGAGCAGCAGCCAGACGGGCGATCGGCACACGGAAGGGAGAGCAGCTGACGTAGTTCAGGCCCACATTGTGGCAGAACTCGATGGTGGACGGATCGCCGCCGTGCTCGCCGCAGATGCCCAGCTTGATGTTGGGGCGGGTCTCGCGGCCCAGCTTGGCAGCCATCTTCACCAGCTTGCCAACGCCGTCCTGATCCAGACGGGCGAAGGGATCGCTCTCGAAGATCTTGTTCTCATAGTAGCTGTCGAGGAACTTGCCGGCGTCGTCGCGGCTGAAACCGAAGGTCATCTGAGTCAGGTCGTTGGTGCCGAAGGAGAAGAACTCGGCTTCCTCAGCGATCTCATCAGCGGTCACGGCAGCGCGCGGGATCTCGATCATGGTACCGATGTGGTATTCCATGGTGGTTCCCTGCTCGGCGAAGATCTTTTCGATGGTGTCCACAACGATCTTCTTCACGAAGGCCAGTTCCTTCTTGGAGCCGACCAGCGGAATCATGATCTCTGGCACGATGTCATAGCCGCATTCCTTGCGCACGTTGATGGCAGCCTGCATAACCGCACGGGTCTGCATCTCGGCGATTTCGGGATAGGTGACGGCCAGACGGCAGCCGCGGTGACCCATCATGGGGTTGGACTCATGCAGAGCGGTGATCTTGGCCTTGACTTCTTCCACGGTACGGCCCAGATTCTTGGCCAGCTCGGCGATTTCGTCTTCCATGTCCAGATGAGGCACGAACTCATGCAGCGGCGGATCCAGATAACGCACGGTCATGGGACGGCCTTCCAGAGCCTTGTACATGGCTTCGAAGTCGCCCTGCTGCATGGGCAGGATCTTCGCCAGAGCCTTTTCGCGCTGTTCCTTGGTGTCGGCCAGGATCATTTCGCGCACGGCGGCGATACGGCTGGCTTCAAAGAACATATGCTCGGTACGGCACAGGCCGATGCCTTCCGCGCCGAACTTCACGGCCTGCTTGGTGTCGCGGGGGGTATCGGCGTTGGTGCGGACCTTCAGGGTGCGCACAGCGTCGGCCCAGCCCATCAGACGGGCAAAGTCGCCGGAGATGGAAGCTTCCACAGTGGGGATCAGGCCGTCGTACACATTGCCGGTGGAGCCGTCCACGGAGATCATGTCGCCCTCGTGGTAGGTCTTGCCGTTCACGGTCACGGTCTTGGCTTCTTCGTTGATCTTCAGATCGCCGCAGCCAACGACGGCGGCGCGGCCCATGCCGCGGGCCACAACGGCAGCGTGAGAGGTCATGCCGCCGAACACGGTCAGGATGGCCTGAGAGAAGTCCATGCCTTCGATGTCCTCGGGAGTGGTCTCTTTACGGACCAGAATGACCTTTTCCTTGTTCTTGCCATGCTTCGCAGCTTCGTCAGCGGTGAAGTAGATGGCGCCGGCGCCAGCGCCGGGAGAAGCGGGCAGACCCTTGGCAATGACGGGAGCGGCCTTCAGGGCGGCGGCGTCAAAGTTGGGGTGCAGCAGGCTATCCAGCTGCTTGGGTTCTACCTTCAGGACGGCTTCCTTCTCGGACAGCACGCCTTCGTCCACCAGGTCGACAGCGATCTTCAGGGCAGCCGCGGCGGTACGCTTGCCGTTACGGGTCTGCAGCATGTAGAGCTTGCCTTCCTCGATGGTGTATTCCATATCCTGCATGTCGCGGTAGTGAGCTTCCAGTTTGCCGGCGATGTCCACAAACTGCTTGTACACATCAGGCATCTGATTCTGCAGCTCGGAGATGGGGCTGGGGGTACGGATACCGGCAACCACGTCTTCGCCCTGAGCGTTCAGCAGATATTCGCCGTACAGCTTCTTTTCGCCGGTGGCGGGGTTACGGGTGAAGGCAACGCCGGTGCCGGAGGTCTCGCCCATGTTGCCGAACACCATGCTCTGCACGTTGACGGCAGTGCCCCAATCGCCGGGGATGTCGTTCATGCGGCGGTAGTAAATAGCGCGGGGGTTGTCCCAGCTGCGGAACACGGCCTTGACGGCTTCCATCAGCTGAACCTTGGGATCCTGGGGGAAGTCCACGCCCATGGCTTCCTTGTAGATCGCCTTGAAGCGCTCCACAACGGCCATCAGGTCGTCGGCGGTCAGGTCGCGGTCGAACTTAACGCCCTTCTTCTCCTTGAACTCGTCCAGAACATCTTCGAACTTGCTCTTCGGGATCTCCATCACCACGTCGGAGAACATAGCGATAAAGCGTCGATATGCGTCATACGCAAAGTGGGGGTTGTTGGTCTTCTTGGCCAGGCCCTTGACGGACACGTCGGTCAGGCCCAGGTTCAGGATGGTGTCCATCATGCCGGGCATGGAAGCGCGGGCACCGGAACGAACGGAGACCAGGAAGGGATTTTCTTCATCGCCGAATTTCTTGCCGGCGATTTTTTCGGTCTCAGCCAGAGCGGCATAGATCTGCTCAACGATTTCATCGTCGATCTTCTTGCCGTCGGTGTAGTAACGGGTGCAGGCTTCGGTGGTCACGGTGAAGCCCTGAGGCACCGGCAGACCCAGATTGGTCATTTCGGCCAGGTTCGCGCCCTTGCCGCCCAGAAGTTCGCGCATGTTCGCGTTGCCTTCTTTGAACAGGTACACATACTTTGTCATTGTGTCAGCTTTCCTCCTTATATAGATAGCGGACGAATCACCGGCGGAACCACTCCCCAATGCTCATCCTTTCACCAACCAAATCAGTATACCCGTTTTAACGGGAAATTTCAACATTTTTTTGTATTCTTGACACCCTATTTTGCCAAAGCTATAATGAATAAAACTTTGGGAAGGGGCGAAACGCTTGGCGATTCCCTACAGCCGCACTCTTTTTCTGGGCGTCAGCTGGTACAGCGTGCTGATCGTGGCGGGCATTCTCTGCGCCATTTTGCTGGCAGAACAGGAGGAACGCCGCCGCAAGCTGCCGAAGGACACCGTTATCGACCTGGCGCTTTGGGTCATTCCCTTCGGGATCGTGGGCGCGCGGCTTTACTACGTTCTCATGAGTCTGGATCAGTTCCGGGCGAATCCCGTTTCCGTATTGTATATCTGGGAAGGCGGCATCGCCATCTACGGCGGGATCCTGGGCGGCCTGCTGGCGGCGTTCCTCTATGCCCGGCGGAAAAAGCTGAATTTTCTCACATTGGCGGATGCGCTGATCCCCGGCGTTCTGCTGGCGCAGGCCATCGGCCGCTGGGGCAATTACTTCAACATGGAATGCTACGGCCCGGAAATTCTGTCCCCGGCTTTTCAGTTTTTCCCCGTGGGCGTGCTGATCCCGGACGGAACCGGCGGCTATGCATGGCACATGGCCACGTTTTTCTATGAATCCCTCTGGAATTTGTGCGGGTTCCTGGCCCTGTGGGGGCTGCGCAAACGGCAGAACCGTCCGGGCAATCTGCTGGCCTGGTATCTGCTGATCTACGGCAGCGGCCGTTTCATCATCGAGCAGCTGCGGCAGGACAGCCTGTACGTGGGCTCCCTGCGGGCCTCCCAATGGCTGAGCCTGATCTTCTGCATCGCCGCTGCCCTTTGGCTGCTGTGGGGCTGTTATGGCAAAAATCGCTGGAAAATTTGGCTTTCTCTGCTCTCGGCTCTTCTGCTGATTTCCCGGTGGTTCCTGCTGAACGAACCGCTCTGGTATGGACTGGTTCTGCTGGCGGGTCTGACTGCCGGTCACACGGCTCTGGCCCCGCTGAAAGGGAAGGCCCGTTTGTTCTGGCTTCTGCCCTTTTTCCTTGATCTGGCAGGGCTGGCGCTCTGCGTCTTTTCTTCCGCTTCGTTTTTCCCGCACCTGCACACTGCGCTGTGCAGCGTGACCCTCCCCCTGTACCTGGGCTGGCTTTCCGGCCCGTCCTTCTCTTCCCCATCAACCCACGCAAAGGAGACGGAACCATGCCCGCCGGAAACCTGAAAAACACGCTCTATCAGCTGGCCCTGCCCATTTTGGGTCTTCGTTCCCCCATTGCCTCCGTACAGGGCGGGAGTGACGACGAAAACGCCCGGCTCTGCCGATTGCTGAGATCCCAACATGCCGTAGGGGCGTGTATCCAGCGTTTTGAAAAGGGCCGGCTGACCGAATGCTTCACTGCCGGGAACGCCCGCATGGAGCCAAGTGCCCAGCCCGTCACAGCCGAGACCGTCTTCCGTACCGCTTCCATCGCCAAGATGGTCACGGCACTGCTGGTCTTTCGCCTGCAAACGCTGGACAAACTGAACGTCTGCGAAGAGCTTTCTGACTTTCTGGGCGTACCCGTCCAGAATCCCCATTACCCGCAGGCCCCCATTACGCTGGGCATGCTGCTGAACCACACCTCCAGCATCGTGGACAGCCCGGCCTATTTCGCGTCCTTTCAGCAGCCCGTCTCCCTGACGGAGCTGCTTCAAAACCCTGCGTCCTATTCCGGCTCCCTGCCCGGCCTCCAATTCCGCTACAGCAATTTTGCCGCCGGGTTGATCGGCTGTCTGCTGGAAAAGCGCTTTCAGCAAAGCTTTGAGCAGTTGGCGCAGGAGCATCTGTTTCAGCCCTTGGGGGTCAGCGCCACCTTCGATCTCAGCACCCTGAAAGAAAAACCTGTGGCGGACAGCTGGCGGGTTCTGCCCCGGGAGCGCTGCTTTGACGCGGAAAAGCGTATGGCTGCGGCCTTTTCTCTGGACGAGCCCGACCCGGAGCGTCACTATCTGCTGGCCTCGGGCAGTCTTTTCCTGACGGCGAAGGATCTGGCCAAGCTGGCCCTGACCGCGTGGAACGGTCACGACGGCTTTCTTTCCCCGGAATGTCTGTCCCTGATGCAGACGCCCACCGTGCCGTGGCCCCGGCAGGAGGTCTGTCTCCGCCACGGCATGGGTCTTCTGAAACTGGACGACCCGGCCATTGTGAAAAAGCCGCTTTGGGGGCATCAGGGCTTTGCCTACGGCGCGGTGAACGGCGTGTTTTTCGATGAAGAAGGCAGCGGGTTCGCCTGTCTGAACAGCGGCGTCAGCGAGCAGCGGCAGGGGCACCTGGCCGTTATCAACCGCGACTTGATCCGCTTCTTTTTCGGGGAGGCTTTCGCCCATGACCGATGATCTGATCACCGCCGTCGAGCGCTCCAAAAAAGGGGCCGTCGTCACCCTGAACGGCGAGGAAAAAATTTTCGTCAGCCGCGCCCTGCTGATAGAGCGGGAATTTGCAGAAGGCCAAGCGCTTCAGCGGGACGAACTGGCCCAGTGGCTCCTGCCCCGGCAGTATCCCGAAGCGCTGAATCTGGCGGTCAGCCTGCTGGCCCAGCGGGCGCGCAGCTCCGGTGAGATTCAGAAAAAGCTGCGGGACAAATTTTATCTGCCCGAGACCATCGAAATGGTGCTCTACAAGCTGGAAAAAGAACACTTTCTCAACGACGAGTCCTTCGCCATGGAATATGCGGCCGCCCTGAGCCGCCGCCAGATGGGCCGGACGCGCATTGGGCAGGAGCTGCGCCGCAAGGGCGTCGCCCCCGAGCTGATCCAGCACGCGCTGGAAGCGCTGGATGAGGAGGAAGCGGAGGACGCGGCGCTCGTACTGGCCCGCAAGCTGCTGAAGCGCTACGAGCGGGAACCGGACCCCCGCAAGGCCATGCAGAAGCTGCTGATGGCCATGGCCCGACGGGGCTACGGCTTCGAGGAAGCCCGCGCCGCCGCAGAGCGGGCCCTTCAGGAGCCGGAAGAGTGATTTTTCCGGGAAAAGGTGTTTCAAAAAGCCAGGTCCAAGGTTGACAACCTTTTGTCAACTCTCTATAATAGATACGATTGGAAACCCCCGTCTGTTTGTTCATGAGCAAACCGGACAGACGGCTTTCAAAATTCATAAGCACAACACAGGAGGGAACACTAATGGCAACCAAAATGACCGTTGACGGCAATACCGCCGTTGGCCACGTTGCGTATGCGTTCAGCGACGTGGCAGCCATTTACCCCATCACCCCTTCCTCTCCCATGGCGGAGGTCGTGGATGAGTGGTCGGCTAAAGGCACGAAGAATCTTTTCGGCCAGACCGTCCATGTAAGCGAAATGCAGTCCGAAGCGGGCGCGGCGGGCGCCGTGCACGGCAGCCTTGTTGCCGGCGCGCTGACCACCACCTTCACCGCCAGCCAGGGCCTGCTTTTGATGATCCCCAACATGTACAAGATCTCCGGCGAGCTGCTGCCCTGCGTTTTCCATGTCAGCGCCCGTGCTCTGGCCGCTCATGCCCTGAGCATTTTCGGTGATCACAGCGACGTGATGGCCTGCCGTCAGACCGGTTTCGCCATGCTGGCCTCCAACAGCGTTCAGGAAGCCATGGATCTGGCTCTGGTCGCCCATCTGGCCACGCTGGAGAGCAGCGTGCCCTTCCTGCATTTCTTCGACGGCTTCCGTACCAGCCACGAAGTGCAGAAGATCGACGCCATCGACTACAAGGACATCGAGCCCCTGGTTCCCTGGGACAAGGTGAAGGCCTTCCGCGAGCGCGCCCTGAATCCTGAGCACCCGCATCAGAAGGGCACCGCCCAGAACCCCGACATCTACTTCCAGAACCGTGAAGCCGCCAACAAGTACTACAACGCCGTGCCCGAGATCGTGGAAGAGATCATGAAGAAGGTCTCCAAGCTGGTGGGCCGCGAGTACAAGCTGTTCCAGTATGTGGGCGCTCCCGATGCCGAGCGGGTCATCATCGCCATGGGCTCCGGCTGCGAGACCATCGAAGAGACCATCAACTACCTCAACAAGAAGGGTGAAAAGCTGGGCCTGATCAAGGTTCACCTCTACCGTCCCTTCAGCGTGAAGCACCTGATGGCCGCCATCCCCGCCTCCTGCAAGACCATCGCCGTTCTGGACCGCACCAAGGAGCCCGGCTCTCTGGGCGAGCCTCTGTACGCCGATGTGTGCGCTGCGCTGGTCGAGACCGGCCGCACGGACATCAAGGTTGTGGGCGGCCGTTACGGCCTGGGCTCCAAGGAGTTCAACCCCACCATGGTCAAGGCTGTTTATGACAACCTGTCCGGCGAGATGAAGAACCACTTCACCGTGGGCATCAACGATGACGTGACCGGCACCAGCCTGAAGCTGGGCGAGCAGATCATCGCGGCTCCCGAAGGCACTGTGTGCTGCAAGTTCTACGGTCTGGGCTCCGACGGTACTGTTGGCGCCAACAAGAACTCCATCAAGATCATCGGCGACCACACCGATATGTACGCTCAGGGCTACTTCAGCTATGACTCCAAGAAGTCCGGCGGTATCACCGTGAGCCACCTGCGCTTCGGCAAGACCCCCATCCAGTCCACCTACCTGATCGACGCCGCTGACTTCGTGGCCTGCCACAACCCCAGCTACGTCACCAAGTACGATATGGTTTCCTCTCTGAAGGATGGCGGCGTGTTCCTGCTGAACAGCCCCTGGACCGCTGAGGAAATGGACGAGAAGCTGCCCGCCAAGATGAAGCAGCTGCTGGCCAAGAAGCATGCCCGTTTCTACAACATCGACGCCATCGATCTGGCCCTGAAGGTCGGCATGGGCAACCGCATCAACACCATCATGCAGGCTGCTTTCTTCAAGCTGGCTGAGGTGATCCCCTACGATCAGGCCGATGAATACATGAAGGCGTATGCCAAGAAGACCTATGGCAAGAAGGGCGACGCCATCGTCAAGAAGAACTGGGACGCCATCGACATCGCCATCTCCGGTCTGGTGAAGATCGACGTGCCCGAGAGCTGGGCGAATGCCACCACCGGCGCTGAGCCTGTGAAGGTGAAGTCCACCGAATACTTCCAGACCTTCGTGGAACCCATCCTGGCTCAGGAAGGCGACACCCTGCCCGTCAGCGCCTTCGATCCTACCGGCGCTGTGCCCACCGGCACCACCAAGTATGAGAAGCGCGGCATTGCGGTCATGGTCCCAGAATGGCTGAAGGACAACTGCATCCAGTGCGGCAACTGCTCTCTGGTTTGCCCCCATGCCTGCATCCGTCCCATCTATGCCTCTGAGGAAGTCATGAAGAACGCTCCCGAAGGCTACGACACCAAGCCCGCTACCGGCAAGGAATTCACCGGCATGGCGTACCGTATGCAGGTCAGCCCGCTGGACTGCACCGGCTGCGGCAACTGCGTGCAGGTCTGCCCCGCCAAGGAAAAGGCTCTGGTCATGAAGCCTCTGGACACTCAGGCCAAGGAAGAAAAGAACTGGGAGTTCGCCATGACCGTGCCCGAAGTCAAGGGCATCGAGAATGTGGCCACCGTGAAGAACAGCCAGGCTCTGAAGCCCCTCTTCGAGTTCTCCGGCGCTTGCGCGGGCTGCGGCGAGACCCCCTATGTCAAGCTGGTTACTCAGCTGTTCGGTGATCGCATGATGATCGCCAACGCCACGGGCTGCTCCTCCATCTACGGCGGTTCCGCCCCCACCTGCCCCTACACCACCAACGAAGACGGCCATGGTCCCGCCTGGGCCAACAGCCTGTTCGAGGACAACGCCGAGTTCGGCTTCGGTATGCAGCTGGCCATCACCCAGCGCCGCGCCAAGCTGGCTGACAACGTCCGTGCGCTGATCGCCGTTGACTGGTGCCAGCCCGCCATCAAGGAAGCCGGTCAGGAATGGCTGGACAACATGGAGGACGGCAAGAAGTCCAAGGAAGCCGGCCAGAAGCTGCTGGCGGCCTGCAAGGACGGCATCGACCTCACCGGCACCGAATACGAAGCCAAGTGGATCGAGAACGGCAAGGTCTGCGACTGCGAAGCCTGCACCCTGGCCCGCAAGGTCATTGAGGACGCCGATCTGCTGACCAAGAAGTCCTTCTGGATCTTCGGCGGCGACGGCTGGGCTTACGACATCGGCTACGGCGGCGTGGATCACGTGCTGGCCCAGAATCAGGACGTCAACATCCTGGTGCTCGACACCGAAGTGTACTCCAACACCGGCGGACAGTCCTCCAAGTCCACTCCTACCGGCTCCATCGCGAAGTTCGCCGCTGCCGGCAAGCGGACCAAGAAGAAGGATCTGGGCATGATGGCCATGAGCTATGGCTATGTGTACGTGGCTTGCGTGGCCATGAGCGCCAACCCCGCTCAGCTGCTGAAGGCCATGACCGAAGCCGAAGCCTATCACGGCCCGTCTCTGATCATCGCTTACGCGCCCTGCATCAACCACGGCATCAACATGGGTCTGGCTCAGGCCGAGATCAAGAAGGCTGTGGACTGCGGCTACTGGACGCTGTACCGCTTCAATCCCGAACTGGCCGAGCAGGGCAAGAACCCGCTCACCCTGGATTCCAAGGAGCCCAAGATCGAGGGCTATCAGGACTTCCTGAAGGGCGAAGTGCGTTATGCTTCTCTGGCCAAGATGTTCCCCGATGTGGCGGAAGGTCTGTTCGAGAAGAACGAAGCCGACGCTCTGGCCAAGTACGCCAAGTACAAGAGCCTTGCCGAATAAGCAGAGGCATTGCCCCTGCACCCCTGCCCCGCGCCCTTTGGGCGCGGGGCTTTTGTGAGCATGCCGGTTGGCTGGTTTTTGGCCGTTGCCGCGGCTCACAAAAAAGGCCAGCGTGGATTTTAATCCCGCTGGCCTCAGAGTGTCAAAAAAGTGGAGGTGCAGGAGGCACTGCCTCCTGCCGGGGTTATAGGGGCGGAGCCCCTAACTCTTGTGCCGCAGCACTTTCCCCGCAAACGCTGTTTGCGGGCGCGGGCGGCCAACTTGGGGTTTTTCGACAGACTGAGACCAGCGTGGATTTCAATCCCGCTGGCCTTTTCCATTGCCAAACCCTCTCAGCCGGGGCCATTTTCCCCTGCGCGCCTTACTCCAAAACCTGTTCCACCTGATACCCCATTGCCTTCAGTTCGCCTAAAACGCTGTCCTCCGGCAGCACCAGATGCAATAGCCCGACCGTCACAAAAATCTTCTCTCCCTCGCCGTCTTCCAGAAGCGCCCGCAGCCCCTCCGCCATGCGGCGATTCCGGCGGGTAATCAATCCCTGATGATACTCCTCCGTCAACGCCTGCTCGGCAAAATCGTTTTCTGCCTCATAGGCCTGAACAAACGGCTCCGTCTCGCCCTCTGCCCACCATTCCGGCCATTGGCTCAGCGTACTGCCCGTTTCCTCTGGATACAAAATCTGCTGGCAAATGCTGCGAACCATCGCGTCCTGCAAGGCAGGGCTGAATCCATCCATGATTTCCAGCTGTTCCCGTGCGGTTTCCAGATAGTGTACCGGCTTTTTCCCGATATATTTCTGCACCCGTTCCTCCACGCCCTGCCGCAGGGCCGAACGGGCGCTGCCGGTTCCCAGCTCCGCTGCGGCCGCCTGCGAGGAAAGGGCGCTGGTCACTGCCCACGGACGCAGCTGGTTCAGTCTGTCCATGGCAATGCCGCATTTCTGCGCCGTCTGCTCCAAAAGCGCATAGGTTTCCGCTGACAGCGCCTCGCCCAGCGGCTGCTCCGCCGCCATCATCTCCGCAATGACGGCCTGAGCCTCCTGACTGGCCGTGTCGCACTCGAAAACAAAGCAGTCCGCTTCCTTCAATGCCTGCTGAAGAGCATCTCCAAAACGGGACATGCGTTCATTTCCCACATGAATGGAGCCCAGAATCATCATTTCGTTTTTCCCGCCTGTGACCCGATACAGAATGCCCCGGCAGGGTTCTGCGGCTTCCGTGCAGGATACGGCGCCCAGCAGAAGACCCGTGACCTCTGCCAGAAGCAGCGTCCATTTCCATTTTCCCTTCATAGCGGTTTCCCCCATAACGCTTGCGCCGCCTGCGCCACATTCTCGCCAAAGGGCTTCCATTCCTCCGGCAGAAGGGACGCATAGGCGTTTTCATCATACCGATCATCCAGCAGCAGTAAGAATCCCCGGTCGCTTTCGGAACGAATGACCCGCCCGCCTGCCTGCAAGACCTTCTGCATGGCGGGAATGCGGCAGGCATAACCGAAACCGTCCCCGAAATGGGCCTGATAGCAGCGCTGCACGGCCCGCAGACGGGCGCTGGGCGTAGGCAGCCCCACGCCCACGACGATCACGCCGATGAGCTGTTCTCCCGGCAGGTCAATGCCCTCGGAAAACAGCCCGCCCAATACGCATAGTCCCAGCCGGGGGCCTTTTTCCTCGGTGAAGGCCGTGAAAAAACTCTCCTTCTGTTCCTCCGTCATGTCCCGCTTCTGCACCCAAAGCGTCGGCAGCGTTTCCCCTTCAGCCTGAAGCTGCCCCAGCACCAGCTCCAGGTAGACGTAGCTGGGAAAAAAGGCGATATATTTGCCTGCCCGAACGCCCACCGCCTGTCGGATGGCCTGCGCCACCTGCGCGGCGCTCTTTTCCCGATCGGCATATCGGGTAGAGATCCGCTGCCGGATCACCTGCAAATGCTCCCTTGGGAAGGGCGACGGCAAGGCAAAGCAGGCGTCGTCCTCGCTGCCGCCCAAGAGTTCTTTCATCGCTCCCAGCGGGGACAGCGTTGCCGAAAAGAAAACCGTTCCCCGCATGGGTCTGGTCGCCGCAGCAATGGCCGTTCCCGGCCAAAGACAGTAGAGAATCAGCGTCCGCTCCCGCCCATGCTTTTCCAGAAGGACGGCGTATTCCTCCTTCTGATGCTCGGCGGCATACAGAAAGGGCAGCAGCATCCGCAGCACGGAAAACAGCAGGCTCAGCGGCGCTCCGTCAGGCTTGGCAATCAGGGCGGAAATCTGCTCCTGTACTTCCATCGCTTCCGATACGATTCCCTCTGGCAGAGCGTCCAATGTTTCCGTTTCGCCCGCGTCCAGCTCCCGCAGATGACGAAGCAGCCGCCCCAGCGCCCCATAGCAGGGATGCTTTCGTCCCAGGCATTTGCCCAGCTCTGTCCGGGCTTCTCGCAGCGCCGGGCCGTCCAGCGTGCCGGAAAGAGACTCCCGCACCCGCTCCAGCGTATGATGCGCTTCGTCGATCAGCGCCGTCATGGCCCTTCTTCGAACGAACAGCCGCTTGGCCTGCGCAAAGGGATCGAACAGATAGTTCATGTCCATCAGCACCACATCGGCCAGCTCGCTCAGATACAGCGCCAATTCAAAGGGACAGATCGTATGCCGGTCCGCAGCCGCCAGAATGACTTCGTCCGTCCATACAGCGGCAGAGCCTTCCAGCAGATCGCGCACAGCGTCCTCCTGCCGGAGAAAATGTCCCCGCGCCCGTGGGCAAAAGTCCGGATGGCAGTGCATTTCCTCCGGGCAGAGCTTTTCCCGGGCCGTCAGCACGCTGACCCGGGCGTGAAGGCCCTGCGCCTTCATTCGCTCCAACGCCTGAATGGGACTCTGCCGGGCCGTGTTCCGGGCGGTCAGGTACAGAAGCTTGTCGGTCTTTCCCTCTCCCATGGCCTTGAGGGCCGGAAAAAGCACTGCGGCGCTCTTGCCCGTGCCGGTAGGAAGGCAGGCAAACAGCCGTTTTTTTCGGCTGATGGCCGTGTAGACCTGTGCGGCCAGTTCCCGCTGTCCGGCCCGGTAAGCCGGAAAGGGAAAGGCCAGCGCCCGGATGGATTCGTCCCGCTGATGACGGTGATCCCGCTCCCGCAGGGCAAAATCCAGCCAGCAGTTCAGCCATTCCTCCGCTTGAACCGACAGTTCGTCCCGGGAGAGGGTCTCGGAGAAGCGTCGGAGTACTTCCCCCTGAACATTCAGGTAGGTGACGCAGCATTCCACGCTGGGACGGTTTTCCTCCAGCGCCGCCATGGCCGCGTACAAAAGTGCCTGCGCCCGATGTTCCGGCAGAGGCGCGTCGCCGGTATGGCGGCTCAGCTTCATTTCCTCCACCAGCGGCGTGGGGCCGTCGGTAAAAGCGTCCATGCGGCCATACAATTCCACCGTTTCCCCACGCAAAGAAAAGCTGTGCCGGATGGGCCGCTCCGTTTCTCCCGTCTGCTGTTCCTGACGGGAACGGTGTGCGCGGCCTCCGGCCAGCATGTCCTCTACCCCGCCTCCGGGCAGAAGCTCCTCCAGCGGGAAGCAAAAGGCGACCACTTCCCGCACAGAGACCCGAAATTCAGGGGATGATTCATTTTTCTTCTTCGGCGCAGCCAAGGCTCAGTCCCGATTCCGGGAACGGGAGATCAAAATCAGCCGCAAAAGCTGCAGCGCACTGGAAATCACCGACGCCAGATAGGTCAGCGCTGCGGCGCTCAGCACCGCCTTCGCTCCCTGAAGCTCCTCCGCTTCCAGCACGCCGTCCAGCATGCCCAGCGCCCGCTTGCTAGCGTTGATCTCCACCGGCAGCGTCACCAGCGAAAACAAAAGCGTCAGACCGAAGCACAGAATGCCTACCGTCTGCAGAGGTTCCCAGCTGAACAGAAGTCCCGCCATAAAAATGGGCAGATACAGGCTGCTGCCGATGTTGACCACCGGCACCAGCGCCGAGCGCAGCTTCAGCAGGCCGTAACCGTCGTGCTCCTGCAATGCATGGCCGCATTCGTGAGCCGCTACGCCCACCGCCGCCACGCTGTCGGAGCCGTACACCGAGTCGCTCAGCCGCAGGGTATTGCTGCGGGGATCGTAATGATCGGTCAGCGAGCCGTTCACCCGGCTGATGGTCACGTTGGCGCTGCCGCCCCGGCTGAGCAGCATACGTGCCGCCTGTTCTGCCGTCAGGCCGCTTCTCGTCCTGACCCGGCTGTAGCGGTCGAAGGTGCTCTTTACCTTGAACTGCGCGTACAGGCCCAGCAGCAGGCCCGGAATGACCAAGATCATCGTCCAATCGTAATAATAGAATGGCATTGTTTTCCCTCCTGATTCTTTTTCGTCCGCTTTCTCTGTTTCCGCTCCGCTTCCGCGTTGCCGGGAAAGAACAGTTTTCCCTGCTCACCGCCGGAAAACCCTTTCGTCGCGCAAATTTTCCGTGACGGGTAAAGTTTCCCGTATACGGCTTCCGTCCCCGGGACATGCTAACGGCCGGGGAGGGATTTTCTTTGCGTCCACTTCGACTGTTTCTGGCCGGTCTTCTGCTTCTGTCCGTGCTGACCTCTGCCCCGGCGGCGCTCGCCGACTATACGCCGGAGGAAAAGCAGTTGCTGGAGGCCTATCAAACGGGTGAGCTTCTGCGCCTGCACATTCTGGCGGACAGCGACGAGCCGGAAGCCCAGCGGATCAAGCTGGCCGTTCGGGACGCGGTTCTCGCGCGCTTTGGCGGCGAATGGAGCGAAGCGATCACTGCGGACGAGGCCTTCGCCCGCCTATGCTCCCTGCTTCCGCAGATCGAAACGCTGGCCCGGGAGACCGTCCGCCGATCGGGCTTCGACTGGCCTGTTTCCGCCGAGGCCGGGCTGCTCACCCTGCCGGAAAAGCGTTACGGGCAAATTGTTCTGCCGGAGGGCGACTACCGCGGCCTTCGGCTCACCATCGGCAGCGGCGAAGGCCGCAACTGGTGGTGCATCCTGTTCCCCCAGCTCTGTCTGGCGCTGGCGGACGAAGCGCCGTGGGTCTCTCCGGCCGCTGCTTCCGCAGAAGGGCTTGCTGAAGAGACTGCCGCCCCAACGCCGGAATTCCGCTGGGACAGTCTGCGGGTCCTGCGCTGCTGGCTGCTTTGGCCCTCAGCGGCGGACGCTGCGAACGTAGCTCACCCGGAAGGCGATCAGGGGCACTAAAATCGCCGCCCCCAGCACCGCCGCGCCGCGCAGGCCGCCGATCAGCAGCGCCGCCACGCCCAGCGCAATGCTGAAAATGCCACTGGCCATGGAAATCACGCCGTACCGGCGGGCAAATTTTTCGTCCAGCTTGCCGGATTTTTGATCGGCCCAAAAATTGTTAATTAAGTCATACTGCCCCCGGAAGCGGATCATCGCCCCCATCCACAAATACAGGATGCCGGTCAGCCACACGAGGATACACCAGAAAAGCACAGGTTTTCCCCCTTTTTCCATCTTTGTCATTCCCTGCCGGGTTTCATTATAGCAAATCCGGCCCGAGAAGAAAAGCCCCTGCGTTTTTGTGCAGGGGCTTCAGAGTGTCAAAAAAGTGGAGGTGCAGGAGGCACTGCCTCCTGCCGGGGTTATAGGGGCAGCGCCCCTAACCCTTGTGCCGCAGCACATTTCCCGCAAGCTGTTTGCGGGCAATAGCGGCCAACTTGGGGTTTTCGACAGGCTGAAGCCCCTGCATTTTCACGCAGGGGCTTAGCCGCATTCCTTTGGGCTGTCTGTATCCCTTTTCCATAAACGCTATTGACACGGGCTGACGACAAGTATATAATACGTTTTGACAATGATGATTGTCATCATACATGACAAAACTGTCAAATGGAGGTTTGAGGTGGTACTGCAAAATCGTTTGAAGGTATTCAGGGCGATCCTGAATGTCAACCAGCAGGAAATGGGACGCTTGTGCGGCGTATCACGGCAGACCATCAGCCTGATCGAACGGGGCGATTATTCGCCGTCTGTTACCCTTGCGCTGACGATCGCCAAGGTATGCGGTGTTACGGTGGAAGAAATCTTCTATTTACAGGAGGAGGCAGAAAATGAAAAAGGATGAAATCAAAAACGCCAATCGCAAGGCCCTTCCGAAGTTTTTGCTTGTTTTAGCTCTGTGTATGGTCGTTGGCGGAGCGGTCGGCTATGGCTCCGCCAAATACGGATTGGATCAAATGGCAGGGACGTTCAAGGATGCGGGGGCATTTTTCGGGATGCACATTGCCCCTTGGCTGATGGTGGCGCTGGTTATTATTCTGCCGGCTGTCTGCATCCCTCTTTACCGGCATGCAACGAAGTTGCTGGGCGCGTGGGACGGGGAAAATGAGGACATCTCAGATGAAATCGACAGAAAGCTCTCGACCGCCATCTGGATTTCAAGCGCTTCCCTGGTTTTCTCCTATTTTCTCATTTCGGCGTCTTATTCGGGCGGCTTTGCGACTTTTGACAGCCGGAAAAGCACCCTTGTGCTTTGCATTGCGATTGCAGCCTTTTTCATCCTTATGATCGAGACGGTCATCATCCAGCAAAAGTGCGTGGACACTGCAAAGCAGACCAATCCCGAAAAGAAAGCGTCTATCTACGATATGAGATTCCAAAAGAAGTGGATGGAGGACTGCGATGAAGCCGAGAAGATCATGATCGGCAAATGTGCGTACAAGGCCTATGCCGCGACCAACACGGTCTGTAGTATTTTGGCCATGGTGCTTGCGATCTGCGCGCTCTTGTTTGAGATTGGCTTTTTGCCCTCGCTGGTGGTATGTCTTGTCTGGATCGTCAACCTGTCGGTGTACTGCAAGGAAGCCATGCGCTATTCCAAAGCCGGAAATAAAATCTCCTGAGCACCAAACGCCCGCAAAAGAAAAACGGCAAGAAAAAAGGAATCGTGCTGGATTAAACGCTTGGGATGATAAAGGTTAGACAAATCGGAATTTTTTGTGGAGGTATTTATATGATATTCCTAAAGGTATTGGCTGTAGTTCTGGGATTGGCCTTCCTTCTGTTTGGATACTTCATTTACTTTAAAAAGAAATACAATCTTATCAACGGTTTTGAGGCGGACTTCAAAGCCGGTCGGAAGAAAGAAGAATACGCAAAGAAAGTGGGAATGATAGAGTTTGTTGTTGGTATAGTTCTGCTTATCACAGGTGTTGCACTTATT
>SFGO01000087.1 GCA_004556545.1 Clostridiales bacterium
AACTTGCCATCCACAAGTGGCAACCTTTCTTCCGCTCCCTGCTTTTCTCATGCTTGAAGCCCCACTGCTATATTGCAATGGGACTTCTTTGACACTCTGGCGCGGGAGTTTTGACTCCCGCGTTTTTCTTTTTTCCTTCCGGATTTGTGCAGAATCAAAATTCTGACTAATGACAATCGTTGTGCTTTCCTTTATACTAAACAAGCGCTTTCGTCCGCGGGAATATCCGGGTCGAAAGACGCGCAAAATGCTTCTGTCCCCCCGAAACTGGCAAGGAGATTTTCCAATGAAAAAAACACCCGAGCATCAGGCCCAACGTCACCACAAGCTCTCCCGCATCTTTGAGATCATTCTGTTCGTATCGCTGGCCGCAGCGTCCGTCTATTCCGCCATCCGACTGGCGGGCGCGCCTCAGTCGCTCCCGGCAGGCGTAGAAGGCAAGACCCGCAGCGACTATCTGCTCATGCTGACCCAGTGCATTCTGGGTCTGGTGGTCATGCTGCTGCCCTCCCGGGCGGCTCGCCGCTGGAAACTGCCGGTGCCGGACGTTCTGTATGTCCAGTACTACATGTTCCTCTACTGTGCCATTTACCTGGGCGAGGTCTTCGACTTCTATTATCTGGTGCCCTTCTGGGATACGCTTCTGCACAGCTTTTCCGCCGTCATGCTGAGCCTGCTGGGCATCACCATCGTGGACGTGCTGAACCGTTCCGGCAAGATCTCCGTATCGCTGAGCCCGGGCTTTACGGCGGTCTTCGCCTTCTGCTTTGCGCTGGCGCTGGGCGCTCTCTGGGAGATCTACGAATACTCCTTTGACGCGCTGCTGGGCCTGAACATGCAGAAATTCCGCACGGCGCAGGGCGTGGACCTGATCGGCCGGGAAGCCCTGCAGGACACCATGGAGGATCTGATCTGGGACGCTGCGTCCGCCTTCTGTACGACGGCCATCTGGCTGCTGCTGACCCGCAAGCGGGCCAAACAGGATAGCGAGACGAAAAATGAACCATGCAAACCAGCAAAATAAAAGGCGGCTTCGGAGAATTGGGAGGCGCCGGGGGAGATGTCTCACGAAGGGGCATCTCCTTTTGCGTATCAAAAAGCATTCGGGATATGTTGAGGTCAAGAACGCCGAACTGAAGCTGCTGAGCGAGAGTCGAAAGATTTCCAACCTGATCTTCTCCTTGGAATTCCACCAGCGTCAGCCCGTGGGAGATAAAATCCAGCCCTGCACCTATTCCCTCTACATGACGGACGATGAGGGTGCGGTCATCAGCGACCGGCAAACGGTCATTGCAGATAAGACGAGCGACAATGCGGCAGCCCGCGTGTTCCGCGTCCGGTTCAACCTGAAAGCCGGAACCTATGATAAGAAAAAGGTCTACCGTCTGGTAATCGCAAATGACATAGACGTGGAGGAAGTCGAGTTTCACATCGACATTGCGTTTGCAGACGATTTTGGCTTTGACCTGTGAGACGGCGGAAACGGATGAGCGAGAAAGTCAAGCGCATCTTGGCGGACAGCTATGTCCGTCCAAGCCCCTGCGAGCATGACCCTGTGATAGATCACAGAGAACAGGAAAGGGCACTCCTGCTCTATCATAACTCTCTTATACGTGAAGGCGCTGAATACCAAATGATCTTAAAAAACGAGATGATTGACACCGGCTTAATGGAAGCATATCAACGATACGTGAAATAATGCCGCCCAACTGAGTCGGAGAGCTAAAATGGAGGACTGCCCTTTTTTACCAGCGTGTGCTTCTATATGGACGTCCTTTCGTATGTGTCAGAGGCTCTGAAAGGGCCAGAAAATCCTGTTTTGTAGCAGCTGCGGCGGTGTCTCGCGCTGTCCGGCGTTTACCCGCAGGGAAAACCGAGCGCGCTGCCCCGGGTGCTTTCCTTCGATGAATTCAAGGGCAACGCAAACCGCGATATTGCCAGAGCCTTCTTTCCGCAGGCAAAAATCGTGATTGACCGCTTTCGTGTTACTGTACTTGGGCGATGGATGACGTGCGCAGACTTGTTCAAACGTGCTTTCCCCAACTTTTGACAAAAAGACCCCGCCTGCCTCCGGCCCCAAAAAAGCCAAAGACAGGCGGATTTGCCTTCAAAAAGCTTCCCAAGATCCCGCTCTTTTACAGCAGCGAGAACAGGTCCACCTGGCTGGTGGCGGGCAGGCCCTCCAGCGCACCCTGTAGGCGCAGCATTTCGATCACGCTGGTGCCCACGTGGGCCCGGGCCTGCAGATCCTCGATGCTGATGTAGGGCCTCTCCGGGTCCCGCGTATCCAGAATGCCCTGAATGGCCGCCTCACCCAGACCGTTGATGGCCGTGAAGGGGCAGCGCAGGCCGCCTTCCTCGGGCACGAAGCGGTTGGCGTGGCTCTTGTACAGATCCACCGGCAGCATCCGGATGCCCCGCTCCTGCATCTCCAGCACCATGTGCAGGGCGTTTTCCTCCTGCTTGTCCTTGATGGTCATTTTTTCTTCCCGGTTGGCGAACTCCTCCAGACGGGAGCGCAGGGTCTGGTTGCTCAGCAGCATTTTGGCCGCGTCGAAGCCGTCGCCGCGGATGGAGAAATAGGCCGCGTAGTAGGCGACGGGCCGGTACACCTTGTACCATGCCACCCGCAGGCCCATGGTGACGTAGGCCACGGCGTGGCCCCGGGGGAACATGTACTTGATCTTATGGCAGGAATCGATGGCCCATTGGGGCACGTTGTGCTCCCTCATGGCCTCCTCCCACTCCGGCTTCAGGCCCCGGCCCTTGCGGACGCTTTCCATGATGTCGAAGCTCATCTTTTCCTGCATCCCCTGCGAGATCAGGAAGTTCATGATGTCGTCCCGGGTGCAGAAACACTGGGCCAGCTTGGCTGTGCCGGAGTTGATGATGTCCTGCGCGTTGCCCAGCCACACGTCCGTGCCGTGGGACAGGCCGGAAATACGGATCAGTTCCTCCATGGTGGAGGGCTTGGTCTCCATCAGCATACCCTGCACGAAGCCGGTGCCGAACTCGGGAATGCCCAGTGTGCCGGTCTTGCAGAGGATCTGGTCTTCTGTTACCCCCAGCGCCCTGGGGCTGGAAAACAGGCTCATGACCTGCTTGTCGTCCAGCGGAATCTCCCGGAAGTTGACGCCGGTCAGTTCTTCCAGCCGGTGCATCATGGTGGGATCGTCGTGGCCCAGACAGTCCAGCTTGACCAGAATGTCGTGCATGGAGTTGAAGTCGTAGTGGGTGGTCAGGGTGGCGCCGCCAATGTCGTCCGCCGGGTGCTGAATGGCGGTGAACTGGCAGATGTCGTATTCCTTGGGCAGCACGACGATGCCGCCCGGGTGCTGGCCGGTGGTGCGCTTCACGCCCACGCAGCCCGCAGCCAGCCGCTCCTTATGGGCGCGGCCCGCCTTGATGCCCCGTTCTTCCAGATACTTGGCGGCGAAGCCGTAGGCCGTCTTTTCCGCCAGACCGGAGATGGTGCCTGCCCGGTACACGAAGCCCTTGCCGAATAGCTCCTCGATATAGGCATGGGCCCGGGGCTGATATTCGCCGGAGAAGTTCAGGTCGATGTCGGGCACCTTGTCGCCCTTGAAGCCCAGAAAGACTTCGAAGGGGATGTCGTACCCGTCTTTTTTCAGGGGATTGCCGCAGATCTCGCAATTTTTGTCCGGCAGGTCCACGCCCACGGTGCCCAGTTCCGGCGGCGTCAGGAACATTTTGTGGCAGTGGTCGCAGCGGTAGTGGGGCGGCAGGGGATTGACCTCGGTGATGCCGTTCATGGTGGCCACGAAGCTGGAACCCACGCTGCCCCGGCTGCCCACCAGATAGCCGTCGGACAGGGATTTGCTCACCAGCTTCTGGGCGATGGAATACAGGGTGGAGAAACCGTAGCCCACGATGGAGCCCAGCTCCTTCTCCAGCCGCTTCTGGACGATTTCCGGCAGGGGATCGCCGTACAGCTCCTTGGCCCGGCCCCAGGCGCGGTTCTGAATATCGTCCGCCGCATCGGCCCAGTAGGGCTGAAAGGTGTCCTTGCCCTCGGGGTGCTTGGGGAACAGCCGCAGCTCTTCCACCTGATCGGCGATGAGCTTGGGATTGTCAATCACGACCTCGTGGCATTTTTCCGCGCCCAGATAGGCGAACTCATCCAGCATTTCCTGCGTGGTCTTGAAATACAGGGGCGGCTGATTGTCGCAGTCCTCGAAGCCCAGACCAGCCTGAATGATGGTGCGGTAGATGGAATCCTCGGGGTTCAGGAAATGAACGTCGCCGGTGGCGACCACCGGCTTGCCCAGCTTCTCGCCCAGCGCCACAATGCGGCGGTTGAAGTCCCGCAGCTGCTCCTCGCTTTCCGCCATGCCCTCCCGGAGCATGAAGGCGTTGTTGCCGATGGGCTGGATCTCCAGATAGTCGTAGAAGGCGGCGATGCGCTCGATCTCCTCGTCGGGCCGGTTGGCGGCCACGGCCCGGAACAGCTCGCCCGCCTCGCAGGCGCTACCGATGATCAGCCCCTCCCGGTACTTTTCAATATCGAACCGGGGCATGTTGGGATGGCGGTAGAAATAGCTGACGTTGCTATCGGAGATCAGATGGTTCAGGTTCTGCATGCCCTTCTGGGTCTTGCACAGAAGGATGATATGATAGCTCTCGCCCATGCTCTGCCCTTCGATGACCTGATCCAGATCCTGCAGGGCATTCGCGCCCTTTTCCGCCGCGCCCTCGTACATTTTGATCAGGCACTGAGCCGTGGCCGCCGCGTCGTGGACGGCCCGGTGGGCGTTTTTCAGGCTCACGCCCAGCTGGCGGCACAGCGCGCCCAGCCGGTAGCTCTTCTGGTTGGGGTACAGCCGCCGGGCGAAGGTCAGCGTGTCCAGCACCGGCGCGTGGAACGAAATGCCCATGCGCTCGCATTCGGCGTTGAGCATGCCGATATCGAAAGAAGCGTTATGGGCCGCTACCGCCGCGTCGCCGATAAAGGCCAGCAGCTTGGTCACGCCCTCCGCCGGGCTTTCCTTGCCCTGCAGCATCAGGTCGGAAATGCCGGTGATCTCCGTGATCTTGGGTTTCAGCGGCACGCCCGGGTCGCACAGGAAGCTGAGTTCGTCCACGATCTGGCCGTCCACCAGCTTGACCGCGCCCACCTCGATAATGCGGTCGTGGACCGTGGAAAGGCCGGTGGTCTCAAAGTCCAGCACCACAATGGGGCTGGAAAGGGGCCGGTCGTCCGCGTCCTTGACGATGGGCACCATATCCACCAGATAGCCCTCCACGCCGGGGATGAGCTTGATGTTGTTTTTCTTCGCCGCGCCGAAGGCCGACGGGAAGGCCTGCGCAGAGCCGTGATCCGTAATGGCCACGGCAGGATGGCCCCACCGGGCCGCTGTGGCCACCAGCTGGGCGGCTTCGGCGGTAGCGTCCATGGTGGACATCTGGCTGTGCATGTGCAGCTCGATGCGCTTTTCCTCGCAGTTGTCCATGCGCTCCACCTTGGGCATCTGCTGCATATCCCGCACGCCGATGGACAGTTCACCCAAAAAGGTATCCATGCGGCAGTCGCCCCGCAGACGGACCCGCATGCCGTTTTTGATCTGATCGACCTGCTCCTTCACCCGCTGGCGCTCCTCGTCAGTGGGCGGCACCGGCTCCTCGCCCATGCCCCGGCGCTTCATGCGGTACTGATAGAAAGCCTTGCAGTAAATCGTGCTGGTCAGGTCGTAAACGGCGAAGGTCACTAGCACCGTTTCGCCGCCCTTCAGTTCCTTGGGCTCGTTTACGCCGGTCACGGTGCCCTCGATGACCACGATGCCGCTGTCCTCGGCCAGCTCCACAATGTCCACCGGCTTGTCGCCGATGGCGCGTCCCTTCAGCACGGGATAGCGGCTGTCCGGCTTGGGCGGCGGCGTGTAGGCCGGTTTCGGCGCGGGAGCCGCTTTGGGCTTGGGCTTGGGTGCGGGGGCCGAAGCGACCGGCGCTGCGCCGGGGATCTCCATAGCGGCGGCCTGCGCGTCCAGCGCCGCGTCGTCCCACGGGGGCGGCTCTTCCATGCTCCCGGATGCGCCGGAACCGTCGAAGCCGCCGGCCAGCGCGGGCGAGAAGGAGAAGCCCCGCTCCTCCCGCATTTTCTTCGTCCAGGCTTCCCGCTCGCCGCAGACTGTCAGACCCACCGTGACCTTCACCCGGAAAATATCGTAGATGCACTGGGCCACCCGCTTATCCAGCTGATGGGAGGCAAAATACTGCATGGAGATATTATCCGGGCAGGTCAGCAGGATCCGGCCGTTTTCCATGCTCCAGCCCACGTCGTCCAGCCACGCCAGCAGCGCCGGGCTTTGGCGGCGCAGAAAATCCGTCAGCACGGACTGGTACTTGTCCAGATGGCTGAGAAAATCCTCGCCCAGCCCCGGACTGGCGATGCGCAGGGCCACGTTCACCTGCGGAAACAGTTCCTTCAGGGTACGCTCCACCTGCAAAAATTCGCCCTCCCGCACCAGATCGTCGCACAGGAAGCTCATATAGGCCTTGTTAGCCGCTTTTTTATACAGCACCCGCTCGATGTGCAGCTTTCCCCGCAGGGGCGGCACCGCCGCCTCCAGCGCCTGCAGCATTTCCGTTTTGTTCATTCGTTCGTTCCCTTTCCGTTTTCAGGGGAATTTTGCAGAAGACCTGTCAGCGGCAGCGCGCCCAGCGCCAGCGGCAGGGCGTAGCGCAGATAGGCGCAGGCCCCGAACAGCAGCGTCAGGTAAATGCCCGCAAGGGGCAGTGCGAACAGGAGCGCCTCCCGGTTCCGGCGAAAAACTGCCAGCCACAGCGTGCCGAAAAACAGCCAGCACCAGAAGGCCGGTTCTATCAGTGCGGACAAAATCGGGATCCGGCGGTATTCGTTTTCCACAAACAGCCGATCCATTTCTTCCATCAGTCCGGGCCACAGAGAAGCGCGGCCGACGCCGTAACCGGGCTGGGCGGCGGTTTCCATATAGCCGTGTCCGCCCCGCTCCGCGTAAATGTCCAGATGGGTGGTATCGTCCAGATGCCAATACCCCTTGGTGAGAAAAGCCCACGCATCCGCAAACTCCGCCGGATACTGCCGCAGCAGCCGTCCGTACAGGCGCAGGAACCGGGGCAGCGTGCTTACGCCTACGGCAGTATGGCGCTTGATGCCATCCGCCAGATGGGGCTGATAGCGTTCCGCATCCGGAATCAGGGAAAGAATTTCTTCCTTTTCCGGCTCCGTCAGCGTTTCCTGATGCCGGACGTACACCCGGGAGACCTGCGCCAGCGGAACGCTGAGCAGCTCCCGCAGGCCGGTTTTGCTGGGATGCAGCACTGCTTTCATTCCCTGATTGGCCCCGGCGAACAGGAGCAGACCGCACAGAAGCAGCGCCGCGAAGCGCCTGCGTCCCTCTCTGGGCATCCAAAACCAGCCGAATATCAGCGCCATCCCAATGGCTGCGGCTCCATTAGGCCGCACAAGGCAGCTCAGCGCCGTCAGAAGGACGACCGCAGCGGCATAGCCGCGCTTTTTCAGGCGTTCCGGTTCCCGGCCTCCCTCCGCCAGCAGGCACAGCAGCGGCAGCAGCGCCGCGCAAAAGAACAAATCCTTGGTGGTGGACATCACCAGAAGTGGAAATCCGGGCAGAAGACCATAGGCCGCCGCCAGCAGAACCCGAAAGCCGCGCTTCACGCCCCTGCGGCACAGCAAAGCATTGGCATAGGCCAACGCAGCAGCCGCCGCACAGGCCTGCACTGCCGTATACAGCGCAATCCCCGCGTTATAGCTTCCTACCGCGCCGCCCAGCCGGTAGAACGCCGCCAGCAGCAGCGTATGCAGCGGCGGGAATGCTCCGTTGTACTGGCCGGTGGTGAACTGCGCCGCTTCCCCCGCTGAATCATAATTGAACATGCCGGGAAAATAGGCCAGATAGTACGGCAGCCAGCACAAAAGCAGCGCGCCGAAGGTCAGCCAAAACGTGCGTTTGGAAGCCCCCGTCCCTTCTTGGGGAGCGGACGCGGCGCCGTTCGTTTTTCTTGCCAGCAGAAGAAACAATCCTCCCGCCGCCGGGGCGCAGCAGAGCGTACAAACCAGCAGCAGCGGCACGCCGCCGCTTACGGTTCCGGCGCTGTCCAGCCGCGCACCCAGCAGCTGGCAAAAAGCGAAGGCCAGCCCAAACGCCAGCGAGAACCGCCTGAGCCGCCGATTATTTTCCTCCAGAACCGCTTTTCCGGCTCTCCACAGCAGCCCGGCCAACAGCAGCATCACCGCCGAATGGGTCGCATCCATGGCCCAGTTCAGCAGCCGGGGCAGGCACCCCGCAGCCGCCAGCGCAAAGGCCGCCGCCGCAAGCCCGGGCACTTTTCCCTCTTTGACCAGCCTCATTCTGCTTTTCCTTCCCGCTCCCGGGCAATTTCCCGCGCCCGGGCGATCAGCTGGCCCGCCAGATCGCCCTCGATGCGCCGGGGTGCTTTTCCTTTTTCAAACAGCGCGCCCACGGCGTAGGCTCCGCCCTCGCCCCCGGCATTCTCCGCTGCGCTCAAACCGCCGCCTGCCAGCCCAACGTCCGCCTCCCGGGCCTCGCCGGGGCCGTTGACCACACAGCCCATCACCGCCACGGTCAGCGGCACGCGAAGGTCGGAAAGCTCTTCCTGCACCCGGCGGGCGATGGCCGCCACGTCGATGCCGGTACGACCGCAGGTGGGACAGCTGACCACGTTCACATAGCTCTTCCGCAGGCCGCAGGCCCGCAGAATGTCGATGGCCGCCTGCGCCTCCGGGATGGGGCTCCCCGTCAGGGACACGCGCACCGTGTCGCCGATGCCCTGCAAAAGCAGCGCTCCGATGCCGATGGCGCTCTTGATATTGCCCGCGCCGGGCAGGCCCGCCTCGGTCACGCCCACATGCAGGGGATAGTCCGTCTCCTTCGCCGCCAGCTCATAGGCCGCCACGGTCAGCGGCACGCTGCTGGCCTTCAGGGACAGCACAATATCATGAAAACCAGCTTCCTCCAGCAGCCGGGCATGGCTCAGGGCGCTGTCCAGCATGCCCCGGGCCGTCACGCCGCCCTCCCGGCGCAGAATATCCTTCTCGATGCTGCCGGAGTTCACGCCGATGCGGATGGGCACATGATGCATCCGGGCGCAGTCGGCCACCCGCCGCACCTTCTCCATACCGCCGATATTGCCGGGGTTGATGCGCACCTTGGCCACGCCCCGTTCGATAGCGCCCACCGCCAGATCGGCCCGGTAGTGGATATCCGCCACCAGCGGCACCGGCGAGCCGTCCACGATGGCAGGCAGCGCCTTGAGACAGTCGTCGTCATACACGCTCAGGCGCACGATGTCGCACCCCGCCTGCGCCAGCTCCCGGATCTGGGCCAGCGTGGCTTCCGCATCCCGGCTGTCGGTATTGGTCATACTCTGCACGCTCACCGGCGCGCCGCCGCCGATAGGCACCTTCCCAATGAAAAAAGAACGGGTAGCTCTCATACAAAAAAACCGCCTTTCAGACGCAAAATATCCATTATCGCTTTTATTATAGCATAAACCGGGCGGCAAATGAAGGGGAGGGGCGGGGAGGGGGAAACGTTGGGAAATACGGAAATACCGCACGGCGTGCTTATCAAGCGATGGCAGGCTGCTTTTTAGCGCCATCGCATAGCAGGAATATGCTTGCGTAGCTCCCGACGCCGCTGTCAGCGCGGCGTGCTGCGGTATTTTTTGGGGTGAAAAAGCCCTCCCTTGATGAATTCAAGAGCAACGCAAACGGTGAAAGATTTCAATGCATCCTGACCGCGCCCGAAGAACGGCGTATCCTGGATATTCTGCCGGACAGAAGAGGCTCCACCATCCAATCCTACCTGCGCTCCTTCTTCAACCGACAGGACGTGCAATAGGTGGTGATGGATTGGAACCAAGGGTACCGTGATATTGCCAAAGTCTTCTTTTCGCAGGCAAAAATCGTGATTGACCGTTTTCATGTAGCGCGCTACTGCACTTGGGCGATGGACGATGTGCGCAGAGATGTTCAAAGCATCTGTTGCCTGCTTCCCGAAAGCATTTCAAACGCTCCAGAAGGCTGCTGATTGCCCGGCGAGCCCTGCTCTCCGAGGAGGACAGAGCCGCTGTGGATGTGATGCTCCATTTCTCCGAGCGGCTTTACCAAGCTTACGCCCTGAAGGAGCTTTTCTTCCAAATTCATGGACGCAAAAAGCAGTTCCGCCGCTGAGGAGTTGCTCTCCAAATGGTTTGATGCCTGCGACCGTCTTCCGCTTCACGAATTCTCTGCTTGCAGACGGATGCTCAAAAACTGGAAGCCCTATATCCTCAACGCTTTTGAC
>SFGO01000088.1 GCA_004556545.1 Clostridiales bacterium
GCTCCTTCTCGCCGCCCTATAACCCCGGCAGGCACCGGAGGGAAGGCGCAAGGCGGGTTGCCCTTGGGCAACCCGGTCTGCCTTTGGCAGACTGAACTTTTCAAATAGAATTTGAAAAGTTCACCGGTCGTCCGGTGGGCACAACCGCCGCAGGCGGTTAGCGACCCGCGGGTGTGACACGAAACGAGCGGGGACTACGGCAGTAGTGCCCGCGACGATTGAGTGGCAGCAGTGCCTCCTGCACCTCCACTTTTTCAGCAATCTGCTTTTTGTCATTCCTTTTATTTCCACGCTTCTTCCGCAATGCCGCCGCCCAGGCACACATCGCCCTGATACAGCACCACGCTCTGCCCCGGCGTGACGGCCCTTTGCAGCTCGTCCGCCTCGATCAGCAGTTCGTCGCCCCGGCGAGTGACCGTGACGGCCTGATCTGCCTGCCGGTAACGGAACCGGGCCGTGCAGCGGCAGCTTTCGCCCTCCGCCATGGGCGCGGTATCGGCAATCCATGTGGCCTGCGAGGCCCGTACATAGCGGCTGTACAGCCGGGGGCTGTCCTCGCCCTGCGAAACCAGCAGCACGTTGTGTTCCAGATTCTTTCCGATGACGAACCAGCTGCGGCCGTCGCCCCGGCCGCCGATGCCCAGCCCCCGGCGCTGACCCAGCGTATAATAGGCCAGACCAATGTGCTCGCCGACTTTTTCTCCGGTTTCCGTCCGCATATCGCCGGGCTGCATGGGCAGAAAGCCCTGCAAAAACTGCCGGAAATTCCGTTCGCCGATGAAGCATACGCCGGTTGAATCCTTCTTGGCGGCCACAGGCAGGCCGTTTTCGCGGGCGATCTCCCGCACCTGCGCCTTGGTCATGCCGCCCACCGGGAAGAGGGATTTGGCCAGCTGGGCCTCCTTGAGCATATAGAGAAAGTAGCTCTGATCCTTGTTGGGGTCGTCGCCCTTGAGCAGCACGGGATGGCCGTCCCGCACCTTCGAACGAACGAAGTGGCCGGTAGCCATCTTTTCCGCACCCAGCTTCATAGCATAATCCAGAAAGGCCTTGAACTTGATCTCCCGGTTGCACAGCACGTCCGGATTGGGGGTGCGGCCCTTGCGGTACTCGTCCAGAAAATAGGAAAATACCCGGTCATAGTACTCCTTGGCAAAATTGACGGAGTAGTAGGGAATATCGATCTTGTCGCAGACCGCCTGCACGTCTTCCCAGTCTGCGGCGGCGGTGCAGGTGCCGTTTTCATCCTTTTCCTCCCAGTTTTTCATGAAAACGCCCACCACATCATAGCCCTGCCGCTTCAGAAGAAGCGCGGCCACAGAGCTGTCCACGCCGCCGGACATGCCGATTACGATTCTTTCCACGTTGATTCCCCCTCCTGTTCACAGCCCGGTTCCAGCCGCCGCAGCACCTGCCGCAGCACCTGCCGGGCGATTTCCTCCGCCGGCTGGTCGCCGCTGACGACGATAAAGCGCCGGCGGTCCCGTTCGATCAATTCTTCATAGGCCGCCTGCACCCGCCCGTGAAACGCGCTGCTTTCCAGTTCCAGCCGGTCGGGCCGGGAGGCGCTCAGGCGGCGTTTCATCGCCGTGTCGTGGTCGATGGCCAGATAGACGGTGGCATCCGGCAGCATGCCGTCCACTGCGGGTTCGTTAATCTGGCGGATCATTTCCACGCCCATTTCCCGTCCGCCGCCCTGATAGGCCACGGAACTGTCCACAAAGCGATCGCTGAGCACCACCTTGCCCGCCTCCACGGCAGGCCGGATGACCTGATGCACGTGCTGGGCCCGGGAAGCCGCATACAGCAGCGCCTCGCAGTTGGCGCACATTTCCGCGTTTTCCGTATCCAGAATGATCTGGCGAATCTTCTCGCTGATGGGACAGCCGCCGGGCTCCCGGGTGCGCACCAGCTCAAAGCCCATCTGCCGCAGGCTTTTTTCCAGCAGGTTGGCCTGCGTGGTCTTGCCGCAGCCGTCGGGGCCCTCCATGGACAGGAAGAAGCCTCGGGGCGCAGGAACACTCGGACAGAGCAGTTCCCGTAATGCGTCCGCGTCGCTGACCAGCCGGTCGGCCCCGGCCTTCCGCAGCTCTTCCTCGCTGCCGCAGCCGTACACCGCGCCGATGCCGTCCACCCCGGCGGCCTTGGCACCTTCCATATCATACAGCCGGTCGCCCACCATGGCGGCGCGCCGATAATGCTCCGGCAGCGCCCGGCGGATCATTTCCGGCTTGCCCAGCTTGGCATGATTGTCCGTCTCCCCGATGACCCGGTCGAAATAGTGCCGCAGGCAGTAAACCTGCAAAATATGCTCGCACAATTCCTGCGGCTTGGAAGAAGCCAGCGCAACATAAAGGCCGTTTTCCTTCAGGACGCGCAGCAGTGTGCGGATGCCGGGATAAACGGAATAGCGGTACATGCCCTCCGAACGGAAAATGCGCGCATAGCGTTCGGCAGCTTCATCCAGCCGTTCTGCGGGCACATTCAGCAGGTCGTGAAAGGAATACCGCAGGGGCGGGCCTACCACCTGCCGCAGTTCCGCGCCCTGCGGAATGACCAGTCCCATTTCCTCCATGGCTTTTCGAACCGAGGAAACGATGCCTTCCTCCGCGTCGAACAGCGTGCCGTCCAGATCAAAAACCACCGCGTCGTAAGGAAAATTCCCCATGCCGCTTCCGTCCCTTCTGCGTAGATTCTCAAATGCAAAGCAGGCCGTATGTTCTCATACGACCTGCAAAGCATAGCAAAAAACCGGGAAACTTTCAAGGCGCTACCGCGCAAATGAGGCAATACGATAACGAGAGCTTTTTTTCGTTCGATGCAATAGTCAAAATCGAAGGTCTGCCGACGGTAAAGCGAAATGTTTGCCCGAAGCCGTGGCATAAACCGCCCCGTTTGCGCAGGCAAACGGCGGATGAGGTTTTAGCCGCTTTCCGCCTGCATTCCAATACAGAAATCCTTCGTCTTCACTGCGGAAACATCCCAAAACGAATTCCACACTGTTTTTCTACAAAATCCTTGTATTTCAGAGTGGAATGTGATATATTATTCCAGTAGCAATCGAACCTTCCCATCCGTTCCGGATGAATCGAATCTCTCGCACGTACACCCGGAAAAATCCCGTCAAAATTCCAAACAAAGGAGCGTTTTCAAGTCATGAAAAACATCAAAAGAACATGTCTTTTTCTCTTGTGTACCCTGCTGCTGGCGCTGCTTCTCCCGAGCCTTGCCGGAGCCGCGGATTCCGACTTTCAAATCGTAAACGGCGTTCTGACAAAGTATACCGGCCCCGGGGGAGACGTTGTGGTGCCGGAGGGAGTGACCAGTATTGGGTTCCAAGCATTCTATAATTGCAGCAGTCTGACCAATATTGTGATTCCCGAAGGTGTGACTGTCATCGAGAGTTCTGCGTTTGATGGTTGTTATGCTCTGACCGGCGTTGTAATTCCCAAAAGCGTGACCAGCATCGAGAGCTATGCGTTCCGCTGGTGTGAAAGTCTGACCAGCATTGTGATTCCCGAGGGCGTGACCACCATCAGGGACGGCGCGTTCGATCACTGTGATAACTTGACCTCCGTCACGCTGCCCTCTACCCTAGAGAATTTGGGAGAAAGCGTTTTTCGGCGCAGCGTCAATTTGACCAGTATCATAGACAAAAGCGGGAGATTCGCGAAAACCGTGGACGGTATCGTCTACAGGACGGATGGAACGCAAATGATCGCTGTGTTGGCGTCGGCCTCCGGCGAAATTCACATTGCCGAGGGCGTGACGGAAATTCCGGCCAGCCTGTTTGAAAATAATGACCGGATCACTGGAATTGTGATTCCTGAGGGTGTGACCAGCATCGGGAGCTTGGCGTTTAATTCTTGCAACTCTCTGACCAGCATTGTGCTACCCGAGGGCGTGACCAGCATCGGGGACTGGGCGTTCATGAATTGTAAAAACCTGACCAATATGGTGCTACGCGATGGCATAACCAGCATCGGGAACTCTGCGTTTTATGGATGCAAGGCTTTGACCGACATTGTGCTTCCCGAGGGCGTAACCAGTATCGAGAACGGTGCGTTCTGTTTTTGTAAAAATCTGACCTCCGTCACGCTCCCCTCTACCTTGAAAATTTTGGGAGAAAGTAGTTCTGCAGGATTCGGAGGGTGCGAAATCGTTTTTGCAGGCTGCACCAATCTGACCAGTATCATAGACAAAAGCGGCACATTCCTAAAAACCGTGGACGGCATCGTCTACAGCGCGGATGGGACACGAATGATCGCTGTGCTGACATCGGCCTCCGGCGAAATCCGTATTGCCGATGGCGTGACAGAAATTCCGACCTATCTGTTTTCAGACAACGATAGGATCACCAGTGCGGTGATTCCCGAGGGTGTGACCAACATCAGGGACTCTGCGTTCATACAGTGTAAAAATCTGGCCAGCATTGTGATTCCAAGGAGCGTTGCCACCATTGAGAAGGGTGCGTTTTTTGGTTGTACCGCCCTGACCAGCATTGTGATTCCCGAGGGTGTGACCAGCATCGGGAACCGTGCGTTCTATAAGTGCGAAAACCTGACCTCCGTTACGTTGCCTTCTACGCTGAACCTTATTGTTGGAAACAAAGCCTTCCCCACCTCCACCATCATCCGAAGCGAGCCGAATACCTACGCGCACACTTGGGCGCTGGAGAACGGGTATACCTGGCGGCCCGCCGGGCAGTCCGAGATCAAGGTCATGAAGCTGCCCGCCGGTCTGAAGAGCATCCAGCAGGAAGCCTTCCGGGACAGCGCGGCGGAATGCGTCGTACTGCCGGACGGCTGCGCCGAAATCGGCGCAAGGGCCTTTGCGGCGTGCGCCGGGCTGCGGCGGGTGGAGATTCCCGCCAGCGTTGCCGTCATCGCCGAGGACGCCTTTGAGGGCTGCAGCAATGAGCTGGTCATTGTCACGCCCAAGGGCAGTGCGGCGGAGAGGTTCGCTCTGGCGCACGGCCTTTCCGTGACCTACGCCGAACCGTAAAGCGTTCTTTTGTCTGTCTTTTATCATCATCGTTGCCCCATTCGCCTAATGATATAGTCCCCTTCGCGTAGATACTCGAAAAAGCAAAAGAATTCGAGACTACAGGAAGGGGACTATATCAGATGACGAGTGGGGCGATGTTGTCTCAAATAAGAGACAGCAAAAGAGAACCGGCGGTCAAAGCCCGCAGATTCGTTCCCGGTACAGCCGGTTCAGCCGAAGACGAACCGGGCGGGGAATCGGCGCGGTTTCCGGGTGAAGAAGCCTGCGCTCGCAGGGGAAACAGATCAGGCAGCCCATCACATGAAGCCCCGCCGGATATTCCCGGCCGCAAAGAAGGCAGCGCTGCGGCTTGTATGGATTCATTCTTTTTCATTCCTTTCCTGCTTTTTCCATTGCTTTTCCATGCAGGAAACAGAATGCCCCGCTTGGCCGGAAAATATTCCTTTTTCACAGCCAATTTACGGCCAATTCACGGCAAAAACAGGAAAATTTATTCTGACGCCGTATCGCCGCGCAGATTGGTAACCATCCATTGCAGCAGGGTCAGCGCTTCCTCCTCGTTTTCGCCGGTCACGCAGACTCCCAGGCAGAAATCGTCGCAGATCAGGCCGTAGTCCTTCAGGCCGGGCAGTTCCGTGGCCGGAATGCCGTAAAGCGCCTTTTTGCCTGTCTCCTGATTGATGATGTAGCCCGCGCTCAGATCCATGCCGTCCACGTTCAGCGTGCCGTCCTCAATATAGGGGGTCAGCTCCAAAAAGCCCTCGCTTTGGGCAATGCTATTGAAATATTCGCTGTCCAGCATGTACAGGTCGCCCTCGCCCGCGCTGACCCAGACCGTCAGCTGCATGGAGCCGTAGGTTTCATCCAGCGTCAGGGCGCGGAAGGCGACTTCCTCCACATCGGGGAACAGGCTCTGATGCAGTTCGTCCATCAGCGTGTCGATATTCTTTTCTCCATCCAGCTGATAGCCGCCGTAGAACCATTCCAGCCGCTGGTCGTTGGGGCTGCGGTAGCGGGTGGTGGTGTAGAGCAGATTCCAGCCGAAAATCGCCAGACAGATCAGCAGCACATACTGCCACCAGGCATAGGCAAAGTGATTGCGGATTCTTTCTTTCGTCACCGGGAACGTCAGTTTCATCAAAAGGGGCTCCTTTCGGAAAAAGTCAGGGGCCCGGATGAAATAATCCATTCGTGCCCGCCAAAGGCCGTATCATTCTTTTTTTCGCCCCGAAAAGGGAATTTTCCTTCTGTCCGGGACAATTTGGGCGAATTTTGTAACACAGCCGGGGAAGGAGCCGAATGTTACAGCCGCTCTGTCCGAGCCGTTTTGTTGCCGAGAAACAATCCCTATAGGCTCCTATATAAGCTCCTATAAGAAAGAGCATACTCCCTTGAATGGGTTGTATGCTCTCTCATGATTTGATTATTTTCTGTTTGGAAGGGAGGACGCACTCCCCTTTTGCTGCTTGTCAGCCGCGCTTCACAACGGCCCCTGCGGGACAGAGGGTGAAGCAATTGCCGCAATGCAGGCAGTGCTCCTGCTGGATAACAACGGGCTTTGTGCTGATATCAATACACTTTTGCGGGCACTTGCTGTAGCACAGCTTACAGCCGATGCATTGGTCCGTCACAAAATATCCCTGTTTTACGGCTTCCGCTCCGCCAAGGGCAAAACTTGCCCGTTCAATCGGCTTTTGGGACAGGTCAAACCATTCGCCGTTTCCCTCATATATCTGGAATACCGTCAGCGCCGTTCTAGAAGCAGCCGTAGGATAGATTTCGTTCATATACGGGTTCTTCTGAAACAGCCGTTCCAGCCTGTCCGGCCCTATTTCCCGCACCTTTCCGCCAAACGATACGGAAACGCAATGCAGGGTATCCGGCCCTTTCATCCCGGTCAGTGAAAGATAACCCCTGGCTTTCAGCCGGTCATAAAAGCGCTTTCCTTTGGCAGTCAAAAAGTACAGGCCGTCCTCGTCGTAATCCATCATGTCGATGACGCAGGTGACGGGAAGACCATTTTCATCCACGGTTGCTACCACGGTAGAGTGGATTTGCTCAACGATATATTTCAGATACTTTTTTCCATGCTGCTTCAAGCCCATCTTAAAATTCATAAGGAGGATTGCCGGAGAAGTCCGCGATCACGCCGTGGGCATCCTCCAGATAAAACACTTCAAAAATCGGATTGTCCGCCGTCTGGTACTGGCCCTTTACAAAATGACTCTGCTTTTGAAAATGGGCCAATCCTCATGATGCGATTATGCCTGAGACTCGTACTCCTCAGTGTCAAAAGGGGCCTGCGTAATGTCTAAATCTAAAAAGTTCAGGCATGCATAGATCGATACGTGCAATCAAACCGTTTTCATCAACCTGCATATTAACAAGCGTTGAAATCCGTTCTCCTCTTGACTGCTGGCACATCAGCATGGCCAGCTGGTCATGGTGAGTATCGTCATTCTTCGTTGTGTTCAAATGATCGACTAATTCAACGATGGTACATTCAGGATAACTGCCTGTTCTCTGTAAGACTTCCCCCTTTTTCCTAAAATAGTCTACTACTGCATCCTTGCCGGTATTAGGAGTCAATACCCACTGAGATTCAAAAACGCATTGTTCCGAAAAAAAACGGAAACAGCGAATGAAACCTGCCCGTTGAATAACACTGGCACAAAACCTTAAGTCGCTCGAATAATATTTCATTTTTATTGCTATCTGCACACATTGCTTGCACCTCCTGCCGCCATCCAAATTTAAGACGGCTCCTTTGTCTTTCTCCCTGTTTTGAAAATGGGCAATTCCGCGCCGGAACTGCCCATTCGTCTTATATCACATTTAATACAGCTTCGCCCCTGCGGGAATATGATCGTCCACCATCAGCAGATGGAGCTTTTCCTCGCCCTCTTCCTGATGAATGGCGCTGAGCAGCATGCCGCAGGATTCGATGCCCATCATTGCCCGGGGCGGCAGGTTGGTAATGGCGATCAGCGTCTTACCTACCAGCTGTTCCGGCTCATAGAAGGCGTGAATGCCGCTGAGAATGGTGCGGTCGGTGCCGGTGCCGTCGTCCAGCGTGAACTGCAGCAGCTTTTTGGACTTCTTCACCGCTTCGCAGGCCTTGACCTTCACGGCGCGGAAATCGCACTTGCTGAAGGTATCAAAGTCCACATAATCCTGGAACAGCGGCTCGATCTCCACCTTGGAGAAGTCGATGGGCTCGGCTGCGGCTTCCACGGCGGGCGCAGCCGTCTCGGGGGCCTTTTCTTCCGCCGCCTTGGCAGCGGGAGCGGGCGTGCCGATGGGCTTCATCGTGGGGAAGAGCAGCACGTCCCGGATGGAGGCGGAATCGGTCAGCAGCATGACCAGACGATCCACGCCGAAGCCCAGACCGCCGGTGGGCGGCATGCCGTATTCCAGCGCACAGAGGAAATCCTCGTCCACGTCCGCGTGTCCGCCCTGCGCGCGCTTGGCCGCGGCCTGACGCTCGAAGCGGCCGCGCTGATCGATGGGGTCGTTCAGCTCGGAGAAAGCGTTGCCGAACTCAAAGCCGTTGATGAAGAACTCGAAGCGCTCGGTCATCTCCGGCTCGTCCTTCTTGCGCTTGGCCAGCGGAGAGATGGCCACGGGATAATCGGTGATAAAGGTGGGCTGGATCAGGTTGGGCTCCACAAAAGCGTCGAAGCACTCTTCCAGGCACTGGCCCTTGACCGCGTCCTTTTCCACATGCACGTCGTGGGCTTCGCAGTCCGCCCGGGCCTGCTCGTCGCTTTCCCAGGCATAGTAGTCGATACCGGAATACTTCTTCACGGCCTCAGCCATGGTCATGCGGGCCCAGGGGCCTTCCATGTTGATCTCCTTGCCCAGATAGGGGATCTTCAGCGTGCCGCAAACCTTTTTGGTCACGTAGATATACAGTTCTTCCACCAGATCCATGATCTGATGATAATCGGCATAGGCCTGATAGAGCTCGATGGTGGTGAATTCCGGGTTATGGCGGGTATCCATGCCCTCGTTGCGGAAGATGCGGCCCACCTCGTACACCTTGTCGAAGCCGCCCACAATCAACCGCTTCAGATACAGCTCGGTCTCAATGCGCAGGTACATGGGAATATCCAGCGCGTTGTGATGGGTGACGAAGGAGCGGGAGTTGGCGCCGATCTCGATGGTCTGCAGAACGGGCGTGTCCACCTCCAGGAATCCGCGGGCGTCCAGGAATTCGCGCAGGGCCTTCAGAATCTGGCTGCGCTTGATGAACGTATCCTTGACTTCCGGGTTGACGATGGTATCCACATAGCGCTGACGATAGCGGATGTCCTGATCCTTCAGGCCGTTCCACTTTTCCGGCAGCACCCGCAGGGACTTGGTCAGCAGCGTCAGCTGATGGGCGTGAACGGAGACCTCGCCGGTCTTGGTGCGGAAAACCACACCCTCGATACCGAGAATATCGCCGATATCCATGGTTTTGAAGTCCGCGTACACGTCCTCACCCACGTCCTCGCGGCGCACATAGGCCTGAATCTGTCCGTCGCCGTCCAGCATGTGGACGAAGGAAGCCTTCCCCATGATGCGGCGGCTCATCATCCGGCCGGCGATGCGCACGGTCTGGCCCTCCAGCGCATCGAAATTCGCCAGGATCTGCGCGGAGGTATGGGTGCGGTCAAAACGGGTAATGGTATAGGGATCGCGGCCGTCCTCCTGATACTTTGCCAGCTTGGCGCGGCGGATCTGCTCCTGCTCGCTCAAGTCCTGAACCTGCTGAATCTCCGGGGTCATGAGACTGCCTCCTTTGTTGATTGAATCGAAAAAAAAACGGTCAGCGGCTGATTTCCAGCACCTTCATCTGAATGGTGCCGCCGGGGACTTCCACGTCCACGACCTGACCGACCTTCTTGCCCAGCAGCGCGCCGCCGATGGGGCTGTCGGAGGAAATCTTCATGTTGCGGGGATCGATCTCGTTCGCGCCCACGATGGTGATGGTCTGTTCCCGCTTCAGGGTCAGATTTTCCACCTTCACGGTGTTGCCCACGCCGACGGTATCGGTGTTGACTTCATCATCTTCCACCACTACGCAGTTGCGCAGGGTGTTTTCCATCTCGACGATCTTGGCCTCGTCGTTCTTGGCCTCGTCGTACTCCGCGTTTTCACTCAAATCGCCGAAGCCGCGGGCGATAGCGATCTGCTCAGAGATCTCGTTGCGGCGGACGCTGATGTAATAATTGAGCTCCTGCTCCAGCTTTTGGTAGCCTTCGCGGGTCAGGATGACTTTCTTTTCTTCTGCCATCTTTGAATAAACCCCTTTCTCTATGCGCGGGGGGCTGAACCCCGGTGAATGCCGCGCTTTCCCGGCCGGAAAGCCGGAATGTCCCTTCATAAAGCACAGCGCCGCAACCGTCCGGCCCGCCGAAAGCGTCCGCACGTTGCAACGCAGCTTAAGAGAATACGAATTATTATAGTCTGCCGTGAAGGGATTGTCAATGACGGTTTCCGTTGTTTTTTCAAGATTTGTGTAGAGCTACAATACATATTGGACAGTAAGGGCAAAAGAAAGAGACCGGAGGACTCCATGTGGTATAGTAGAGTTGACACAAACCAACCGAAAGGAG
>SFGO01000089.1 GCA_004556545.1 Clostridiales bacterium
GCGTCGCGGGCTTCGTCCTGCGGTAGCCCCTTCGGGGCTGTCCTCGTCCTCGGTTCGCTTCGCTCACCCGCCGGGAAAAAGCCCTTTATTGCCCATTTTTGAAAGAGGGAGTTCGCAATGTCGCGCGCAGCATGGTTAAACAGCCAACATTGACGTTCGTGCGCGCTCGTGCTCACTCTTTTCCTCTTTCAAAAAGGGCAAGGCTTTTTCCCTCCGCTGCCTATCGCCGCTCTGCCCCGGCGCAGTCGGCGTGGGGCATACGCACCCCTTGCAAGTTGGGATGCTTAGATGTGGCTGGAAGATTTTGCGGCGCTGATAAGCGGGCGGGAATTCTGATTCATAGTTGGTGGGGGCATACGCAGCCCTTGCAGGGTGGGATGCTTCGTTGTGGCTTGAGAATTTTGGCAGCGCTGATAAGCGGGCGGGAATTCTGATTCATAGTTGGTGGGGGCATACGCAGCCCTTGCAGGGTGGGATGATTCGGCGTGAGTTGTATATTTTTTCAACGCAAAAGGCCAGCGGGATTTCAAATCCATGCTGGCCTTTGCAGCGAGCCATGAGGCCTGTTGCCGAATGGCGGTCTGAATCGGCCAAACGGCAGGGAGCCGCACCAGACCCGCGAGCCGCGAGGCCCGTCGCCGAGCGGCGGTAATTTCGCAGTCAAGCTACATGTCCTACGAGCAGCCCCGCGCCCTATGGGCGCGGTGTGGGGTCAAGGGGCACTGCCCCTTGTTAGAGGAGGATGCAGATCATGCCGCCGTTGCCTTCGTTGATGATCTTGCTGAGGGTCTCCTGCACTTTTTCCTGAGCGTCCACGGGCATGCGCATCAGCTTGTTGGCAAGGCCCTCCCGTACCAGCTCGTGCAGGCTTTTGCCGAAGAAGTTCGTGTTCCAGATGGTCTGGGGGTCGTTCTGGAATTCTTCCAGCAGGTACTTGACCAGCTCTTCGCTCTGCTTTTCCGTGCCGACGACGGGGGAGACCTCGGTTTCGATGTCCACCCGGATCAGGTGCAGGCTGGGCGCGTTGGCCTTCAGCCGTACCCCGAAGCGGCTGCCCTGCTGGACGATTTCCGGCTCCTGCAGGGTCAGCTCGCTCATGGTGGGCGTGACCAGCCCGTAGCCCGTCTCCCGGACGCTGCGCAGGGCGTCCGCTACGTGGTCGTACTCGCTCTTGGCGGCCACCAGCTCCTTCATCAGGCGCAGAAGGTGCGCGTCCCCCTCGATGGTAGTGCCGCATTCCTCGCCCAGGATCCGGTTGAACAGGCCGTCCTTCAGGGGCAGGGCGAAGTTCAGCCGCCCGGTGCCCAGCTCGATGCCGTCGGGCCGCAGGCCGTCCGTGTAGGGACTGTCCGCAAAGGCTCCGGCAAAGACTGTCTGATCCCGCATGCAGCTGACCTTCGCCCCGGCTTCCTTCACATGCTCCAATACGTGCTGCACCAGCCAGTGGCCTTCGTCCAGCGCGTTGAGCCAGCCGGGCACGGAAACGCGGATCTCCCGCAGGGGGAACTGGTACAGCACCTCTTCGAATACCTGCTGAATTTCAGTCAGCCCCATTTCCTTTACGTTCAGGGAAAGGGCGGGCACGCCGTAGCGCTCGCCCAGCCGCTGCCGCAGGGCTTGGGTCTCTTCCGCTTCTGGGTGGCGGCTGTTCAGGATCAGGATAAAGGGCTTGCCGATCTCCTTCAATTCCCGCACCACCCGTTCCTCCGGCTGCTGATAGGCCTCCCGGCTCAGGTCGGCGATGCTGCCGTCCGTGGTGACCACCAGCCCGATGGTGGCATGATCGGTGATGACCTTTCGGGTGCCGATCTCCGCCGCCTGCTCAAAGGGGATGTCGTAGTCGAACCATGGGGTGTGCACCATCCGGGACGCGCCGTCCTCCTCGGTGCCCAGCGCGCCCTCCACCAGATAGCCCACGCTGTCCACCATGCGCACCCGGACGGAAGACTGATCGTCCAGCGTGACGCTGACCGCCTCGCTGGGCACGAATTTGGGCTGGGTGGTCATGATGGTCTTGCCGCTGCCACTCTGGGGCAGCTCGTCGGTGAGCCGCTCCCGCCGGGGGCCCGCCGCCATGCGGCTCAGGACCAGTTCCTCCATCATCCGGGAAATCAGGGTGCTTTTGCCCGTGCGCACCGGCCCGACCACGCCGATGTATACGTCGCCGTCGGTTCGTTTGGCAATATCGCGGTACAGATCAAAGTTCTGCTCACTCAAAGCGTTCATTCCTCCTTCGTCTGGCTGGTGCAAGGATATGCATGGCTGTTTGCGGGTATGTTACCGGCAGAAGGGGAAAATAGGGAATGAAATTTCCCTCAAGATGCGTTATACTAAGGGCGGGATTTTCTGGAAGAAAAGCACGGGGAGGCCGGTACCATGGACGAGAACCTGCGCCGGGCGGCGGATGAGCTGCTCAGTGCCCTGCACGAAACCGAAAGCTGGAAGCGCTACGCGGCCCTTCGGGAAAGCGTGATGGCCGACGAGGGCACGGCGGCGCTGCTGCGCCGGTTTGCCGCGGCCCAGAGCGCCCTGCAGATGGCGGCCCTTTCCGGCAGCGAGCCCAGAGAAGAGGATACCCGCGCCTTCGAGCAGCTCAGCGCCCTTTTGTACGAAAGCGAGGAGGCCAGCGAGTATCTGCTGGCCCAGATGAAGGTGCAGCAGCTGGTAGCCCAGCTGATGGAAAAAATCACACGGGAGGCCGGGCTGGATATTCCCCTCGGCTGAGCAAGGAGGAACCCCATTGAAACGCAGAAAGAATCCGCAAATCCCTGAAGAACAGGATTACGACTACGAATCCCTGCGGGAGGACCGAAAATACGGCCTGTACTGGTTCAGCGGCCTGTGGAAAATTCTCCGGCCCGTCCTGATCGGCCTGTGTGCGCTGCTGATCGTGTTCGGCGTGCTGTCCACCGTGTGGAGCCATGTGCAGGACAAGTATCTGAGCCCGGTGGACCCCGCCGACGATACGGAGATCGCCTTCTCCGTGGAGACGGGCAATAGCCTGAGCCGGGTATCCCGCAATCTGGAAAGCGCGGGACTGATCAAGAACAGCTCCGTGTTCAAGTATTACTGCGACTTCGCCGGCATGGGCCAGAAGATTCAGGCGGGCGATTACAAGGTGAAAAAGAGCATGGATCTGTTCCAGATTGCCCAGCTTCTGACCACCGGCGACGGACGGCCCACCGTGACGGATATCACGATCATTCCGGGCTACACCATCGAAAACATCGCCAATTATCTGAAGGAAAAGGGCATTTTGCAGGATACGGCGGAATTCCTGAACCTGTGCAAGACCGGCGAGGGCGTGACGGACTATTACTTCCTTCAGGACGAATTGAAGACCCAGAACGTGAACAGCCGCAAATACCTGCTGGAAGGCTATCTGGCCCCCAACACCTATGAGGTTTATCTCAACGCCACGCCCAAGGACATCGTGAAAAAGCTGCTGGATCAGACGGACTACGTGTTCTCCACCGAGTGGCAGGAGCGGGCCGCGGAACTGGGCATGACCATGGATCAGACCCTGACGCTGGCCTCCATGATCGAAAAAGAAGCCAAGAAGGCCGACTTTGCCAAGGTGTCCGCCGTCTTCCATAACCGGCTGAACAGCGGCATGAAGCTGCAGAGCGACCCCACCATTCACTATGTCACCGGCCAGCGCCGCATGGCGCTGCGTTCCAGCGATCTGCAGGTGGATTCGCCCTACAACACCTATATCGTCAGCGGCCTGCCGCTGGGCCCCATCTGCAATCCGTCCCCCGAGGCCATCTACGCGGCCCTGTACCCGGACGAGAGCTATGTGGCGGAGAAGTACCTCTACTTCTGCAGCAAGGATCCCAACACCGGCGAGCTGTATTTCTCCAAAACGCTGGAGGAGCATAATCAGGCGGTGTCCATCTACTCGCCGCTGTGGCAGGCTTACGATCAGGAACGGGGAATTTGATTTGAACAGAAGAATGGAACTGCTGGCCCCGGCCGGGGGCATGGAGCAGCTGAAAGCGGCCCTGCGCTTCGGGGCGGACGCGGTATACGGCGGCATGAAGCAGTACGGCCTGCGGGCCTTTGCGGGCAATTTTGACGAACAGGCGCTGGCGGAAGCGACTGACCTGTGCCACCGGCAGGGCGCGAAATTCTACGTCACCATGAACATCCTGCCCGCGGATCAGGAATTGGACGGCTTTGCGGAAGCGGGCAGGACGGCCCTGCGCTGCGGCGCGGACGCGGCCATCGTCAGCGATCTGGGAGCCTGCCTGACCCTGCATGAGCGGGTGCCGGAGCTGCCGATTCATATTTCCACGCAGGCCAATGTGATGAACGCGCCCACGGCGCTGCATCTGCACCGGGCCGTGGGGGCGGAACGAATCGTCCTGTCCCGGGAGCTGTCCCTGAAGGACATCCGGGCCATGCGGGCCGCCCTGCCGGACGAGCTGGAACTGGAAGCCTTTGTCCACGGGGCCATGTGCGTGGCTTACAGCGGGCGCTGCCTGTTGTCCAACGCGCTGGCGGGCCGCAGCGGCAACCGGGGCGCCTGCGCCCAGCCCTGCCGCTGGCAGTATCATCTGGTGGAGGAAAAGCGCCCGGGCGAGTACCTGCCCGTCTGCGAGGACGAGCGGGGAACCTATCTCTACTCGGCCTATGATCTGTGCATGCTGCCCTATCTGCCGGAGCTGCGGGATGCGGGCATCGTCAGCCTGAAGATCGAAGGCCGGATGAAGACGGCCTACTATGTGGCCTCCGTGGTGTCGGTGTACCGTCACGGGCTGGATCTGCTGGAAAAGGAGGGCGAGGAAGCCTTCCGCCGGGCCGTCCCCGACCTGATGCGGGAGCTGGACAAGGCCAGCCACCGGCAGAGCAACACGGGCTTCTACTTTGGCGCGCCTAAGCCTGCCGCCGGGGCGGAGGGCTTTTCCCAGACCATGGAATACGTGGGCGACGTTCTGGAAGCCGCCGCGCCCGGCGAACCGGCGCTGATCCGCCTGAAGAACCGCTTCTACGTGGGCGACCGGCTGGAGGTGCTGACCCCTGCGGGCAGCCTTCCCTTCACCGTCGAATCCATGATGCTGGCCGAAACGGGCGAGGCCGTCCAGACGGCCAGCGTGGCGGGGCTGCTGCTGAAGCTTTGCTTCCCCTTCCCCGTGGCTCCCGGCGATCTGCTTCGGGGCCCGAACCGCAACCATCAGGGGTAGGCCCTGCCTCTTTGCTTTTTTGGCCGCCTGTGGTATAGTATGCATGACGCTTCCCTTTTCCAAGCGCCATGACCCTATTGAATTTTTTTCAGGAGGACCTCTTCAAAAATGAAAGAAATCCTTTTGACCATCGTTACCGCCGTTGCCGCTTATCTGCTGGGATGTATCTCCACGGGCACCATCGTATCCCGCCGGGAGGGCGTGAATATCCGCAACGAGGGCAGCCATAATACGGGGGCCAGCAATGTGCTGCGGGTGCTGGGCCTGAAGGACGGCCTGATTACCTTTTTGGGGGATTTTGCCAAGGCCGCCCTCGCCTGCCTGATCGGCAACCTGCTGGTGCCCGCCGCCTTCGGCGTCGAGGGCATGGGACGCATCGCAGCGGCGCTGTTCGTGGTCATCGGCCACAACTGGCCCGTGTTCTATCATTTTCAGGGCGGCAAGGGCGTGGCCTGCTCCACGGCGGTGGTGCTGCTGATTCATTTCTGGTGCGGCCTGCCGTCCATCCTGCTGTGCGTGCTGGTCATCGCCCTGACAAGGTATATCAGTCTGGGCAGCATGACCATGCTGCTGACCTATATGGTGCTGATCTGGATTTTCTGCTTCGGCCAGTGGGCGCTGTGCATCTTCGCCACGGTGCTGTTTATCATGTGCGTGTACCGCCACCGGACCAATATCCAGCGGCTTTTGAACGGCACGGAGAATAAGATCGGCCGCCGGGTGAAGCCGCAGACGGACGCGAAAACCAAGTAAAACGCCCGCATTCAGGAGCATAACCTTCTTTACCAATACCAATATCAATGCACCAATGAGCCGAAAGCAGGAGCTTGCCATGCAGACAAAGCGGTTGGATTATCTGGATTTTATCAAGGCGGTCGCCATTTGTATGGTGGTGTTCTGCCATCGGGTAGTGATCCCGGACGACAGCGTGGCGGGAGCCGTCTGCATGGTGCTGGTCTTTTCGGCTGTTCCCTGCTTTATGATGTGCAGCGGCTATGTGCTGCTGTTTAAGCAGGAAAGCGCCGGGAAGAGCTTTCGCCGGGCCGGGCACGTCTATCTTTGCATGGTGGTCTGGAAGGCGCTGTATTTTTTCTTTTTCCAGATGTTTGACACGGTGGAATGGAACGCCGTCACCCTGTTTCGGTATCTTTTTCTGTTCTGCTCGCTTCCGGGCGTGGATACGGAGAATCTTTGGTTTTTGCAGGCCTACATCCCCGCGCTGCTGGCGACGCCCCTGCTGGCACCCATGTTCACCCAGCGGAAGTTCGGCATGGCGCTTGCCTATACGGGTCTGGCCTACCTGTCCAATCAGTTCGTTATGAGCGCCCACCTGCTGCTGCAGGTGGGTTCGTCCCGGCTGCATGTGGAGCTGTTCGACGTGGAAATGCTCTCCCATGTGTTCCCGCTGGGCGGAGAATACTCCTCCATGCTGGTCTGCTTTCTGCTGGGCGGCGTGTATCGGCTGCTGGAAGAGCGGAACCTTCCGCAAAAACGTTCGTTCCAGATAGCGGCGTTTTTCGGCATGGCGCTGGGGCTGGCCATTATGATGGGGGTACGGTATCTGCAAATGGGCAGCTTTGCCTGGAAGAGCATTCCGCTGGTCGCAAAGTACGAATGGTCCGGTACGCTTTTGACGAGCTTTTGCGTGTTCGCGCTGCTGCGGCCCATGGGCGACGGAAAGCTGGCCCGGTGGCTGGGGCGCAATGTGGGGCAGTGCAGCATGGGCGTGTACTACCTCCATTATCTGTGCCTGATCCCGCTGAGCATTTATGTGTACCCCCTGCTGCCGGTATCCCTTTGGGTGAATTTTGCGAAGACGGCGCTGGTGGTAGCGTTCTGCGTTCTATTGACCAAAGCCGGAAAACGGATTCCGCTGGTGCGGGAGTTGATGCGCTGACCGCAGGCAAAACGCCGTGGGGGAAAGACGGAAAGGCGGCTGTCTTTTGCCCCCGCGCCCGGCAAAATTCGGGCTTGACAAAATTCGCCGGGCATGGTATCCTCCCAAACGACAACTGAATGCGTGTCCTTTAACCACGGTCCCGTGAGGCCGGGAAGGCTGCGAAAGATATGCCAGTTAGGATGAATGTGTATATCTGCCTTGCCCTGCCGTGGGCAAGGCAGTTTTCATTTTCAGACCAAAGGCGCGCAGGGTTGATCTTTTCCAATCGGAGGGGAACGAAACGATGAAACTCGTGTATGACGTCAACCAGAGGCCGCCCCTGAAAAAGAACCTTGTGTATGCCTTCCAGCAGCTGCTGGCCATTATGGCCGCCACTCTGCTGGTGCCGATCCTGGCGGACAGCACCGGCCTGTACCTGAACCAGCCCGCTGCTCTGTTCGGCGCCGGCATGGGCACCCTGTTCTACATTCTGGTGGCTACCCGCCGCAAGAGCCCCGTGTTTCTGGGCAGCTCCTTCGCCTTCATCAGCCCGCTGGCAAGCGCCGTGGCGTATGGCTTCGGCGGCATCCTTCTGGGCTCCGTGTTCGCCGGTCTGGTGTACGTGCTCATTGCCCTGATCATTAAGAAGACCGGCTCTGAGTGGGTCAACAAGCTGCTGCCCCCCGTGGTCATCGGCCCCACCGTGGCCCTAATCGGCTTGAGCCTGTGCGGCAGCGCCGTGAAGAACCTGAGCAACACCGCCGTCAGCAGCGACAATTACAATCTGGTCGCCATTCTGGTGGGCGTGCTGGCCTTCCTCATCACCGTGTACGCCTCCGTGAAGGGCCCCAAGAGCATGAGAATGGTTCCCTTCATCATCGGCATTCTGGGCGCCTACGTTATCGCGCTGGCGCTGACCCTGATCGGCAACGCCACCGGCTGCGAGGTGCTGCAGCTGGTTCACCTGTCCGCCTTTGACAACATGCAGCTGTTCAAGCTGCCCCGGTTCACCTTCCTGGGCATGTTCGGCGTGTACAAGGATGCGACCAACGCCATCACCGGCTGGACCGACGTGCTGAGCCTGTTCCTGCTCTTCGCCCCCGTGGCCTTCGTCACGCTGGCCGAGCATATCGCCGACCACAAGAACATCTCCAGCATCATCAACCGCGACCTGATCACCGACCCCGGTCTGGACCGTACCCTGATCGGCGACGGCGTGGGCTCCATCGTGGGCTCCTTCTTCGGCGGCTGCCCCAACACCACCTACGGCGAGTCCGTGGGCTGCATCGCCATCACGGGCAACGCCTCCGTCAGCACCATCGCGCTGGCCGGTATATACTGTGTCCTGCTGAGCTTCTTCGATCCCTTCGTCTGCTTCGTTAACTCCATCCCCTCCTGCATCGTGGGCGGCGTGTGCATCGCCCTGTACGGCTTCATCGCGGTCAGCGGTCTGAAGATGCTGCAGCCTGTGGATCTGAACGACAACCGGAACCTGTTCGTGGTCGCGGCCATTCTGGTATGCGGCATCGGCGGCCTGACGCTGCACTTCGGCTCCGTACACATCAGCTCCATCGCCACCGGCCTGATTCTGGGCATTCTGGTGAACGTGATCTTCAACAAGCGCACCGCCGATGAAAAGAGCGAGGCCAAGGCCGAATAAAAGGCCTTGACGCAAATGCAGCTTTGGGGTATGTTTCTGACAAAGGAACATACCCCTTTTCCAAACCGAAAAGGCTTCTGTTTAGGAGGACTACGCCATGTCAGAGCAGCAGCTCAAAGCCAAACTGATGGACGCGCCCGCCATGCAGCGGGCCCTGAGCCGGATGGCTCACGAAATTCTGGAGCAGCTCGATCCCCCGGAAACCATCGTTCTGGTGGGCATCAAGCGCCGGGGCGTGCCGCTGGCCCGGCGGCTGGCCGCGCTGATTCAGCGCTTCGAGGGCGTTCAGGTGCCCGTAGGCGAGCTGGACATCACCCTCTACCGGGACGATCTGACCACCCTGTACGACCAGCCCAGGCTGAAGGGCACGTCCCTTCCGGTGGACATCGGCGGCAGGCAGGTGGTGCTGGTGGACGACGTAATCTACACCGGCCGCACCGTTCGGGCCGCTCTGGACGCGCTGATGGATCAGGGCCGTCCCGCCCGGATCTGTCTGGCGGAGCTGGTGGACCGCGGCCACCGCGAGCTGCCCATCCGCGCCGATTTCGTCGGCAAGAACGTTCCCACCGCCCACAGCGAGCGCATTGCCGTCCGCGTCACCGAAATCGACGGCGAAGACAGCGTCGCCCTCTACAGGTAAGGGGTAGTACCCCTTAACCCCGGACTGCGCGCCTATGGCGCGCAGGGTGCTCGGGGGACATGCTGGTTAGCCGTAAAGCTACCGCCGCTCGGCGACAGGCCTCGCGGCTCGCGGGTCTGGTGCGGCTCCCTGCCCGTTGGCGAGTATAGACCGCCATTCGGCGACGGGCCTCATGACTCGCACAAGGGGCAGTGTCCCGCAACCTCAATCGTCGTCTTTGACACTGCCGTGTCAAATCCTCGTTTCGGTTGACGGCTGCCGGTCGCTAACCGCCTGCGGCGGTTGTGCCCACTGGGCACGCGCTTCCTCTCGCCGCCCTTAACCCCGGACTGCGCGCCATGGGCGCGCAGGGTGCTCGGGGGACATGCAGGTTGGCCGTAAAGCTACCGCCGCTCGGCGACGGGCCTCGCGGCTCGCGGGTCTGGTGCGGTTCCCTGCCGCTTACATAGCATAGACCGCCATTCGGCGACAGGCCTCATGGCTCGCTTAAAAAGGCCAGCATGGATTTGAAATCCCGCTGGCCTTTTGCGATGCAAAAATTTCCAAGCTACACCGAAACATCCCAACCCGCAAGGGATAAGCCTGCCCACCGCCGACTGCGGGGGAGCAGAGCGGCGATAGGCAGCGGAGGGAAAAAGGCCCGCCGCCAAAATGGGCAATAAAGGGCTTTTTCCCGGAGTCGCCGTGCCGCTGGCTTTCTTTTGCACACTTTTCTTTCGCCACCGAAAGAAAAGTGTG
>SFGO01000090.1 GCA_004556545.1 Clostridiales bacterium
CATATCGTGCCGTCGATAGCTGTTCTCCATGAAGAAACACCCCTGTGCGTTTTTCTTCATTATACCACAAAACGACACTTTTGTCGACAGTGTCTAGTATGCGGCAAACAGGAGGGGTTTGCAAAGTGATGATCGGATGCACCAGAGAACGAAAGAACCACGAATACCGGGTCGGGCTTACGCCCGGAAATGTACGGGCCTATATCCAGGCGGGACACACCGTGCTGATGGAACGGGGCGCAGGCGTGGACAGCGGATTTACCGACGAGGAGTATGCGGCGCAGGGGGCTGAAATAATACCGAGCGCCGAGGAAATCTGCCAGCGCTGTGAAATGCTCGTCAAGGTGAAAGAACCGGAACCGGGCGAGTTTCCTCTGCTCAAAAAAGGCATGATTCTCTACACTTACCTACATCTGGCGGCATTCCCGGAACTGGCGCAATACCTGTTGGAAAACGAGGTTTCCGCCGTAGCCTATGAAACCGTCCGGGATTCGGCAGGCAGTCTGCCCTGTCTGCGGCCGATGAGTGAAATCGCCGGACGGCTGAGCGTGCAGGAGGGCGCGAAATATCTGGAATACGCCTACGGCGGGCACGGCATCCTGCTGGGGGGCGTGCCGGGCGTAGAACGCGGTAAAGTGGTCATTATCGGCGGCGGTATCGCCGGAACCTATGCGGCCAAGGCCGCCGTGGGCATGGGCGCGGAGGTGACGGTGATTGACAACAATCTCAATCGGCTGGTGTATCTGGACGATATCTTCGGCGCGTCCATCACCACGCTGTATTCCACCGAAACGAATATCGCCAGAGCCGTCTCGCAGGCCGATCTGGTGATCGGCACGGTGCTCATTCCCGGCGCGACCGCGCCCAAGCTCATTCGCCGCGAGTACCTTTCCATGATGAAAAGAGGCGCGGTGATCGTGGACGTGGCCATCGATCAGGGCGGCTGCTGTGAAACCTCCCACGTGACCTTCCACGACGATCCCGTGTTCGTTGAAGAGGGCGTGGTGCATTACTGCGTGGGCAATATGCCGGGCGCGGTGCCCCGTACCAGCACCATTGCGCTGACGAACGCCACGCTTCGCTACGGGCTTGCCATCGCGAAGCACGGCCTGGAGGATGCCTGCCGCCGGGACGCCGGTCTTGCCATGGGGGTCAATACCTGTCAGGGCAGATGTACAAATCAAAACGTCGCCGAGAGTCTCGGAGTGACGTACTCGGCGATGTTCTGAGCGAACGCTTCAGGGAGTATACGCTTGTATACTCCCCCAGGCTCTCGAAAAAACCCCTGGGAGGCATCGGAGGGCCGCAGCCCTCCGATTTTGATTCCGAAACCGGCGGCGTGTACGTCGGTTTCGGCTGCCTTGCGCAGCAAGGCTCAGCTTGCTGAAAAACCCCTATCATAAAACCGGCTCACAAAATCGCTGAAATTTTGTGCCTCTCAGAATGATTTTTAGCCTATAACGTGAGAAAAAGGGAAGCCTCGTTTTCTTTCGTTGCGTTATAGAGCGATATTTTGCAGGGGTTATGGACGTCTTTTTGAAGAGGGGACTTTGTCAACGGGCTGTGCCTTGCGCAGCAAGGCTTTCCTTACGCGCTTTGCCGCCCGGCGAGCCGCAGGCAAGCAGGCAACGTGCGCTTCTCGGCAGAAAAGATCGCCGTCTGGCGAGCTTTTTTGACGGCCTGAGGGAGTATACGCTTGTATACTCCCTGAAAATCTGCCTGTTTACCAAATATTAGTGTGCGGCGCTTTGGGCAACCCTCGCCTGTAAATCTTCTTCCGTTTCATTTTCGCGCAGCGCGCGAAAAAACACCATCAGCCTTCCGTCCGGATCAGCATAGCTGCATGTGACCAATACAAGGATTCTGTCTTGCGGCCTTACCTCCACTGGAATATTTAGCAGCGAGCGCTCCTGGATTTCTTCCAGAAACGCCTGAATTTTGGAGACGTTGCCGCTTCTGCAGGTGTCAAAGCGCCGCAGGAAAAAATAATTGTGGTCGCCCGGAAGCATGGAAGCGTCAAATACCGAAAAAACCACATAGTTTCTCGCGGCGTCATCCTGAAGCGTATCCCATTGGATGACAGCGTTTTCCTGCATATGCCGAAGTTCTTGATACTGGGAAAGCTTTCCGAACATACCGCCGTTTTTTCTGTTATGACCATACAGGATCACATAGGAATCTGTGCCCCAATCCGCATTTTCTACATCGGCAAAGACGGCCCCCTCTTTGCTTTTTGCCTGCCTGAAGTTATGGTTCAGATAGTACTCGTTATCCCGATATACCACCGGCTCATCGACCAGATTACCAACCTTGAGCCAGCCGATCAGATCGTTGTTGGTTTCCCAAAGGTCTTTGAAACGATCTGGGAGTTCGCCTGTCTGTGCATCGAAACCATCGTGATTTCTTCCTGCCATTGCATAACGGCCAAAATCACCAACAGAATCACCATCACCAGACAAGCAATGATACCGAGAATATGCAGGATTTTGTATTTCCGGGTGCGCCCGTACACTTTGGCTGTTTTCTCTTTCTTCATTGGATGAATCGTCCCTCCTTTTCTGACAACGCATTAGATGGAAAAGGAAGGCGAGGCTTTGATTGCTCCCCGCCTTTTTCATGCCTAAACGAGTTCTTCTTTTCTGCGGAAGAAAAACGCCGCCGCAAGGCTGAGCACTGCGCCTGTTGCAAGTGTTATCTGACCTATAGGCGAATGATCGCCCGTTTTGGGCACGTCGCCGTATTTTTCCTTCTCGTCCTCAGAGTAAGTAAAATAATAGGCCGACCAGCATATCTCTTCCATTTCAACATGGGTATCGCTGGATACGAAAGTAACCACCGGGTCAGCGACGGTAAAGCCAAAATGAATGCTCAGATCAACGGCCTGTGAGGCGGAACCGGCTCCGATAAAGGTTTGAGAGCCGTTTGGGAAGATATCGCTCACATCACAATGAAACAGATACACACCGTTCTGAAGATTCTGCGTGCCCGTCAGGTTCAGGGTAACGGAAATGCCGGAGGCCAGCTTGACTCCCTTAAGGGTATAGGAACCGTCGCCATTGTAGACAGCCTTTCCAATTTGCTTTTGATCGTCGCCGCTCGCATCTCCGCAAAGGCGAAACGCGGCTACCTGCTCGGCTCCGGCCATTACATAGACAACCAGACTGCTGGTGGTGTTGTCGGGAATGATCGTCATTGTGACTCCGATGTCCGTATTGTATTTTTCCGTTCCCGTTTCCTTTTCATGTACGGTCAGCCGGATTTCTTTCGCAAAGTCGTCCTTTGTGAGCAGCGTATTCCCTGCGTCGGCTTTCTGACCGTCCATACCGATCAGGTATTGATAGATCCTGTTCACAATCTCCTTTTTCCCCGCTTCCGTCACCGAGAAGAGGCTGCCGCCCTGATAGTACTTGCCCACAACATCATCTGGACTCAGCCGTGTACTTCCGCTGTTTGCATAGTACCAGATGGCAGCCTGGGTGGCGGCTAACGCCATACCGTCCGTAATTTGCGCTGACTGCTCAAGGGTTACGATGTTTGCCTCTACCAGCATTTGACGAAAGGCGTCCAGACTGCCGGTAGAAGGCGTGGACGGATCGGAGCCGGTGTTCGCAACGCCCCAGTAACCGTTCAGCGCAATAGCGCGGAGCTTGTCCTCATGCTCGATAAAGTCCGCATCCTCCAGCCGTTGCATGTTGTAGGGCGCTCCCGCTGCCGGAGAAACCTCGAAGTCGCTGCAATAGACATAGTATTTTTGGCCGTCGGCGCCTTGCAGAACAAACTGATGGGGCTGCCAGGTATCGACATCATCCGCCTTAATGCGAATGGCGCTTTCCAGACCATATTCGCCCAGCCATTGAAAATGCTGCTCCAGCGATGCGTTATATTCTTTGAGGACATAAGGGCGGTTGTATAGATCTTTGTTGAGAATGATCGTTCCATCTCCAGCGTTGGCGACACCTGGCAGGAAGGTTGTCAGCGTGCCGGGATCGAACGACGAGCCATCCTCCACCTGTCCCATCCAGCCCGTCACGGTACGATAACCGCCGGAAACAGACCCGCTTTTGCTGTCGCTTTCCCTTCGAACAACCGTGGTTTTTGTACTGGTCAGCTTCTTCAGGCCGTTTTCCAGTGTTTCCACATAAGTAGTCACCGCAATATAGCGGCCAAGCACAGGATTGGAATATCGGACGGGAACGCCGTTTTCAATGGTCGCCACCGTATAGCCGACAAGGTTGTTGCTTTCATTGCGGATTTCCATCAGCATTTCGCCGTTGTATATGTTCCCCTGCGCGTCAAGCTCCGGATCCGGTCGTACCGCCGGCGGCTGAGGAGGCTCGTATTCGAGCTCCGTCCAACCTCCGTCCGCGTGAATAGCGGCCTGAGGGGGCGGTTCAGAGTGGAGCGTGGTGGTAACGGACGTGGACTCGGTTCGAGTTTTCTGGATGCTGTAAGCGGTAATGCGCCCCTGATTGTCCCGTCTGCAGGTTACGATTTCCGTTGTCACCGTGCCGTCGGGAAGAGAAATGATCCGTGTGTAGGTCGTGTCATGTTCATGGGTTTCTACCAAAATGTTGGTAATGACGCCGCTATCTTCGCTGCTGCTTCCCCCTGTAAGCCATTCAGGCCCGGCTTCGCCGGTTGGCCGAACCCAGCTTGGAAGCCCCAGCGTGTCCTCGTTGAACCATGCGGCGGCGTCTTCTCTTTGCGTTTCCTCGCCGCCTGGCGTTAGCGTGACGGTAACATCCGGCACTTCGGTATGGACGTCAGGCTCGCCCACGCCAGTTTGTCCCACTCCATTCTCCGTTTGAATTTCGGTTTCCGTTTCAGCAGCGGTGGTAGCTATTGTTGTCTGACCCCCCCCCCGCATTTTTTTCTGCATGAACCAGTTCGCCGTTCTGGCTCACGGTTTCTTCTGATTCGCTGTGTTCCTGCCCTTCCACAAGGATTCCGGGAGGGGGCTCTCCTTCGGGAGAAACGCCGAACCATTCGGTATCTGTAACGGTTGTCGTTATGACTTCGCCGGATGGGCCGGACTCTGTGGTTGTTTGCGTCGTTTCCGTTACCGCAGGATCGTCCGGCGTGCCTGCACCGGTGCTTTGAGCCGTTGGAGCGTTGCCTGCCTCCTGCTCCAGCGAAATGGTTACCGTCACTTCGTTTACGGATTCAACGCCTTCTGTTGAAACAACGCCTGTTTCCCGGGTTTCAGCCGCAGACGAATGATTCGGCTCACCGGTCTGCTCTGCCAGAGCAACTGTGGCAAACAAGTTTGCGAACATCGTCATGCTTAACAAGCATGCCATAAGTATTCGGAAGGTTTTTGTCATGTCGTCGCCTCCTTACACATACAGGTCTGTTGTTTTTTCATACAAAATCATAAATCTGTAACAACGGAAACGCATCAGAAAAGAAACGGCATCAGAAGTATTGGAAGAAAAAAACGTACAGGAGCAATAGAATCGATACAATACAAGGAACAGAACAGCAAGCCAATCAATCACAAGCCTGGACAAGCAAACCCATACAGGCTTTTCTCTAATTCAAGTTTATCATACTTCGAGCAGATGTCAATCCAGAGGCAAAGGAATTTTTAGGAAAAGTTAATCCTTCACGTGCAGAAATATGTATCAAGTCATTAAGCGGGACGGGCAAAGAGTCGATTTTGATTTGACCCGCATCTCCAATGCCATCACCAAGGCTTTTGACGCGGCGGAGATCCCCTACAACACGGATATCATCAACCTGCTTGCGCTGCAGGTAACGGCGGACTATGCCGGCAAGATCAAAAGCAACTCGATCGGCGTGGAGGATATTCAGGACAGCGTAGAGGCAGTGCTGCAGCGCGCCGGGTATGCGGCCGTGGCAAAGTCCTATATCCTCTACCGCAAGAACCGGGAGAAGCTGAGGGAAATGCGCTCCACCGTGCTGGATTACAAAAAGCTGGTGGACGACTACCTGCGGGTGTCGGACTGGCGGGTGAAGGAAAATTCCACCGTCACATACTCCGTGGGCGGGCTGATCCTGTCTAACTCTGGCGCCATCACCGCCAACTACTGGCTCAGCGAGATCTATGCCGAGGAGATCAGCAGCGCCCACCGCAACGCAGATATACATCTGCACGATCTGTCCATGCTCACCGGCTACTGTGCCGGCTGGAGCCTCAGGCAGCTCATTCAGGAAGGATTGGGCGGCGTAGCGGGTAAGATTACCAGCGCGCCTGCCAGGCATTTAGCTACGCTGTGCAATCAGATGGTGAACTTTTTGGGCGTTATGCAGAACGAATGGGCAGGCGCGCAGGCGTTCTCCAGTTTCGATACCTACCTCGCTCCCTTCGTGCGCACGGACAAACTCGGCTATAATGAAGTCAAGCACTGCATTGAGAGTTTCGTGTTCGGGGTCAATACGCCAAGCCGCTGGGGAACGTAGGCACCGTTTTCCAACATCACGCTGGACTGGACGGTACCCGCCGACCTGGCTAGCCAGCCCTGCATCGTGGGCGGTAAAACCATGAACTTCACCTACGGTGACTGCCAGGCAGAGATGGATCTGATCAACAAAGCGTTTATCGAGGTCATGATCGAGGGCGACGCCAACGGCCGCGGTTTTCAGTATCCCATTCCCACTTATTCCATCACGAAGGATTTCGACTGGTCTGAGACGGAAAACAACCACCTGCTCTTTGAAATGACCGCCAAATACGGCACGCCCTATTTCTCCAACTACATCAATTCCGACATGGAGCCCGGCGATGTGCGCAGCATGTGCTGCCGCCTGCGGCTGGATCTGAGGGAACTGCGCAAGAAAAGCGGCGGGTTCTTCGGCAGCGGCGAGTCTACCGGCTCTGTGGGCGTTGTGACCATCAATCTGCCCCGCATCGCATACCTTGCCAAGGATGAAGCGGACTTCTTCATCCGGTTGGACCGCATGATGGACATTGCAGCCCGCAGCCTGAAGATCAAGCGCAAAACGGTGGAAAAACTGCTGGAGGAGGGACTGTACCCTTACACCAAGCGATATCTTGGCGGCTTCGATAACCATTTCTCCACCATCGGGCTTGTGGGCATGAACGAAGCGGGGCAAAACGCCAGCTAGCTGCGCAACGATCTCACCCACGAGGAAACGCAGGACTTTGCCGTCCGGGTACTCAAGCATATGAGGGATCGGCTGAGCGATTATCAGGAGCAGTATGGCGACCTCTACAACCTGGAGGCGACTCCAGCAGAATCCACCGCCTACCGCCTTGCCAAGCACGATAAGGCTCGCTATCCCGACATCATCACCGCACACGCGGGCGGAACGCCATACTATACCAACTCCAGCCATCTGCCCGTGGGCTACACCGAGGACGTGTTCACCGCGCTGGACGTGCAGGACAGGCTCCAAACGCTCTACACCAGCGGCACGGTATTTCATACTTTCCTGGGTGAAAAGCTGCCCTGCTGGCAGTCTGCCGCAGCGCTGGTGCGCAAAATTGCGGAGAACTACGAACTGCCCTATTACACGCTGTCGCCGACCTATTCCATCTGCACGGAGCACGGCTATCTGAAGGGCGAACAGAAGGTCTGCCCAGTCTGCGGGAAGACCACGGAGGTCTACAGCCGCATCACTGGCTATTACCGCCCGGTGCAGAACTGGAACGACGGCAAGCGCCAGGAATTTCTGGATCGGAAAACTTATCTGGCGGAGGATGCGCAGAAAAAGTTTTCCCAAAGGCCGAAACGGGAAATGGCGAAAAAGGCAGCGGAAAAGTATTATCTCTATACCACCGCCACCTGCCCAGGCTGCCGGATGATCCTTCCGCTGCTGGAGAAATCCGGTATTCCCTTCGAACAGCGGGATGTGGAGGAGTACATGGACGAGGCGCAGGCACTGGGATTGACCCAGGCCCCATCCCTGGTCGCCCAGAGCGATCCGTCCATCGTCTATGCGGGCGTGGCAAAAATCAGCGATTTTCTGAAGCAGCTTGAGCGGTAGACACAGGTCTTTGGCACTGTACTGAAGCTACTCATCCTCCTTTTAACGTTGATACGGCATATGGAATTTGCTATACTGCCATTGAGTCACCATTGTTTGTCAACAGGAGGATTTCTCATGAATAAAAAGGAATTGCTTCAGGCACTTTCCCAGAAAACCGGAATGACGAACCAGGATGCGAAAAAGGCGGTGGAAGCCTTTACGGAGATCATGTCGGACACCCTTGTGTCCGGCGGAAAGATCCAGCTGGTTGGCTTCGGCTCCTTTGAGACGCTCAGCCGCGGCGCCCGCACCGTCCGCAATCCACGTACCGGTGAGCCTGTGGAGGTGCCTGCATCCAGGACGCCCGTGTTCAAAGCCGGAAAGATTCTGAAGGACGCTGTCAAACGATAAGTCGCCGTAAACCCGCCTTTGCCCTGCATGTACAAAGGCGGGTTTTTAGGTTAAGGTCAATTCATCAGAATCGCAGGCAGGCAGAGATTCGCCAGGGGCGATGCCCAATCTTCCTGCTTTCTGCCCTTCTCCATCAGAAGAGCAGCGCCTTCAGATACTGCGCCAGAGCGACAGATACCTGCTTGATATTCTTTCCCGATGTACTGATCATCAGGTCGTAGTTGTCCCGTGCGCCCCATTTTTGGCTGCTGAAGTAGTTATAGTACTTGGCTCGCTCTCGATCGATCCCTTCGATGCGCCGCTTCATTTCTCTCTCAGTGAAGTCTTCTTCCTTTGTCTGCCGTTCCATGCAGCGCTTTATCTTGCTTTCCATATCTGCATAGACAAAAAGGCGGAAGGGGCTTTGCTTCCGCAGGATATAGTCCGCGCATCGGCCTACGATGATGCAGTGCGACTTTTTGGATAGTTCTTCCAACAGGCGATGCTGTTCGGCAAAAATCTGAACACTATTGAGCCAGATCCTCCGCAGCGCCCTCTACCGTAACCGTCAGCAGGCCATCCGCGCCGGTTTCCTCGGATACCAGCGTCTGACCCTCGGCAAACTCGCCGGCGTTCTGCTCCATCAGGTAAGCGCGGTATTCTTCGAAGGCGTCGCCTACGAATCCCATCGCATAGGGCAAATCTTCGCCGCCATAAATACCCTGACCCTCTTCGGCGTCGAAGATTTCCCAATCGCCGTTGGAATAGCCGAACGCTTCATGGATGGAACCGTCCTCCGCCTTCTAGGTATAGCAATCGTAGCTGAATTCTTCGCTGCCGTCCTCTGGGTTATAGAAAACCGCGTGCTGGCGCGAAGCCTGGGTGACGCCCATGATCGCTATGGTAGAATTCGCGTTTTCCAAAGCGGCCAGATCGGTCTGCGCCATGGCGGCGAAGGGCAGCAGCATGAAAAGGGCGGCAAGCAGAAGCAGACTCACTTTTTTCATGAGCTACATTCTCCTTCATTTCCGTTCAGATTCATTGCCTGTTCGTGCGACCCTTTGCAGATCTTATAATATATCATCTTCAACTACTCTGATCAATACAGCCAGAGTTAAGAAAAGCTAACTGCAATCGCAAATTATAGAATTCACCGATTCATACCGTGTCTTTCCGCACCTCCTCATCATGATGTTCCCCGTTCCTCTGCCGAAACGGGCAGCGTCAGCTCGATCACTGTTCCGCTTTCGCCGCTCTCCCGAACCCGAACGTCGCCGCCGTGGAGATGGGCGATCTCCCAGACCAGCGACAGGCCCAGCCCCACGCCGCCCTTTTCCCGGCTGCGGGATTTATCCACCCGGAAGAAGGGCTGAAACACGCTCTCCCGAAAGTTATCCGGGATGCCGCAGCCCGTGTCCGTCACCTCGACGACCGCCTCCCTCTCCCGGTGGGACGCGGCGACGCACACGCTGCCGCCGGGATGGTTGTATTTCACGCCGTTCTCCACCAGATTGAAGATGGCCCGGTAGACCAGCACGTCGCTGCCGGTGATCCACAAATCGTCGCCGGTCTGGGAAAGGGTCACGCCGCTTTTCTCCGCCAGCGGCGACAGATCCGCCAGCACCTCCTCGATCATGGGCGCGAGCTGGATCCGGTCGTTGCGCGGCACGGCCTTCAGGTCGCTCATGTCCAGCAGCGTCCGCACCATTCTGTCCCCATGGTCTGTGGACATGTACAGATCCAGCCGCGCCTGCATCAGCGCCAGCGGCGTGCGCAGCTCATGGGCGGCGTTGCCCACGAACTGCCGCTGGGCGTCGAAGGCCTGATTCAGCCGCAGGAGCATCTGGTTGATGGCCCGGCTCAGGCGGCTGAACTCCACCGCCTCGTTTTCGCTGAGGGTGACCTCCGAAAGGCTTTGCAGCTGTACGCGCTCCGCCTTGGCGGTGAACCGCTTCAGCGGCTTTAATGCCCTTCCGCTGACAAAATACGCCACCGCGCCGCCCATCACCGTCACCGCCAGCGCGATGTACCAGCCGGTCATGCAGAAGCTGTGCTTGACCCCGGTCAGCTCCACCACGAACTCCCCGGCGAAGCGCTGGGACACGTCCTTCCACTGCTCCTCCGGCATATCAATGCGGATGGACTGGGGCTCCTCGTCCGCATAATGCAGCACATAGCTGCCGATGGAATCCATGTGGGCGTGGCCAGAGGAGCATAAAAGCGTCTTCATGGTCACGCAGGCCACCGTCAGCAGCAGAAAGGTCATCAGCGTGATCCGCCATTGCAGGGACAGTTTCTTCATGCTTCCTGTCCTCCCATCAGATAGCCCTCGCCGATGCGGTTCAGGATCGGGTCGTAGCCCAGCGCCGCCTTCAGCTTTTTGCGCAGGGACGAAATATGCACCCGAATGGAGTTGCTGAAGCTGTCCACGCTGCCGTCCCACACATGCTCCATCAGCTCCTCCTGACTCACCGGCCGCCCCTGGTTGAGCAGCAGGTATTCCAGAATCCCGTTTTCCTTGCGGGTCAGGGCCACGGCCTCGCCGTTGACCTGAGCCGTCCGCTTCACCGTGTCGAAGGTGACCCGACCGCAGCTCAGCAGCGCGTCGTGCTGCACGAAGCTGCGCCGGGTCAGGCTGCGCACCCTCGCCTCCAGTTCCTCCAGATGAAAGGGCTTGACCAGATAGTCGTTGGCCCCGCAGTCCAGCCCCTCCACCTTGTCGCTGATCCGGCTGCGGGCGGAGAGAATCAGCACCCGGGTCTCCCGATCCCGTTCCCGCAGCGCCCGAAGCAGCTCCATGCCGTCCCGGCCGGGCAGGTTCAGATCCAGCAGGATCAGATCGTATTTCTCCGCCAGCATCCATTCCAGCGCGGAC
>SFGO01000008.1 GCA_004556545.1 Clostridiales bacterium
GCGCGCTCGGAGCTCGCCTTTTTCCGCCGTCAAAATGGGCGGGCCTTTTTCCCTCCGCTGCCTATCGCCGCTCTGCTCCGGCGCAGTTGGCGGTGGGCAAGCTTACCCCTTGCAAGTTGAGATGCTTCGATGTGGCCGGAAGGTTTTGCGGCGTGGATAAATGGGCTGACGTTCTTTTCCCACAGTCGGCGGTAGGCATACTTACCCTGTGCGGGGTGGGAAGTTCCAATGTGGTTGGGGGATTTTGCGGCGCAGATGAATAGGCTGATTTTCTTTTTCACGCAGTCGGCGTAGGGCAAGCTTACCCTTTTCAGGTTGGGATGCTTCGGTGTGGCATAAATATTTTTGCATCGCAACAGGCCAGCGTGAGTTTGATTTCACGCTGGCCTTTTTAAGCGAGCCATGAGGCCTGTCGCCGAATGGCGGTCTGAATCGACCACCAAACAGGGAGCCGCACCAGACCCGCGAGCCGCGAGGCCTGTCGCCGAGCGGCGGTAAAAATCCGGTCAAGTCGCATGTCGTTCGAGTAGCCCTGCGCCCTATGGCGCGGAGTGGGGTGCAGGGGTACTACCCCTGCCCGCGAGCCGCGAGGCCTGTCGCCGAGCGACGGTAAAAACCCGGCCAACTGGCATGTCTCCCGAGCGGCCACGCGCCCAACGGGCGCGGCGCGGGGTCAAGGGGCACTGCCCCTTGTGGCTTCGTGGATGCGGCCGTCGTCTTGGAGGAGGATGCGGCCGCCGGTGAGGGGCTCGCCGTCCAGAACGGGCGCGGTGCAAGCGGAAGAAAGGTGAAAACGGTAGGTGGCGCTGCGGTAGCGGTAGGTGATGTGAACGGAGTCCCAGCCCGCAGGCAGCACGGGGCGGAGATAGAGAACGCTGCCTTCCTTGCGGAAGCCCAGCAGTTCTTCCAGCAGAAGGTACTGATACCAGGCGGCGCTGCTGGTGTACCATGCCCGGCCGCCCCGGCCCTGTTGAGATGGAGCGGCATAGAGATCCGCCGCCATGACGTAGGGTTCCAGCCGGTATTGATCCGCCGTCTGACGGTCGAAACTGCGATATACCGGCAGAAGCCGCAGCGCCAGCTCCCAGGCCCGGTCGGGCTGCCCCAACTGTAGAAAAGCGCCCATGGCCCAGCAGGCGGCGAGGGTGGATTGCCCGCCGTTTTCCCGCACACCCGGCAGATACCCGGCGAGGGAGTTCGGACGGCTTTCGCCGTCAAAGGGCGGCGTGAAAAGCTTGAGAAGCCCGGCGTCCGGGTCGTATAGCATCTGCCGGACGCTTTCCATGCCCAGCTCGCAGCGCTCCCGGGAAAGACCGCAGAAAACGGCCCAGCATTGGGGAATCAGGTCGATGCGGCATTCGCTGTTGGCGGACGCGCCGATTTTGTCGCCTGCAGGGTCGTAGGCGCGCAGATACCACGCCCCGTCCCAGCCGTGCCGCTCCAGACTGACCAGCAGCTCCCGGCGGCGCTCCGACAGCCGCGCGGCGGTTTCCGCGTCCACACAGGGCAGAAAGCGGCGGATGACTTCGCAGAGGAACATGCCGAGCCAGACGCTTTCGCCGGTCTCGCCGCCTGCCGGCTCCATGCCTTCACCCCAGTCCCCGCCGCCCGTCAGGGGCAGACCGTGCTCGCCCAGCCGCATATGGTCGATGGCCCGGAGACAGTGCTGCCATAAGGGTTCGCTTCTTTCGGAAACCTCTGGGGAAAATAGCTTTTCCCGCTGTCCCTCCTGAAGCGGTTCGGCGCGCAGATAGGGCACCGGCTCCTGCAGGACGGCAGTATCCCCGGCAGTGCGCACATATAGGGCGGTCACAAAGGGCAGAAACAGCTGATCGTCCGAAAGGCATGTGCGAGCGCCGAAGCGGGGCGGCTGCCACCAGCGCTGCACATCTCCTTCCTCGAATTGATGGGCTGCGCAAAGAAGCAGCTGCTCCCGCACGACTTCCGGGCTGGTGTGGAGCAGCGCCAGCATGTCCTGCAGCTGTTCCCGAAATTCATAGGCCCCGCTTGTCTGCACGAAACCCGCCCGCATCAGAAGCCGGGAGGCGATCACCTGATAGGGCAGCCAGCGGTTCAGCATCAGGCACAGGGCCTCGTCCGGCAGGTCGAAGCGCAGGCCGCTGAGCCGGTATTCCCAGCGCTGGCGGCAGCGGTGCAGCCGCAGCGTTGCGCCGTCGGCCCGGAAGGCGGCAACGGCTTCCGCCAGCTTCGAGCGGCTTCGGAAAAATCCGAGAGCCGAAACGATGCTCTTGCTTTCGCCCGGGCGAAGCACTACGGAAAAACAGAGAACCGCCGCGTTTCCGCCGTCGTTGGGCAGAGGGCCGGACTGACAGAGCGCCCATGGCGCGTCGCCCCAGAGACCTTCCAGCACGCCCGCGCTCATGCAGGCCGCATAGTCCGGCTCCGGATCCAGCCCGGTCAGACAGCCGAAGCCCCGCAGATCGGGGATCGCCAGCATCAGCCCGCCCGGGCCCCGCTGCATGGCGCAGAGCTGGGCAGCATTCGGTTCTCCCGGCTCAAAAACGCAGGTGTGAAAGAAGAACAGGGTTCGTTCTTCGGAGCCTTCATTGCGAAGCTGCAAGACCCGAACGCCAAAGGACGCTTCCAGATCGGTAAAGCAGCTCAAACGGCACAGAACGCCATATCCGGCGCACTCGTAGACGGTTTCGCCGGGACGGTGCGTCACGCGGCAGGGAAGTCCGTTCCCCAGCGGCCAGCGGGTGACGGACCAGATCAGCCCCTGCTTTTCATCCCGGAGAAAGAAATTTTCCTGCCCTCGGGGACAAACGCTGTCGTCGGAACGGCGGGTCAGCCATCCTCGTTGACCGCCGTCCGCATAGGAGAAAAGCAGCCCGCTTTCGCCTGCCAGCGTGCCAAAGGCCTGCGAGCACAGCGGATTGCACCAGGGCGCGGGCGTTTGCCTGCCGGGAGCCAGCACGATCTGGTAATCCCCCTCGTTGGGCGTGAAACCGCCGTAGCCGTTGAAGAAGCGAAGCTCCTCCCCGGCAGGCAGGGCGGTTTTGGTTTTGTCCGCCCGGCAGAAGAAGCCGGGACGCTTCCGCAGGGAAAAGCGCAGGCGTTCCAACTGCTCGTCCAGAGAGCCTTCGTCGGAAGAAAGGGCCAGCCGCGCCGCCGCCCGAAGGAGCCGAACCTGTTCCTCGGACAGCCGTTCCCGTTCCAGCAGGTGGATCCCACCGTCCTTTCCCAGCCATTCGTGGCTGTGGCTTTTGCGGCATAGCTCGCTGAGCGCCTGCGGAAGAGACGTTTCCTGAACGGAAGCCGGGCTGCACAGCAGCGCCAGATCAAACCGCAGTCCGTTCATTCGAAACAGGGCATGAGCCCGCAGAAGCAGGTCTGCCGTATCCAGCGTGGCCTGCCCCGAGCATTCTAGCAGCAGAAGGGGCAGCTTGCCGCTGATGCGCAGGCCGTGCAGCTTCTCAAGGGGCAGCTCGTTTTGAGCGGAATAGCGGAACTGCATGGGCTGGCCGGTGTAGCACAGGCACCCTGCCAGACGGAAAACGCTGTTTTGCTGCCCGGCGGAAAGTCCCAGATAACGGGCGGACACCCTTGCGCGGGTCAGAGCAAAATCGAAGCGGCGCAGCACGCTGCCGGGCCGGTCGTAGCGTTCCAGAAATGCGGAGGGCTTGTCCTTGGAACCGGGACAAAGGGTGGCAAAGGCCAGCGTGACCCGCCCTTTGGCAGGCAGTGTGAAGGCGGCGCGCAGGCTGAGACAGGGGTCGATCACACTGCCCAACGTGTCCCGGAAAGCAACGGCAGGCGTTTCCAGCGCCCGCGGCGTTCGAACGCTGCGGCCCCGGCCCAGAAAGGCCGATCGGTCTGCCTGGATATGAAACGCCTCCAAAGGCACGTCGGCGCACAGATGGTGCCACAGAAGAAACGGCCCATCGTTTTCCCCTTTGGGACGGCGGCGGGCGGCAGCGCCCGTTTCTCCCAGTTTTTCGGTTTGAAGGAAAAGATTCTGATCGGCAGGAGGCGCTTCGCCGCCCCGCATGGGACAGAGGGCCGGTTCCAGATAGCTGGCGATCTCCAGCGAGCGCTCCGTATCTTCCGAATTTTCCAGCGTCAGATGGTGCAGAAACGCCCCGTCCAGCGGATTGACAAACATCCGCAGGGTGGTTCTGATTTGGAGCCATTCATTGGTGAAGACCGCCTGCGCCGCTTCAAACCGAATGGTTTCGGAAACAGAGGGCGTGCAAAGATCCCGGAAGCCGCCGCTCTGGTTCTCCCGCAGGTACAGCCGGGGACCGGAGGGAAGGGTGCAGTCCTCGTGAAAACGGGTCAGCATCAGTCCGTTTCGGGCCAGATAACCGCCGCCCTGCGCATCGATGAGCCAGGTGGAACCCCCGCCGCCCAGCAGATGCGCATCGATGGGAAAGCACAGAGCGCTGGCCTCCCGGGACACCATGGGGGAGCTTTCCTCCGCTTCCGGCCTTCTGCGCCGCAGCGGACGGCGAAGCGCGCCCCGGCGCCTGCCGGGCTTTTCCTGCAGGAGCAGCCGGTAGGCCTGCGCCTTTGGCAAATCGCCGAACAGACGGACGATATACTGGTCGCACAGCAGATTGCACAGAGTAACCAGAATCATGCCCTGATGGCGGCTCGTGTGGCTGCGGACAATCTGAAATCCGCCGTGCTTTTGCTTTTGAGAAAAATCGGCCGCCTCAAAGAAGCCCATGGGGCCTTCCATGCCCATGGTTTCCAGCCGAAGCAGATTTTGAAAGCCGCGCCGCAGATCCAGCGGCAGGGCGAGAACAGAGGCATAGGGCGCGATTACGCCGGTAGGCGGATCAGAGCGCAGAGCCAGCGAAGGCAGGCCGAAAGCCTCGTGCAGATAATAGAGTTCCGGGTCGAAGGCATGATAGCCGCTTTCACTGACGCCATAAACGCCGCCCGGCCGATAGGCCTGCTGTTCCCGCAGGGCGGCTTTCAGGGCGGAGGTCAGCAGCGTACCCGGAACGGAAGGATGGAACAGAAGGGGCGACAGGTATTCGGACAGGGAGCCGTTGCAGGAAAGCAGACTTTGCCCCCGGCGGGTGCGCACTCGGGGACGGCCCAGCCGGTACCAGTGCCGCAGGGGAACCTGACCGGTCATGATGGCATAAAAGCTGAGCAGCCGCGCTTCGCTGGCCAGCAGCGTATCATGCGAGCGATTCTCGTTCGGCTGGTCGGGATGAACACCGCTCCAGAAAAGCCCCGCATCTTTATCAAAAAGAGCAGTGAAGTTTATCCCGCTTGCCAGCGCGTCCGCCCGGAAGGAAAGGTCACGGAAGCTCTCCGGCAGCACAGGCAGCAGCACACGCAATCCCTGTGCGCAGACAGTCAGGCAGACGGCCAGAAGCCCGCTGTCCGCTGAAGAAACCAAACGGGGCGGCAGGGGTTCCAGCGTCCGGGTATCATACTGGCTGTACAGGTGGCCTTCCCATTTGGGCAGCGCTTCCAGCGTGGAAAGCGTTTCACCGATGCGCCGGGCCGCTTCCGCCGCCGGGAGCAGACGCAGCTTTTCCGCCGCCAGCAGGGAAACCAGATACAGGCCGATGCTGGTGGACGAGGTGCGGTGAGAGATGCCCTTATTGGGGTCAATCTGCACGTTGTCGGCGGGCAGCGCGTGAGCTTCCCCGGGGACGGCGGTTTCGAAATACAGCATCGTACCCGCCGCCAGTCGGTTCAGCACCTCCCGCATGTACTCCGTTGGCCGGGGCACGGAAGCTCTGGGCGCTTCCAGCGCAAACAGCAGGAAGGGAAGCGCCGCCCAAAGCAGGGCCGCAACTAGCCCGGGCACGAAAAATCCGCGCAGGAAGATCGAAAACGCCGCCATTCCGCCCGCTGCCGCCATGCTCAGCGTGAAATAGAGCATGGGCGGCCTGGCGGAGGGCTTGGGAAACGGAACAGCGGGAGTCCATTGAAGCAGCCCCTGTCGGGAAACAAACAGCCGGTACAGCGCTCGACCAATGGCGTCCAGCTCCATGGCAGCGTTCAGCGGAAGAACGGTCAGCCGTGTCAGAAAGGAAGCCAGCGTAACGCCGGTCAGGGGAAACAGCCCCGGCAGCTCGGGGATCAGCAGCACGGCCCAGAACAGCCCGGCGTTTCCCTGAGCCGCCAGACAGAACAACAGCAGCACCCGCAGGGCGCTTTCCAGAGAATGCAGCAGGTTCAAAAGAAGCTTCCAGCGGCTAAGGCCGCCGAATGATTTTCTGGGCGTGTGCCGTCCCCGGGGAAAAAACGGCAGCACATAGGGAAGAAGCTGCCAGTCGCCCCGTGCTCTTCGGTGCAGCCGGGTGAGAAAGCCCTGCAGCGTTTGCGGGGGCGTTTCATAAAGCACAATGTCGGAATCGTAGGCGCAGCCTGCCAACTGGCCTTCCGGCGGGGCGTGATTCAGAATGGCGCAGAGCAGAATTTTTCCTTCCGTGGCCTGCAAAAACGGGGCGGGATCCAGAATTCCGTTCCCCTGAAAGGTGCCGCTGTTCAGTGCACCGCTGAAAAATTCCGCCGTCAGCGCGCTATCAGACTCGGAACCGCCCAACAGCAGGGAAAGACGGCTTTCCACCGCGGCGGGTTCTGCTTCCATCCGGGGCTGAAGAACGCTTACGCCCCGCCAGCCGTCAGGCCCGACGCAGCGGCGCTGCAAGGGATGCAGCATGGCTCCCACCATCCGCAGCGCCGCTCCCGGCGGCAGAAAGGTGCCGCTGTCCACTGTGATGACATAGCGATAGCGGTTTTGCAGCGTTTCCGGCGGCACGGAAGCGTAGGCAAAACGGTCTTCGACCGGCTCACCCTGTATTAGCTTCAATAAGGTGTTCAGACTGCCCCGCTTGCGCTCCCGGCCCATGTACAGATGATCGGGCGCGTGATAGATTCGTTCCCGCTGCAAATAGAAGAAGTCATGCCCTGTACTTTCCCGGAGAGCCCGAATCGCTTCGGCAGCGGCGGAGACGATTTCGCCATCGTCGCTGAAGGAGCCGGTCAGACTGTCACGGAAATCCCCCAGCAGCAGAAAGTGCAGGTTGGGGTCGGGATTGGCGCAATGAAGGATGGAAAGCGTCTTGACCATGGAAAGCGCGTGCGCCGGATCAAGCAGCGGCGCGGGGCAGACCATCAGCGTGCGCTGAGCGTCTTCCAGCCGGTCTACCTGCATGCGGGGAATCCTTCGCGGCTCGGCCCGGCGCTGATAAAGCCGGAAGAAAAGATGCCGTCCCGTCAGCCAGAAGGTCAGGGCAAACGGCAGCCACAGCCAGCCGGACAGCCGGAGAAAACCCGCCAGTGCCAGCAAAAAGGAGAAATAAAACGCGGATAAGACGAAATAGAACGGCCTTCCGTGCAGCCGGAAAAACAGCCGGGGCGGAAGAAAGCGCCGCTTCGGGTACAGCCGGGCGACCAGCTCTGCCAAGCCTTCGTCAATCAAATAATAGCCTACATGGGAAAGGGGAGAGGTCTCGGCGGCGGAGGCCAGAGAAAGGGCTGCCTCGCAGATCTCCCGCGCAGGAACCGACGCATCGCGGCTGATGCGCGCCGCCTGCCGCCGGTAGTAGGCCCGGCTTTCTTCGTCCATTTGGGGATAAATGTCATCTTGGCAAAGCAACTGGTGAAGCTCGCTCCAATCTTCCAGCAGGCGGCTCCATGGAGCCTGCCCCACGGTGTGAAGGGCGGCGAGGGCATTTCCGACCCAGCGGGCTTCGTCTATCTGCCGCAAATGCTCCCGATTGGCCACTTCTTCGGCAGAGCGGCCCTGAGCGTCCAACTGGTTTTCCAGCCAGAGCAGCTGCTCGTCAAAGCCGCCCTGCCGCCAGCGGGAAAACAGCTTTTCCAGAAAAGAATCATTTTGCCCATACCGATGAAACAGCGCCATGGCGCGGCGCTCCCAGCCTTTTTCCAAAAGACGGCAAAGCCGCTCGGCCTGACGGCGCACCATTTGCTCCCGGACGCAGGAATGAGCCAGCTCGCCCAGCAGAAGCAGAAGCGCACCGCGAAGCGCCTGAGGCAGGGCCGTCCATTCTTCTTCCTCCAAAGGCTGCTCCTTCTGCCAGACGGCCAGCGCTTCCTCCAACTGGGAAAGACGCAGCTCCCCGGCGGTATGGGCCAGAAAGACCCGGGCAAAACAGGCAATCCGGCTTTCTCCGCACGGAAAGGCCGTCAGCCGGACGGAACCCGGCGCCGGGCGCAGAGAAGCCGCTTCCTCCTGCAAGAAACGGCCATTATCACAAAGCTGGCGGGAGGCAGGCAGTCCTTCTTCCGACCGCAGGCCGTTCAGAAATCGAACGTTTTTTTCCAGCCCTTTCAGGGCGGAGGCAGGCGGCAGGAGCCGTGTCCGTCGGCGGCGCGGAGTCTGACCGGCCAGCGCCTTCATCCGGGCGGAAAGCGATGCTTCCGGCGAAACGTCCCGCCGGGAAAGAATAGGCTTTTTTCGAGCAGCGAGAAAAAGCAGAAAAAGCAGCGCAAGGCCTGCCGCAGCGATCCACCATTCCATTTGTCACAAACCTCCCTGCCGCTATGCTGAATATGCCATGGAGAGAAAAAGCACGGCTTCCCAAACGCGGAAGCATGCCGTCTGTATTCTGCACCGGCGAACGGTTTTCCATGTGAACAGATCCCAGCCGCGCCATTGACAAAACGAAGGGAGCCGCCTACAATAAAAACAGATTCGCAAAACGTCAAACGCTTTTTCTATTCTTCCTTTTACACTCCGTCGGCGCTAAAAAGGCTTCGGACGGACGCTGCTTTGTCAAGTGCATCAAATTCATCAAAAAGGATGTGTCATTATGCGGCTGGAAACGGAAAGACTGATTTTGCGGGAACTGACAAATGAAGATTTCGCGGCATGGTATGAGATCCTTTCGGATGCGGAAACCATGCAGTTCTATCCTGCGCCCTTTGATGAAGAAAAGGTACGGCAATGGATCAGCTGGAATCTGGAAAATTATCAGACCTACGGCTTTGGCCTGTGGGCGGTGCTCTTGAAGGAAGAAAACCGTTTCATCGGCGATTGCGGCATCACCATGCAGTACATTCACGGACAAATGCTGCCGGAAATCGGCTATCATATCCATAGGAACGAACAGGGGCGGGGCTATGCCTCCGAAGCGGCCCGTCGGTGCATACGATATGCCCTTGAGGAACGGAATCTCCCGGCGGTCTATTCCTATATGAAATACGACAATCTGGCTTCCTGCCGCGTAGCCCAAAAGAACGGGATGCGGCTTGTGGAAACCTACCCGGACGATCGCAATACCTTCACCCGGGTTTATGCCATCACCCGGGAAGAATGGCTGACCACACACGTTTCCGCGCCAAATGAATAGGATGAAGCAGCTTTCCGAATCAGTGTGGAAGGCATGAAGGAAAGGAGGGTTTGCATGATCCAGCGTTCCCTTTGGAAACGTCCCGCTCTGCAAACCAGCGAGGCAGTGCTTCTTCCGGCCATGCCCCGAATGAAGGCGGCGGAGCCGGTCTATTCCGACGGATACCAGCGTGTGCGCCCTACGGAGGATCCCTTTCGGCCGGTAGAAACAGAGGAAAACAGCCGGATGGCACTGAGCGCTTACGTCCGGCCCAGAGGCAGCATGGCGGGCCGCAGCGTGCTCCGGGCCGTCGGTATCGGTGCGGATCCATATCTGCGCCGGCGGACGGAAACAGGGTGGCCGGGCCGAATGACCGGGCGGTTCGCCCGATGGTAAAGAGGAAAAGAGACAGGAACAACGCCTGTCTCTTTTCGTATGGTCATATGGGTGAGCCTTACCGCACAAACAGCTGGGTGACGTAGACATATCCCTGACTGTCGGTGCATACGCCGATACCGACCTTCGTCCACTGACTGCCCAGAATGCTGGTACGGTGGCCGGTGCTGGACATGAACGCCGCCTGCGCCTTGGCCACAGTCGCATGGTGGGCGATGTTTTCCCCTACGGAGGCGAAGGCGTAGCCGTGGCTTCGAAGCATCTCCGCAGCGCTGCCCAGCGTGGGGGAGGTGTGAGCGAAATAGTGGTTCTCGTTCATATCGCAGCTCTTCAGCCGGGCCAGCGCGCAGAGGGCCGGGTCCAGCGTCAGGGCAGAACGTCCGTTGGCCGCCCGATCCTGGTTGAGCAAAAGAAATGCATTTTCCTCTTGCGCAGTGATGGAACCCGTAGTATAATCAATGCCCGTGGAAGGAGAGGACGTTGCAATCACTGGATTTTTCGTGGGTTCCGGCGTGTTCGCCGCGGTAGGAACGGGCTGCTGCGTGGGCTTCTGTGTGGGAACGGAAGGGGCGGCAGGCGTTTCCGTTGGGAAAACGGGCGTTTCGGACGTTGGGACGGGCGAGATGGTCGGCACCTGAGTCGGCACTTTCGTAGGCGCAGGAATCGGTGTCTGCACGGGCTGCTGAGTCGGGCATAGGGTCGGCTCGGAAGGAAGAACCGGCGGCTGAACCGTTGCCGCTGCAGCGGGCGTCGGGGTCACGACTGGTTCGGCCGTGGCGGGACATTCCGTCTGACGGGGCGCGCAATTCGTTTCCTGACGGTAGGGCCAGCCGGAAAAACCGAACTGTGAAGCAGGCGCGCCGTCTGCCGAAGCGGTGAAGGCCATAGCCGTACAAAGAACGGCTGCTGCCAAAGCTGAGAACATTTTGGTTTTCATAGTCTGCCTCCCATTTACGGTGATTTACGCCAATGGCGTAATAAAATCGTAATATATTTGTCATTTAAGTGCAACTTATTTGGCAATGAATTTCCATGGAAATGGCTGGATGGATATTTTGGCAGGGTCAAAAACCCTGATTTGATGGAGGGAAAACACATGAAACTGGTCAAATGCCCACGGTGCGATCTGAATTATATCCGGGAGGATGAAAAATACTGCAAGGTCTGCCTGCGTGAAATGAAGGGCGAACCCACCAACGACGATATGGAGCTTTGCTCCGTCTGCAACGCCGCCCCCGCGCTGCCCGGCAAGGACGTGTGCCTGAGCTGCCTGAAGGAGATGCAGTCCGGCGGCAGCCGCGACGATGTGGAGGACGCGCCTGTTTCCGTGGACGAATCCACCATTGGCCTGAATTCTGTCAGCACCATGGACGAAATCATTCCGGAAATCGAAGAAGACATCCCTGCCAACGAGTACGGCGATATTCAGAACGAACTTTCTCTGGAAAGCGTCATTGAAGACGAAAACGAGGATGACGACGAAGACAAGGACGACGATGACCGCTGATTTTCAGCGGCCTGTAAAGTGAGGCATCCATGGCAATCTATGCAATTGGCGATCTCCATCTGCCGGGACATCAGGAAAAACCCATGAATGTCTTTGGCGATCATTGGGATCGCCATTTTGACGTTATTCGGGAAAACTGGCTTTCGATGGTCAGCCCCGAGGACGTGGTGCTGATTCCCGGCGACATCAGCTGGGCCATGCAGCTTGAGGAGGCCCGGGACGACCTGATGCAGATTGCCGCCCTGCCCGGCAGAAAGCTGCTTTTGCGGGGCAATCATGATTACTGGTGGAATTCCATCAGCAAGGTTCGCGCCCTGCTGCCGGAAAACATGTACGCCATCCAGAACGACGCGCTGGCGCTGGACGGCGTGGTCTACTGCGGCACGCGCGGCTGGAATATCCCCGGGGAGGGACAGCCGGCTGATCCGCAGGATGTGAAGATCTTTCAGCGGGAGCTTCTGCGGCTGGAAATGTCTTTGCAGCAGGCGGAAAAGCTGGCGGGCGGCAGCCTGCCCGTGGTGGTGATGATGCACTATCCGCCCCTGTATAAGGATCTGCTTTCCACGCCCTTTACCGAAATATTGGAACGCTACGGCGCACGAACTGTGGTATTCGGCCACCTGCACGGCGCGGGCATCCGGGTTGGCTTGGAAGGGCTGGTTCGCGGAATCGAGTACCATCTGGTCAGCTGCGATGCGCTTCATTTTTCGCTGCGCCGGATCGATGAAAGCGCCTTTTTTCCCAAAGACAAAATCTAAAATTTTCGTTTCTTTTTCGAAATAAAATTGTAACATTTAGTATGAAACATTCGTTCCCCAAAGTTTGGAAAGATTGCTTCGGCAAACTTTCCAAACTTTTTCTTTTTAGACCCGAAAAAACCTTCGAACAGCCGTTCGCAAAAAAGGCTGTTTTCGTTGTCGAAAAAAGCATCAAAGCCTTGCGGGGTATGGATTTGAGCCGTTGCATTTTTGATTTGAGTGGGGCATAATGGTGCTGGGTGCCAGAAAGTGGAGCAAAATGCCACGCAGAGGAAGGGCGGGTGGAGCGCATGGACGAGACGCATGCCGAGGCGAATCAGACGCAAAGCGCCTCTATCCTCCCCAAAAACTACACTTTCTTCGGCAGCTACGACCACTCACTGGATCCGAAAGGGCGCATTATTATCCCTACCGCCTACCGCAAGCCTCTGGGAGAGGTCTTCACCATCAGCATCACCCGGGACGGCGAGGGCATCGCCCTGTACCCCGACCCGGTGTTCGATGAGCTTCTGGCGGAACTCTACCGCCTCAATCAGCGCAAACCAGCCGTACAAAAGTATCAGGCTTATCTGGCCAAGATGAGCTACCGGGGCATGGAGGCGGACGGTCAGGGCCGTCTGCTTCTGCCGCTGAAGCTGCGCCAGATGGTGCTGGGGGATGCGCGGGATGTGGAAATCAGCGGCGCGCTGGATCACATCCGCATTGTAGACCGCAAGACCGCCGACGACGAAGACAGCTTCTTCCGGGAGCACCGGGAAGCCCTTCTGGACGAAATCGGCAATATGATGGAAGAATAACGGTTTCCGTAACCATTACGGAAAGGAGACGCAGCTATGGAACAGTATGTGTACACTTATGACAGCTTTGCGCAGCGCGGCGCGGAACAGTATGTGCCCACCGATCGTTTTCAGGTGAAAAGCAGCGTCTATCTGCCCGCCAGCGATATTGACCCGCGAACCGGTCAGCTGCAGCCGGACCGTCATCAGCGCCGCCGCACGCAGGGGCTGAATCTGGAAAGAGAAGGGCTGGATAAAGAAGGAAAGAGCCTGAACGAAGCCCTGCGGCGGGAATTCAGCAAGGGCGGCGTTCGCATTTCCGTGCGGGCGCTGGTGCTGATCGTCGCGGCTGTGCTGTTTTTCTGCGGCATTCTGCTTCTGTCCCAGCAGGGCATGATTGCGGAGCGGCAGAAGGCCCTCAATCGTCTGGAACGCTCCATTAAGGATTACCGCGCCCAGAACGCCAGTCTGGAAGAAGAAATCGCCCAGGCGTCCGACGCTTCTACCATCTGCTACGCCGCGGCCCGGGATTTGAACATGATCCCCGCGGAGGCGGCGGAAGCGGTCTATCTGGTGGCGGTGGATACCCGTCCCGCGCTGACCGCCTCCAACGATACGGCGCAGACTGCTGAAACGGACGCCGTACAGGAAGCGGCGAATCCGTCCGATACGATTCACGTCTCCGCAGATTCCGGAAATTAAAGCCGAAAGAGCACGGCGTTCGTCGAAAGGGTTCTATCGCTCTGAACGGCGGCATACATCCCATTATCACGGAAACCGTAAAATGGGGGAAGTATGATGCCTGCGGAGCTGCACATCCGGAAAAGAGTCCTGACCCTGCTGGTCATTCTGATTTTTCTTTTCGGCATTCTGGCATGCCGGATCGCCTATCTGACCACCGCCCGTTCTGCCGAGCTGACCAGCCGGGGCGTGCGCCAGTGGACGCGCGAGGGCACGGTCTATGCCCGCCGGGGCAATATTCTGGATACCAACGGCCAGACGCTGGTCATGAGCGCTACGGCCTACATCGTCAGCGTGGAGCCCGGCAAGGTCAGGGACGCGGAAGCCTTTGCCCGGATCGTAAGCCCGATTCTGGGCCTTTCCGAGGAAAAAGTGGCGGAAAAGGCGGCCAATCGGGGCAAATCCTCCGTGACGCTCAAGCGTCAGGTTTCCCGGGAAACGGCAGACCGGCTGCGTCAACTGAAGCAAAGCAAGGATGCGGAGACTGCTGAGGCCGCATCCGCGCTTTTGTTTGACGAAGACGTGCGGCGTGTCTACCTGCGGGGCGCGTTCCTGACCCAGACGTTAGGGCTGGTGAACGTGGACGGCGTGGGCCAATCCGGGCTGGAGCAGCAGTACGAGACGCTGCTTCGGGGCGAGGCAGGGCGCAGCATGCGCAGCGTGGACGGCAAGGCCCGGCCCATCTACGACAGCGGCAATCTTTACATCGAGCCCCAGGACGGCAGCACCGTCCGCCTGACCATCGATGCGACCATTCAGGAAATCGTGGAAAAGGCCATGCGGGAGTGCTATGAGGTCAACAAGGCGCAGGCGGTTCACGCCATCGCCATGGACGTCTATACCGGCGCGGTGCTGGCCATGTGCTCCAAGCCGGACTATGACCCCAACGACCCGCCCCGGGATCAGCTGAACGCGCTGCAAAGCCTGATGCGCATCCGCCTGATTTCCGACTCCTACGAGCCGGGCTCCACCTTTAAGATCCTGACGGCCGCCGCCGCGCTGGACAGCGGCGTCACCACGCCGGAGGACGGGTTCTACTGCTCCGGCAAGATCAAGGTGGACGGCGATACCATCAAGTGCTGGGGCAATCCCCATAAGGCCGAAACGATGGCGCAGGCTTTGCAGAACAGCTGCAACCCGGTCTTCGTGGAACTGGCCCTGCGCATGGGAACCGAACGCTTTTACCAATACCTGCATGCTTTCGGGCTGGGTTCGAAAACCCATATTGACTTGCAGGGGGAGGAAAGTGGTATACTAATACCCGTGAATTCCGTCAAGAATGTGGATCTGGCGCGGATCGGCTTTGGTCAGAGCGTGGCGGTAACGCCCGTTCAGCTGCTGACCGCCGCCTGCTCGGTCATCAACGGCGGACGGCTCATGCGGCCCTATCTGCTGAAGGAGGCCGTTTCCCCGGACGGAACCGTCCTCTATCGCACGTCGCCCAAGGTGGTTTCCACGCCCATCTCCGAGGAAACCTCCCTGACCATGCGGAAGCTGCTGGAGGACGTGGTGGCTATCGGCGGCGCGAAAAATGCCCGCATTCCGGGCTACCGTATCGGCGGCAAAACGGGCACGGCGCAGGTCTACAAGGACGGCCGCATTGTGCGGAACGTTCACATCGGTTCGTTTCTGGGCTTTGCCCCGGCGGATGATCCCCGCATCGCCCTGCTGGTGATCGTGGACGAAGCCGACACCCCGGTGGACTACGGCGGAACCACCGCTGCGCCTTTTGCTAGACAAATCCTCGCGGATGTGTTACCTTATTTAGGTTATCAGCCCGACGGGGATGATGGCAGCGAACCGGTGCAGGTGGCGGACGTGATCGGCCTTCCGCTGTGGGAGGCCCGAAAGACACTTTCCGCTTTGGGACTGAAGGTGCTGGACGACGGGGGAAGCGGCAGCGTGACCGCCCAGATGCCCAGCGCCGGAGCCAAGCTCCGTACCGGCGGACAGATGATGCTCTACACCTACGAAGAGGCTTTGCCGGAAACGGAAACGCTGGTATGCGTGCCGGATGTTTCGGGCAAGTCTATTGCATCCGCCGCTTCGCTGCTGCGCCAGCGGGGGTTGGAGATGGAAATCGACGGAAGCGGCTTTGCCGTTTCGCAGGAGCCAGCCGCAGGAAGCTTCCTTGCGCCGGATTCCGTCGTTCTGGTTCATTTTGAGTTACCGAATCCATAAGGATGGGGGAGTACCAATGCTACTGAAGGATCTGCTGGTGGACGTACCCGGAGTTCTGGAAACGAAGGGAAATATGGACGCCCGGATAGACGCCCTGATCACGGACAGCCGGGAAAAGGCTTCCGGCGGGCTGTTCTTCTGCATCAGCGGCGCGCGCTTTGACGCTCATACGTTTGTGGGTCAGGCGGAGAAAAACGGCTGCGTCGCCTTTGTGGTGGAGCGCATTCTGGATGCGGATGTGCCTCAGGTGAAGGTGGAAAACGTCCGTTCCGCCATGGCTTATATCGCTGCGGCTTTCTATGGCCATCCCGAAAAAGAGATCCGCATGGTGGGCGTGTGCGGCACCAAGGGCAAAACCACGACCAGCTACCTGATGAAGGCGATTCTGGAAAAGGCGGGCTTCAAGACCGGCCTGATCGGCACCACCGGCAATATGATCGGCGAGAAGCACCTGCACAGCAACCTGACCACCCCGGATCCCATCGATCTGCACCGCTGCCTGCGGCAGATGCGGGACGAGGGCGTGGAAGCGGTCAGCATGGAGGTCAGCGCTCATGCCGTGGCCATGCACCGGCTGGACGGCGTGACCTTTGAGGCTGCCTGCTATACCAATCTGTCTCAGGATCATCTGGATTATTTCGGCACCATGGAGAACTACTTCGAAACCAAGAAGAGCTTCTTCATGCACGGACAGGTGCTCAACGCCGCGCTGAACGCCGACGATGAGACCAGCGATAAGATCATCAAGGATATCAAGGTGCCCTATCTGACCTTCGGCATCAGTTCCGACGCGGACGTGTTCGCCCGGGATATTGAAATTTCCGAGGACGGCGTGTCCTTCTCCATTCTGCTGCGCGGGCTGGAGGAAATGCCGGTGCATATGCACCTGACGGGCATGTTCAACGTGTACAATGCGCTGGCCGCCGCTTCGCTGGCCATGATCCTCGGCATTGACAAGCAGGCCATCCGGGAAGGGCTGGAAAGCGTGGTCAACGTGCCCGGCCGGGTGGAAATGCTGGATACCAAGACCCCCTATAAAGTCATTCTGGATTACTCCCATTCTCCCGACGCGCTGGAAAACATCCTGACCACCGTGCGCACCTTTACCCGCAGCCGCCTGATTGTGCTCTTCGGCTGCGGCGGCGACCGGGATCACGGAAAGCGGCCCATCATGGGCGAGATCGCCGGCCGGCTGGCGGATTTCTCCATCCTCACCAGCGATAATCCACGCACGGAGGATCCCAACGCCATTCTGGCCTCCATCGAGGAGGGCATCAAGCCCACGGGCGGAAAGTATGTCATTATCGAGAACCGGCGGGAGGCTATCCGCCACGCGCTGGAAATGGGTCGGGACGGCGATGTGATCATTCTGGCGGGCAAGGGCCACGAGACCTATCAGGACATCATGGGCGTGAAGCGTCCCTTTGACGAGAAGGTCGTCGTGCGGGAGCTGCTCCGGGAGCTTGAATCTTCAGAGGAGTGAATACCATGCTAAAGCTGATTTTGGCGCTGATTCTTTCGCTGGCGGGCGTGCTGGTGCTGGGACCCCGGGTGATTCCCGTGCTGCGCAAGCTGAAATTCGGGCAGACCGTATACGAGCTGGGCCCCCAGTCCCACAAGACCAAGCAGGGCACACCGACCATGGGCGGCCTGATGTTCGTGCTGACCACCTGTCTGGCGGCGGCTGTGTTCACCGGCAACTGGTACGGCAAGTGGGATTTTACGCTGGCGCTGATCGGCGTTTCGCTGCTGACCATGCTGGTGGGCTTTGTGGACGACTACATCAAGGTCGTGAAAAAGCGCAATCTGGGCCTGATCTGGTGGCAGAAGGTCGTGGCGCAGGTGGTGATCTCGCTGGCCTTCTCTTGGTACTGCTATCGCAGTCCCATGGTGGGCAGCAGCGTGATTGTGCCCTTCTTCAACGTGGAATGGGATCTGGGCGTGTTCTATGTGCCGCTGATGACGCTGGCCATGATTTTCATGGTCAACAGCGCCAATCTGCAGGACGGTCTGGACGGGCTTCTGTCCAGCGTCAGCGTGATCGGCAGCTCCGCCTGGGGCCTGATCGCCGTATTTGTGACGCTGGCAGGCGCTTCCGTACTGACCCCGGAAACCATGGGCAACTATCAGCATCTGGCGATTTTTGCCATGGCGCTGGCGGGCGGCTGCATGGGCTTCCTGCGCTTCAATCACTATCCGGCGCTGGTGTTCATGGGCGATACGGGCAGCATGTTCATCGGCGGAGCCATGGTGGGCATGAGCATGCTTCTGCGGATGCCGATCTACTGGCTGCTGATCTGCTTTACCATGTTCGCCTCTTCCATGAGCGTGATTATTCAGCGCATCTATTTCAAGGCGACTCATGGCAAGCGCATCTTCAAGATGTCTCCGATTCATCATCACTTTGAACTGAGCGGCATGACCGAACAGCAGATTGTGGCCATGTACTCCATTGTGGAGGGCCTTCTGTGCCTGATCTCCCTGTTCTCTCTTCCCCTGAACTGATAGACCGAAACGATTTTGAGGATTTCGGAGGTGAAAATCGTCATGAAAGTTGAAAAGAAGCGCGTGTTGGTAGTGGGCATGGCCCGCAGCGGCATTGCCGCCGCCGAGCTGCTGCTCCGCCATGGGGCCATTCCCATTTTGTCGGATATGAAACAGGAAGAGGCGTTTGGCGACCAGCTGGACAGCCTGCGCGGCACGGCCTGCGTGTTCCGGCTGGGCGAGGACAGCGTGAAGCTGCTGGACGAGGCGGACATTCTGATGATCAGCCCGGGCGTACCCATCGACGCGCCCGTGGTGAAGGCCGCCAAGGAAAAGGGCATCCCAGTCGTTGGCGAGCTGGAGCTGGCTTCCTCCCTGCTCAGCGGCGATATGCTGGCCATTTCCGGCACCAACGGCAAGACCACCACCACCACCCTTCTGGGCAAAATATTTGAGAACGCCGGACGAATTACCCACGTGGCCGGAAACATCGGTTATCCGCTGTCCAATGTGGCGATTTCCGCCAAACGGGAGGATGTGACGGTAGTGGAGGTTTCCAGCTTCCAGCTGGAAAGCGTCAAGACCTTCCATCCCCATGTGGCGGCGCTTCTGAACATTACCGAGGATCATCTGAACCGCCACGGCACGATGGCCCAGTATATCCGCATGAAGCAGCGCCTCTTCGAAAATCAGACGGCGGATGATTTTGCCGTGCTGAACTACGACGATCCGGTGCTGAACAAAATGGCCGAAAAGCTGAAGAGTCAGGTGGCGTTTTTCAGCCGCACCCATCAGCTGGAAAACGGCGCGTTTGTCAAGGACGGAAAGATCGTCTGGCAGTGGAAGGGCGAGACCCGCCCCATCTGCGATGCGGACTCCATCCTGATCCCCGGCCCCCACAATCTGGAAAACGCGCTGGCCGCTGCGGCGATGGCCTGCGCCATGAATGTGCCCGCGCCGGTCATCCGCCACACCCTGCAAACCTTTACAGGCGTGGAGCACCGCATTGAAAAGGTGCGCGTGCTGGATGGCGTTACCTACATCAACGACAGCAAAGGCACCAATGTGGACAGCACCATCAAGGCCGTGCAGAGCATGCGCGCGCCTACGGTGCTGATTCTGGGCGGCTATGACAAGCACACCAACTTCATGCCGCTGTGCCAGGAGATCATCGCCTCCGGCCTGATTTCCCACGTGGTGGTCATGGGCGAAACCTCCCGGCAGATTCGCCAGCAGCTGGAGGAAGCGGGCTACGACCGTATCAGTCAGGCCTACAGCATGAGCGACGCCATCGAAAAATCCCGCCTGCTGGCGGTTTCCGGCGGCAATGTGCTGCTGTCTCCCGCCTGCGCCAGCTTCGATATGTTCAAGGATTTTGAACAGCGGGGCGAAATTTTCAAGGAACTGGTGGGTCAGCTTCAGTAACCCTGCATACCAAAGCCCTTCCCTTCGGCGAAGGAGATGCGCACGAAAGCAAAGCATCTTGAACAAGCGCGTTGGGAGGGGCTTTTATGTTGGAACAGCAGCCGGTATGGCGGCAGAACCGAAGAAAGCGGCTGAAACCGGCGGACGGCACGCTGGCGCTGATTCTGGCGCTCCTGATGATGTGCGGCCTGCTGACGCTGTTCAGTGCCACCTACTATAAGGCCATCGACAAGGGCGATGCGCTGCTGGAAGTGAAAAAACAGCTGATCGGCGTGGGGCTGGGCGGCTTTCTGATGTTCCTGACCAGCCGGATTCCCTACCGCTTCTGGCAAAGGCCGCGTGTGGTCATTCTGGCCCTGACGGGCAGCTTTGCGCTGCTGGTGCTGGTGCTGATTCCCGGGATCGGCGTGTATGTGAACGGCTCCCGCCGCTGGCTGAATGCAGCGGGCCTGAGCTTTCAGCCGTCGGAGCTGGCCAAAATCGCTTCGGTGCTGTATCTGGCCTCTACGCTCAGCTTCCGGCTCAAGCAGGTGGAGCGCCTGTGGACGGGCATCCTGCCCCTGCTGGCGGTTCCTGCGGCGATGTTTTTGCTGATTTTGCAGCAGCCCAATCTGTCCACTGCCGGGAGCATCATGATCGTGGCCGTGCTGATGATGCTGCTGGCCGGGGCCAGATGGAAGCACCTGAGCCTGATGGGCATAGCGGGGCTGGCGGTGGGCTTTGCCTATGCGTGGGTGGAGCCCTACCGCCGGGAGCGGCTGCTGTCCTTTCGAAATCCCTTCGCCCAGATGAGCGACGAGGGGTATCAGCTTTCTCAATCCCTGATCGCCATCGGCTCCGGCGGCCTGTTTGGCCGGGGACTGGGACAGGGGCGGCAGAAGTTTTCCTACCTGCCTTATCCGGAAAGCGACTTTATTTTCGCCATTATCGGCGAGGATTTCGGCCTGTTCGGCTGCTGCGTGGTCATCCTGCTTTTTGTGGCCTTTGCCATAGCGGGGATGCGCATTGCCCTGAACTGTCAGGATCGCTACGGCTGTCTGCTGGCGGCGGGGATTACGGCCATGATCTCCGTGCAGGCCTTCATCAATATCGGCGTGGTCGTGGGGATTCTGCCTACCACAGGGCTTCCCCTGCCCTTTTTCAGCGCGGGCGGCACCTCTATTTCCCTTCTGATGGCCGCCGTCGGCATTCTCTTTAACATTTCCCGCTACGATTAGCAGGGGTTTGCCCCTGCGCCCCGGCCAAGGTGCGCGGCTTGAAGCCGCAAAGGCCCAAGGCTCTCACACATCTCCGGCCAGCGCATAGGATGGGTCATGCGATGCTTGACGGAGGTGGAAATATGGACGCCTTGCGGATTCAGGGCGGGAAACGCCTGAAGGGCGAATGGACGGTGCAGAACGCGAAAAACGCGGCGCTGCCCATCATGGCCGGGGCTATCCTGACGGAAGGAAAGACCTTTCTGCGGGACTGCCCGCAGCTCAGCGACATCAGCGATATGGGGGAGATTCTCCGGACGCTGGGCTGCGGCGTACATAGGAATGACGGAACGCTGGAAATCGATCCGGGCGGGCTGTGCGGCTATGAAATGCCCGAGGAGCTTTCCAAGAGGATCCGTTCTTCCATTTTTCTGCTGGGGCCCATTCTGGCACGGTTCCGCCGGGCCAACGTCTCTTTGCCCGGCGGGTGCGAAATCGGCCTGCGCCCCATCGACCTGCACCTGAGCGGCCTTCGCCAGCTGGGCGTGCAGATGGTGGAAGAGGGCGGCGTGATCCGCTGCGACGGGCGGAATATGCATCCGGCGACCGTGCATTTCGATTACCCCAGCGTAGGCGCGACGGAAAACGTGATGATGGCCGCCGCGCTGCTCCGGGGCGAGACGGTGCTGAACAATGTGGCAAGAGAGCCTGAAATTCTGGATTTACAGCGCTTTTTGAACGCCATGGGCGCCAGAATCGCCGGTGCGGGCACCAACACCATCCGGGTGCAGGGTGTATCCCGGCTGACCGGCGTGGAATACCGGCCCATGCCGGATCGGATCGCCGCAGGCACGCTGCTGGCCGCAGCCGCCATTACCGGGGGAAGCGTCCGCCTGCATAACGTGCCGGTGGAGGAAATGCTGGCGGTGATTGCCAAGCTGGAAGAAATGGGCTGCGTGATTTCCCGGCAGCAAAGCGCCCTGACCCTTCACGGCCCGGAGCGGCTTACCGCTTTTGCCCAGCTGCAAACGCAGCCCCATCCGGGCTTTCCTACGGATATGCAGGCCCAGATGATGGCGGCGGCTTCTCTGGCGAAGGGAACCTCCGTCGTGGTGGAGAATGTTTTCGAGAACCGCTTCGCCCATGCGGGCGATTTGAACCGCATGGGAGCGAATATCCTGATTAACGGCCGCACGGCGGTCATTCGCGGCGTGGAGCGCCTGAGCGGCGCGCGTGTGACGGCCCGGGATCTGCGGGGCGGGGCGGCGCTGGCCATTGCGGGTCTGGCGGCGCAGGGGGAGACGGTCGTGGAGCGCGCCCGGCTGATCGACCGGGGCTACGAGCATTTGGAAACGGCCCTTTCCCATTTGGGAGCCGATATTCAGCGGATTTCAGCGGAAAAAGGAGAGAAACACCCATGAAACACAAGCGGAACGCTCCTTCCGGACAGGAACGGGAGGAATTTGAGGCCTACGGCGAGTATTCCTATGCTTATCTGCACGACCGGCAGGCGAAGGAAAATCCGTCTGCCGGTTCGCCCCCCGAACGACCGCTTGGCGCTTCTGCTGCGGCGATAGAAAAGCGCCGTCAGAAGCGGCAGAAGGGCATATTCATCAAGGCGCTGGTTCTGCTGGCGGCGTTGTGCGTGCTGATCGTGGTGCTGCAGGAGACGGTTTTTCGGCTGGACGCGGTGTACGTCATCGGCCTGCAAGACCACTCGCCCCAGCAGGTGGTGTCTGCCTCCGGGCTGTACAAGGGACGGAATATTTTCACGGTCAGCGAAGACGAGATCGCCAAAAATCTGGAAAAGGACTACTCCATCATTTATCAGGGGATGCAGATCGAGTACCCCAGCACCATCTATCTTTATGTGGAGGAGCGCAAGCCCGTAGCCGTGATGCGCTGGCTGGGCAGCCAGTATGTGCTGGACGCGAAGGGCATGGTCATGAGCGAAAGCGACAGCATGGAGCTTCCCGAGGGGATGCCGTTGGTCACGGGCTTTCGGGTCACGGCGGTGCATGTAGGGCAGACCCTTTCCCTGCGCAGCCAGAAGCAGATGGATATTTACTGCGACCTGCTCAACGAGCTTTCCCTGCAGGAATATGCGGATCAGGTGACGGAAATCAACCTGTCCGATACGGAAAATCTTTATCTGATTACGCAGGAGGGCATCTCCGTGCGCATGGGGGACGGTGAATACCTGCGCGCCAAGGTGGGGGCCATCCGCACTTACATCGCCTACTTCCGGCAGCTGGGCACCGATTCCGGCGTGCTGGACGTTTCCATTCCCGAAGACGGAAAATTCATGCCCGAACGGTAACGAATTTCTTCATTCAAAGGCAAAATTTACAAAAAAGTGAAAAAAAAGTGGGTTTTGGCTTGCGATTTCCTGTTAAAACGGGTACAATAAATGCTGGTACATTGGGTGCCCTGTTTGCGTAACCTTTTGTTTGGTTCAAAGCGCCCAACGCCTGCCGTCAGGGATGCCTGCGGCTGATTCCAGAAGAACTGGGGAAATGCGGAGTATGAAATCAACCATTGCGGCAATTGATTTTGGCACGTCGAAGATCGTGACGCTGGTGGCCGAAACCAGCGGCTCTCAGCGCTGTGATATTGTCGGCGCGGGGATTTCCATGTACGACGGCTTTTTGGAGGGCGAATGGAACAACACCATGGCCCTGAACGAAGCCATTCAGAAATCCATCAGCGAGGCGGAAAATCAGTCCAAGCGCAAGATCCGCGAGATCAACGTGGGCGTGCCGGGCGAGTTTACCCGCGTTTACGCAGTGGAAACCAGCGTGACCATTCAGGGAGCCGATCCCCGGGTAACGCCCCGCCATGTGGAGAAGATCTTCGCCAACGCGGACAAGCGTCTTTCCCCGGTACGCGGCGTGGTGGTCCACCGCAGCCCCGCCTGGTTCATGGTGGACGGCGGCAAAAAGACGCTGGAGCCCGTGGGCCTGAAGGGCAACGAGCTCAAGGCGCTGGTCAGCTTCGTCGTAGCCGATACCTTCTTCCTGGATGACGTCATGGCCCGGCTGCGGGATATGAATATTACCGTCAGCGGCTTTTTCTCCTCTTCTACCGGCGAGGCCATGCTGTACCTGCTGGAGGAAGACCGGGACCGCACCGCGCTGCTGATCGACGTGGGTTACCTCTGCACCGACGTGATGGCGGTGGAGGGCGACGCGGTGATCTTCCAGAAGACCCTTCCCGTGGGCGGCGGGCATATAGCTGCCGATGTGGCGGAAGGCCTGAATATTTCGCTGGAATCCGCCGAACAGATCAAGCGCGAATACGTGTATGGAATTTCCACCATTTCGCAATCCTATACCGTGACCGGCGGCGACGGCGTCAAGGCGGATACCTTCACGCAGGAGCAGGTGGCCGAGGTGCTGGAGCCGCGGGTGGACGAAATTGCCGAGATGATCAAGGAATGCATCGATGAAAGCGGCATGAAGCTAAGCGACTGGTCCAACATCTACCTGACCGGCGGCGGCCTGAGCCTGAACCGGGGCGGCCGGGATTATCTGGCGGCCAAGCTGGAAAAGCCCGTGCGCGATACCGTCAAGCGCACCATCAAGCTTTCCAGCCCCATCTACGCCAGCGCCATGGGTCTGATGGACCTGATTATCGACACCATTGAATCCAGAAATGTTCCCGCAAGCGGTTTTTCGGGCGGCATCAAGGACTTCTTCCGGAGCCTCTTGGGCGGCTGAGCAGCGGATAAAACCTGAGCGAAACAAAAACTAGGGGGATGCACTGTGCTTGAATTTCAGATCGAGGATCAACAGAGCTTTGCTACGATCAAGGTAATCGGCTGCGGCGGCGCAGGCAATAACGCGGTCAACCGCATGGTGGACGCGGGACTGAAGGGCGTGGAATTTATCGCCATCAACACCGACCGTCAGGCGCTGGCCATGAGCAAGGCCAGCACCACCATTCAGATCGGTGAAAAACTGACCAAGGGCCTTGGCGCAGGCGCGGTTCCCGACGTGGGCCGCCGGGCTGCCGAGGAAAGCCGTGAGGAGATCGCCCAGGCGATCAAGGGCGCGGATCTGGTCTTCGTTACCGCCGGTATGGGCGGTGGCACGGGTACGGGCGCGGCTCCCATCGTGGCGGAAATTGCCCGGGACCTGAACTGCCTGACCATTGCCGTGGTCACCAAGCCCTTCCAGTTTGAGGGCAAGCAGCGCATGAAGAACGCCGAAATGGGCGTCATCGACCTGAAACAGCGGGTGGATACGCTGGTGGTGATCCCCAACGACCGTCTGCTGCAGGTGGTCACCAAGGGCACGACCATGCTGGAAGCCTTCCGCATTGCGGATGACGTGCTGCGTCAGGGCATTCAGGGCATCAGCGACCTGATCGCTGTGCCTGCGCTCATCAATCTGGACTTTGCCGACGTGAAGACCGTCATGGAAAGCGGCGGACTGGCTCATATGGGCATCGGCGTCGGCAAGGGCGAAAACCGGATGGTGGAAGCCGCCAAGAACGCTATTTCCAGCCCGCTGCTGGAAACCAATATCGACGGGGCCCGCGCCGTGCTGATCAACATCACCGGCGGCGAGGACATGAGCATTATCGACATCAACGAGGCCGCCAGTCTGGTGATGCAGGCTGCGGACAGCGAAGCCAACATCATTTTCGGCGCTGGCATTGACGATTCGCTGGACGATGAAGTCCGCATTACGGTCATTGCCACCGGCTTTGAAAAAACGCCCTTCCCCAAGAAGGAGGACGCGAAATCCAAGACCGGCGGCGAGCGCGACTGGACCCGTTCTTTTTCCAGCGGAAACTCCGGCAGCGCCTACGGCTCTTCCGGTTCCGGCCGGCAGGATTTCTCTTCCGGTTCTTCCTATGAGGATATGAGCTTCAATATGCCCATGGAAGACGAGTCCATGCACAGCGACTTCGGCGGCGGTTATGTGGGCGGTTCGTCCATTCCCACGCCCGCGGCCATGCCGCCCATGATGCAGCAGGGTTCCAACTACTATGCCAGCTATGGTCAGCCCAGCGGCTATCAGCCCCGGCAGACCTACGGCCAGCCGGATTACGGCATGCAGCAGCCGGTGCAGGGAATGCAGTACGGCAATGTGCAGCAGCCGATGGTTCCGCAGATGGAGTATGGCCAGCAGTATCAGGCTCCGGCTCAGAATGCACAGGCGCAGCAGCCGCAGAATGGCGCGCAGCCCCAGCAGGCCGCGCAGCAGCCCGCGGCAGAGGCGACTCCCGCTCCCGCCGCTTCCACCGTGGAACGCGACGATCTGGGTGTGCCCGCTTTCCTGCGCCGCCCCACTCGGAAATAACAGCAAATGGGGAAGGGATGCGCTGATTCGGCGCATCCCTTCTTTCATCTCAAAACCAGCGCTTTTCAGTTTTTTTAAGGCACAAATGAATACAGATATTTGGACGGCTGACAGCCGTTCATTTTTTTGAATGCGGATATGCAGAGATGAGCAGTTTGCACCGCCGCAATCCAATGGATGAAGCGCGCCGGTCGTGCCGAGCAGTGAGGATGCGGACGAATGACAACCCGTTTCTTCGTTTTTTCTCCTGTTCTGCGGGGAAAGGCGTTTTTAGACATCCAGAGGAAATCGAATTTCCGGCAGAATGTCACAATCTTTTGCGAATCGGTCTTGCATTTTGGAGCTTTTGATAGTATAGTAAAGAAAATTACAAAACCTACTGAACCTCCAAGACCCATTTGGTTTATAAGGAAAGGAGCCGGTTTTATGCCCCTTCATCACAAACAGCGGGAGACGGAAATTGCCCGCCGCGCTCAGGAAATCGTGGATCAGATGACCGTGGAGGAATGCGTATGGCAGACGCTGTATACCGCCCCGGCCATCGAACGGCTGGGAATCCCCAGCTATAACTGGTGGAACGAGGCGCTCCACGGCGTGGCCCGGGCAGGATTGGCCACGGTGTTTCCGCAGGCAATCGGGTTGGCGGCCTGCTTTGACGATGAACTGATGAAGCGCGTCGCGGAGGTGATCTCCACCGAGGGACGGGCCAAGTACAATGAAGCCCAGAAAAACGGCGATCATGACATTTATAAGGGCCTGACCTTCTGGAGCCCTAATGTGAACCTGTTCCGGGATCCCCGGTGGGGCCGGGGGCAGGAAACCTACGGCGAGGATCCCTGCCTGACAGCCCGGCTGGGCGTGGCCTTTGTGAAGGGCCTGCAGGGGGACGACCCCGACCACCTGAAAGCGGCGGGCTGCGCCAAGCATTTTGCCGTTCATTCCGGCCCGGAAAGCCTGCGCCACGAGTTCGACGCGGAGGTATCGCCGCGGGATCTGTGGGAAACCTATCTGCCCGCCTTTGAAGCGCTGGCTACGGAGTCCGGCGTGGAGGGCTTTATGGGCGCGTACAACCGCACCAACGGGGAGCCCTGCTGCGCTCATTCCGTGCTGATGGGACAGATTTTGCGGGGCAAATGGGGCTTTGACGGCTACTTTACCTCCGACTGCTGGGCAATCGGCGATTTCCACCTGCACCATCACGTGTGCGATACGCCGGTGGAATCGGTCACGCTGGCCATGAAGAACGGCACCGATCTGAACTGCGGCCAGATGTATGGCCACCTGCTGACCGCCTATCACGAGGGCAAGGTGACGGAAGCGGAGCTTCGGACGGCGGCCTTCCGGCTGATGCGTACCCGCCTGCGGCTGGGACTGCCCGGCGACAAAACGCCGTGGGACGATCTGAGCTACGCGGACGTGGACACGGACGAACATCGGGCGCTGAATCTGGACGTGGCCCGCAAGGCGCTGGTGCTGCTGAAAAATCAGGACGGCTTCCTGCCGCTGGATCGGAAGAAGCTGCACACGGTGGCGGTCATCGGCCCCAACGCCATATCTACGGTGGCACTGGAGGGCAACTACTGCGGCACGGCAGGGGAATACCACACCGTTTATGACGGCATTCGGGAAGCCCTTCCCCAAACGACCCGCGTGTACTATGCCCAGGGCAGCCATCTCTGTCTGGATCGGGTGGAGGATCTTTCGAAGAAACCCAACGACCGGCTCAGTGAAGCCGTAGCCATTGCCGCCCGCAGCGAGCTGGTCATTCTGGCCGTGGGATTGGATCAATCTATCGAGGGCGAAGAAATGCCCGATTCCAAGCTGAAAACCTGCGGCGATAAGCCTGATCTGCTGCTGCCGGAGGGGCAGCGGGCCTTGATGACCGCCATCGGAAAGACCGGCGTGCCCACGATCATCGTCAACATGAGCGGAAGCGCCATCGATCTGGCTGACGGCAACGACTATGCCAAGGCGATCATTCAGGCATGGTATCCCGGCGCGGAGGGCGGAAGAGCCGTGGCCCAGCTGATTTTCGGCGATTATTCTCCCTCTGGCCGCCTGCCGGTCACGTTCTATCATAACGACGAGGAGCTTCCCGCCTTTACCGACTACTGCATGGCGAACCGCACCTATCGCTTCCGGCAGCAGAAGCCGCTGTATCCCTTTGGCTACGGCCTGTCTTACACGCGCTTTGCCTACTCCGGCCTTCGGGTGGAGGTGTCGGATGAAAAGCCTGTCCGTGCGTTTGCGACGGTTCAGAACATCGGCGACCGGGAAGGCGATGAGATCGTTCAGGCCTATGTCCATTTGGAAAAGGCGGAAGTGCCCGTGCCTCTGCGCACACTGGCCGCATTCCGCCGCGTCAGCCTGCGTCCGGGCGAAAGCCGGGAAGTGGAATTGCCCCTGACGCCTTCCACTCTGTGCGTATACAAAGACGATGGAACCCGGCGGACGCATCGGGGCAGCGTGCGCCTCTGGGTCGGTGGCCAGCAGCCGGACGAGCGCAGCCGTGAGCTGACCGGCACGAATGTGCTGGAAACGGTTTTTGAGCTTTCGTAATCCCACCAAAAAAGAAACCGCCGTACTTCCGAGCCTGTCGGAAGTATGGCGGTTTGCTATGGACGTTATTCCGCACCATCCCCGTCGCAATAATGATATTTTCGGAGCCTTTTGCCCGCTGCAAGGCACAGCAGGACGCCGAGAAGACCGAGAACGCCCATCATCATAGCGGCGCCGGAGCCTTTTCCGCTGCCGAACAGCGCCGTAAGCCAGCAGATATTTCCGCAGCGCTGCATCAGCGGTTCAAAGAACCGGTCTACCGCAAAGCCGCCCAGAAACAGGCCGATGGGAATCGTGAAGAACTGAAAGGTGTTGCGGCAGGCATAAACCCGTCCCTGTAAGGGAAGGGGGATCGAAGTCCGCAGAATGACGTCCAGATTGGCGCTCATCACGGGCACCAGCACCCAGCCGATGATCTGCCCCACGCACCAGAGCCATGGTTCGCGGGCAAAGGCCAGCAAAAAATTTTCCGTCCCAAGAGAAAAGAACATGGTCAGATACACCACGCGCACGCGGTTCTTTGGCTTGGGAAGGAGGGAAACCAGCAGACTGCCGAAAATCATGGCGATGCCCGAACAGGAGGTCACAAGGCTCAAGATCCGTGCGCCGCCCTTCGGGTTGGGCAGAACGAAACCGGGCAGCGTCGCGTCAAAGGCGGATGCTACAAGGTTCACGCCTGCCATAAACAGAATCAGCGTTAGAATCATGGAATTCTGCTTCAGAAAGGACAGTCCGCCTTTGGCAAGCGATAAAACGCTTTCTTCCTTCTGCACCTCATTTTGGGGAATTGGAATCAGCAGAAGCAATGCCAGAAAGGCAACGGCAAAGCTCCCAAGATCAAGGGCAATCACCAGTTTCAGACCGGCAAAGGAATACACTGCCGTAGCGATCAGCGGATTCAGAATCGAAATGAGCGATCTTGACAGGGATTGCAGACCGCTTGCCCGCTGGTACTGTTCCCGGGGAATGAGCAGGGTCATGGCTACATCGGAAGCGGGCTGCTGTACCGTGTTCATGAGCCCCGAAACGGCGTTGAGAAGATACAGATGCCACCCGGCAAGCCGCCCCGTGCAGAACAAGGCCAAAACCGCTACCGTACACACCGCCGCAAAGCTGTCGCAGCAGAGCATGAGCTTCTTTTTGTCAAACCGGTCTGTCAAAGCCCCGGCAAATATGCTCATCAGGATATAGGGGGCATAAGAGCAGATCGTCAGCGCCGCCGCGCTCAAAGAAGAACCGGTCTTTTCGTAGAGCCACAGCGTCAGGGCATAGGCGGTCATGGAACTGCCGAGTTGGGAAAGGCTTTGGGTGCTCCATAAAATCAAAAAATTTTTGAATCCGGAAAATGGATGCTTTTTCATTGCTTTGCTCCTTTATCATAATGGTTCGGAAGCAAAGCCCGAGGAGAAGCAAAACCTCTCCACGCAGTCTCCTCAGACTCTGCGTGGAGCGTAGGCAATGGTCAGCAGCATGATCTTTCCTCCTGCCTTTCTTGACGGAAAACCGTCGTCATGATAACAGTTTACGCCTGCTTTTCTGAAAGATCAATGGCCTTCAGCGTATTCCCGATATCGCTGCTGATACATAGCGAACGGGACTGAAGGGAGTCGGGACAGAAAGCCTCCCCCTGATTGACGCATACATAGACGGCCCGGGGATTCTGCGCGGTGAATTGCCAGAAGGGCACTTTGATGATGCCGGGGGTGTTCATTCCCACCCCCAGCTCCAGATAGACCACCCGGCTTTGGGCCGTGCGATTCAGGAAAGCCTGATACCGTTCGGCAGCCGCGTCCCAACCGGCGTCCTGAACGAAACGATCGTCGCAGCGCAGGTTCATGGTCATGGGCTTGCCGCAGACCGGACAGCGGGGAAGCAGCTCGCTGGGGATCTGCAGGTTTTCCTGCTGCGCTGCCATCCGGCGGACGGTAGCTTCATTGTCGTAGGTTCGCTGACAGCAGGGCTTGCTACACTGGAACAGTCCGTAATCGCCTTGGGTATAAAAAAGGCGTTCTTTGTCAAAGCCGGCCTTCTGGAACTGGTGATCTACGTTGGTGGTCAGAACGAAATAGTCCCGTCCCTGCAAAAGCTGCAAAAGCAGCCGGTAGGGTTCGCCGACGCCCGCTTCGTAACGGTTCAGCAGGATCATCCTCGACCAGAAAGCCCAGTAGGCTTCCGGCGAGCGGTAGGGGTAGAATCCGCCCGAGTACATATCATGGAAGCCATAGGCCTGTTCGAAGGGGGCAAAATGCTGCCGGAAGCGCTCGCCGTCATAGGCAAAGCCAGCCGAAGCGGAAAGCCCCGCCCCGGCCCCGACAATGATTGTGTCCGCCGCCTCCAGCTCATGCTTCAGCCGGGCGATGGGATCCAAGCAGTCTTTGGTAGAGTCGTTCGTCGGATTCTTGAAATACATTGAAGATCACCTTGATGGCACTATGTTTTTGATAGGTTTGAACGGTTTGAATGGCGATCTGCGCGGCTTCATCCCGGGGGAAATGGAATTCCCCAGTAGAAATGCAGCAGAACGCCACGCTTTCCAGCCCGTGCTGTTCCGCCGTTTCCAGACAGGAACGGTAGCAGGAAGCCAGCTGCGTCCGATGGGCTTCCGTCAGTCTGCCGCCCACATAGGGGCCTACGGTGTGCAGCACATACCGGCAGGGCAGGTTGAACGCGGGCGTGAGCTTGGCCTGTCCGACGGGTTCGTCATGCCCCTGCTCCTTCATCTGCTCATCCAGATACAGCCGAAGCTGCACCCCGGCAAAGGTATGGATGGCGTTGTCGATGCAGCCGTGGCAGGGATAAAAGCACCCCAGCAGCGCGCTGTTGGCGGCGTTGACGATGGCGTCGCAGCGGAGCGTGGTGATGTCTCCGCGCCAGAGATACAGGCCGTCGCGGATCGGAGAAAGCGTCCGCCAGTCCGTCACGCCCCGGCGGCGCAGCTCTTCCTGCAGATATTCGTCCTGCAGTTGGAGAAATTCCTGCCCGACAGGATGGGGCGGGCGCACGTTCATCAGCCCGCGAAGCAGTCGCTTCTGTTCCGCTTCGCTGTTGGGCAGAGGAATATTCTTTTCCTGCCGCTCGTCCAGTAAAAATTGAATCAGCGCGATGCACCGTTCTTCCTGCGTCATGATACCCTCCCGACAGACTGCCGCCCGGGCTCCAAAATGGGCCCGGGCTAAGATGAAGTTACGCCTGTAGCGCGCTGATCCGCTGGCCGATGTGCTGGCCGGAGACGAGCTCGTCCACCATGGCGATAGCGTAGTCCGCATAGCTGATCACGCTTTCGCCCTTGGCGCTCAGCGTCAGCTCCTCGCCACCCAGCCGGTAATGGCCGGTACGCGAACCTTCAGCCTGAAAATCAGCGGCGGGGGAAAGATACGTCCACCGCACGTCGCTGCGGGTCTGAAGCAGCTTCAGCGCTTCGTCATGCGCCGCTGCCAGCGGCTTGAAGGCGTCCGGAAAATCCGGGCCGTCGGCTACGCAGAGCGTGTGTTCCGGGTTCACGTACAGGCTTCCCGCGTCGCCTACGACCAGCAGACGGGTCTCCGTGCCGGAAAGCAGGCCGCACAGGTGTTCCACGGCCTTGGGGATCCCGCCGATGGTCTCGGGCATCCAAGCGCCGAAAGCGTCTACCACCGCGTCATAGCCCTGCAGATCTTTCGCGGTCAGGTCGAACAAATCCTTCTTCACGAAGCTGCGGGCCTCCGAGACATTCTCGCCCCGGGCGATGGCGGTCACGTCCAGTCCGCGGGACAGCGCTTCCCGAACGATCAGTTTCACGGCTTTTCCATTAGCAAATACGACTGCGATTTTCATTTTTGTTTCCTCCATACCAATCCGCTCAAGGCGGTTTGTTCTTTTTTCTTTTCTTTCTTTCCGTGTCCGACAGCGGCCGTTCTCCCGGGCACAGACAGATCATAACGCCGCCTGCATCCTCTGTAAAGTACGCACAATATTGTGCTCTAGTTACCCGAAGGATACCATTGTGAAGCGGCTGGCTTTTTGAAGCTACTGCGAAGAAAAAAGCCCGCCGTTTTGGGACGAGAAACGGAAAATCCGCTGATGGAACCCGATTTCCGAACCAGCGCCTGTGGGTGAGAATACCAGAAATCCCGCCCGCAAGGCAGGAAACCCGCTGCTTTTGAGCGAATTACAAATCGAATTGACCGGTATTTCCGGCAGTACCTTTTGATAAATAGACAGGAGAAACGGATGAAAACGCTGGTGGAACGGTTGGAGACCCCGGTTCGGGAGGAAACGGACGTATTGGTAGTCGGCGGCGGCATTGCAGGCGTGGCGGCGGCACTGGCAGCCCGGCGCGCAGGCGCGCGGGTGCTCCTGATGGAAAAGCAGGCGCTGCTGGGTGGATTGGCCACCAATGGACTGATCAGCTGGTATGAGCCTCTGTGCGACGGGCAGGGCCATCAGCTTATTTACGGTCTGGCGGAAGAGCTGCTTCGCCTTTCTTTCCGCTATGGCGACGACAGCCTGCCGGAAATCTGGAAGGATCGCTCCGTGCCGGTGGATCCGGCCAAGGTTCGCCCGGAAAAGCAGCATCCCATTGGCGGACGCTACGGCACGTTCTTTTCTCCTACGCTGTTTCAGCTGGCCATCGACGAGGTTTTGCTCAAAGAAGGCGTGGAGCTTCGGCTGGATATTCAGGCCGTTACGCCGGTGGTGGAAAACGGCCGTGTGACCGGCGTGGTAACGGAAAGCAAGAGTGGGCGGGAGTGCTTCCCGGCTAAAGCAGTGGTAGACGCCAGCGGCGACGCCGATTTGTTTGACCGGGCCGGCGTTCCCTGCGTGCTTGGAAAGAACTTTCTGTCCGTCGTGGCGCATTGGAGCGATACCGCCGAAAAGAAAAAAGCGCTGGAGCTGCGCAGATGGCGGGGCGGCGGTGCCGATCTGCACGGAAACGGCCACCCGGCGGATTATCCTCTACTGTCCGGCACCACCAACGAGGAAGTAACCCGCTTCCTGCTGGACGGACGGCGCATCATTCGCGAGAAAATCGCAAAAGAAGACCGTACGCAGCGGGATCTTGTCGCATTGCCTACGCTGCCTCAGTTCCGGAAGACCCGCCGCCTGGACGGCGCGTATACGCTGACGGAGCAGGACTGCCATCAGGCTCATGCCGATTCCATCGGTCTGGCGGCGGATTTTGAAAAGGTGGGGGATTGGTACGAGATTCCCTACGGCTGCCTGTATCACCCTGATTGCGGCAATATGCTGGCCGCAGGCCGGATGGTCAGCTCCGAGGGCTGGGCTTGGGACGTGACCCGCGTCATTCCCGTCTGCGCCCTGACCGGACAGGCCGCAGGATTGGCCGCCGCTCAGCTGGCCGCAACGGGTCTGACCGCCGCGACGCTTCCTCTGGAACAGCTTCAGAAAGCCCTGCAGGAACAGGGCGTGGTGCTTCATCGTGCCGATCTGGCGGAGTAAACTTCATAGAAGGATTCAGGCCGGAAAAAAAATCTTCCGGCCTCAGAGTGTCAAAAAAGTGGAGGTGCAGGAGGCACTGCCTCCTGCCGGGGTTATAGGGGCGGAGCCCCTAAGCCTTGTGCTGCAACACATTCCCCGCAAACCAGCGAAGCGCTGTTTGCGGGCACAGGCGGCCAACTTGGGGTTTTTCGACAGACTGAGGCCGGAAGAAAAATCTTCCGGCCTGATGCTTTTTTTTAAGAAAGACGGAAAAGCGCAGCTGCCAGTTTTTTTCCGCTTTCCGTTTTTATGATGGTATTTCTGAAATGCTCGATATTCGCAGCACTGTATCCCTGCTCGGACGCATTGGTCAGGTAGTCCGCCTCAATCAGGATCTGATAATCGTCCCCTTCGATCCCGGAAAGCGTGTGATGATGACCAACCAGATAAGCGATCCGCTCTTTTTGTGCTTCGGTCATGCCGGAATCGGCAAGGAAGGCTCTGACGAGCGCCGGCCCTTCTTTCTCCTGCAGCTTTCCGTCAGCATGACCATATTTTTCACGGCAGAGAGGACAGGCAATATCGTGGACAATGGCAGATGCTTCCAGCAGATATTGGGTGTCCGGCTTCAGCTCTTCCAGTTCGCCGATGGTTTTGGCATACGTCCAGACAGTGATGAAATGGGTAATGTCATGAAGGTTCCCGTTGGAAAAGACGATCATCTGTTCCGTGAGTTCTGCAATGGTTTTCATGGAAAATTCCTCTTATTCCGCCGCGATTTCGGCAAACATCAGCAGATCAAAGCAGGGATAGCTTTCCGCAGACTCGCCGTCTCCGTCCGCAGAACCCAGCGACATGCCGGTGCAGGTGCCGTACATCGTTATTCGCTGGCCTTCCTGATAGGAAGGTTCTTCCTTGCAGGTGACTAGGATGATGTCGGAATAATTGCCGCTTTTTTTGGTCAGGGCCATACGGGCCACCCAATAGCCGCCGGATTCCTCGGCACTGAGGAAATAGGCGTTGTAGCCCATGGTTTTGCCCTCGTAGCCGGAGATTTTCTGGATCAGGGTGGCGTAGCCGGGCTTGACGGCTTCTTTTTTCAACTGTTTGAGCGTATCCGCATCCGACCATTTGCGGGTGACGGTGTAGACCAGCCGACGGTCGCTCAGATTTTTTTTGGAAAAAACCAGTCCGATTTCGTAAACGCCCTCCTGCTTCAGGGTGAAATCAATGGAGAATTTGCCTTCGGATGTGACTTTTTTCGTGCCGATGGCTTCGCTGTTCAGGAACAGCTGAACGCTTGCCCCCGGCTGGGAGGTTCCGGCAATGGTCAGGGTGTCCGTTTCGATGGAGTCCGGTACGTCATTTTTCAGAACCACCGGAAGCAGGGTGCGGGAATAGGTGACGGGATAGGCCAGTTCCACCACTTCTTCGCCCTGATTTTCGCCGGTAAGGGTCAGCAGATATACGCCCTCTTTGGGCAGCGTCACCGGCATTTTGAACTTGCCGTTTGCCCCGACCGTGACTTCCGTCAGGATTGGCTTGGGATAATTCAGCCCCATGGTGACGGCTGTCAGCTTCACGCCCTCGGCGGCGGTTCCGGCCAGCGTAAAGGTGTTCTCGTTGGTTTCCATCGGCGGCACATCGGTGATGTTGATCTGCGCGCTGGCCGCTGCGGACATGGGCTTGACTTCGATAAAATGGAAGGTCTCCCAGATTTTGTTCAGCGTGCGGTTGTCCTTGCTGGTGGTGGAGCGGCCATGCACCTGCAGATCCAGCGTGATCTGGTAGCCGTTGCGGATGGTGCGCCGCATAAAGCCCCGGTACAGGGTTTCGCCCGCCTCCCGGCGGCGGTAGGTCAGCACCAGAAAGCGGCCTTCCGAGCTGTTGTTCCATTCGGCGGCGGAAAAATCGTAGCCGTCGTATTCGTTGCGGGGGGAGTGGCTCAGCCGGTAGCTCTGGCGCACGTCCGTGCTCTGCTCGTTCACGTCGAAGATCAGGGCAATGTCGTCGTTTTGCTCGGCTGTCAGCTCAAAGCAGAGGTCTCCGTCCTCGCTCCAGCATTGCAGCAGAACGCCGCGCTCTTCCATGTCCTGCTGGACTTCCGCCGCCGTTTTGCCCCGGGCTTCCAGCCACGTGGAAAAGGAATCCAGATAGCCGGGACGAAGCACCACGGGAAACGTATCCGGAATATCAACGCTGGCAAAAATTTCGTCCAGCACAAAAATTTCAGCCGAAGCCGCGCCGCACAGGCACAGCCAGAGCAGCAGCACCGTCAGAATTGCCGCCAGTCGCTTTCCCATTCAACGTCACGCCTTTCTATGCATACTTCTATTCAAAACATTTTAGCATATTTCTGCCTGATTGTACAAGCCTTCTGCCCAATGGCAGGGGCGCACAAAAGTAAAAATGGGCAAAAAATGCGCGCCCTATCGATAAAGCCCGGAGAGTTTTTGATTGCTTCTTTGTTTGGCTCGTGTTATGATATGAAAGGAAAAAGCGCGGATTTTGACGGGGAAAGGCTGGAGGCGACGGAATGAATATTCTGCATTTGAAATACGCGGTGGAGGTAGCCCGGTGCGGGTCCATCAACCAGGCGGCGGAAGCTCTGTATATCAACCAGCCCAACCTGAGCCGTGCCATTAAGGAATTGGAAAATTCGCTGGGCATCACCATTTTTGACCGAACCGCCAAGGGCATGTTCGTTACGCCGGAAGGCGAGGAGTTTCTGGGCTATGCCAAGAAAATTCTCAGCCAAATCGACGAGGTGGAAAGCATCTATAAGGCGGGAGTGCCCATCAAGCAGCGCTTCTCCATTTCCGTGCCGAGGGCCAGCTATATTTCCGAGGCTTTCGCCCAGTTCTCCAAAAGCCTGAACCCCAACGAGCCTGCCGAGCTTTTTTACAAGGAAACCAACGCCCAGCGGGTCATTACCAATATTCTCAAGGCCGACTATCATCTGGGCATTCTCCGCTACGCCTCTAACTATGACAAGTATTTCAAGGAAATGCTGGCGGAAAAGGGCATGGTATGGGAGCTGATTACCGAGTTCCGCTATGTGCTGGCCATGAGTAAAGAGCATCCGCTGGCCAAGCAGGACGAGGTGCATTTCGATGATTTGAAGCCCTATATCGAAATCGCCCACGCCGACCCCTATGTGCCGTCGCTTCCGCTGTCCGTTGTGAAAAAAGAAGAACTGCCGGATGAGACCGACCGGCGCATTTTCGTGTTCGAGCGGGCCAGCCAGTTTGACCTGATGGCGGAAAATCATGAGACCTATATGTGGCTGTCGCCCGTCCCTCAAAAGCTGAAGGATCGTTACGGACTGGTGGAAAAGAACTGTCCCGACAACAAAAAGACCTACCGGGATCTGCTGATTTACCGCAAGGACTATCATCTTTCCGAGCTGGACCGCCGGTTCATTACGGAGCTTTGCCGGGCAAAACGGCAGTACATCTGAGCGTTTCCAAGGCGGAAACGTTGTCAATAAAGCAGTTCATGCTTATATCGATAATGATTATACCAATATATCAAACAAGCAATTCCGTTTGCGGCAAAAAGGCGTTACAATCAGAATGGTTTGTTGGGGCTTGAACCTGAAACACAGGGAGGGAGTGGAGCATGAAGCAATCGGCATTGACCAAGGCCACGCTGGGCCGTCTGCCCGGTTATCTGCAATACCTGCAGAAGCAGGGCTTCCAACCGGGAGATACGATCTCTGCCACCACGATCGCCCGGGAGCTCCGGCTGGGCGAGGTGCAGGTCCGCAAGGATCTGGGCGCGGTCAGCGGTACAGGCCGTCCCAAAGTGGGCTATAACGCGCTGCAGCTGATGGCCGAGCTGGAAAACTGCCTGAACGGTCAGGAAGAGTGTACCGCCGTCATCGTAGGCGCAGGACGCTTGGGCCGAGCTTTGCTGGATTACGAGGGCTTCGGCAGCTACGGCGTCTGTATCTTGGGCGCGTTTGACCGAAACGAGGAGAAGCAGGGCGTTTCCGCCAAGGGAAAGCCGATCCTTCCCATGACGGAATTGGAAACCTTCCTGCGGGAACGGCATGTGCGCGTGGGCGTGGTCACGGTAGGGGAAGAATCCGCTCAGGAGGTCTGCGACCGGCTGGTGCAGGGCGGTGTCGAAGCCATTTGGAGCTTTGCGCCGGGCCGGGTGGAGCTGCCGGAGGGCGTTATGCTCAAGCAGGAAAATCTGGCGCTTTCGCTGGCTCATTTGAAAATGCAGCTGGGCTGAAAGCCGTCCGGACAGAACTTGTTCATTCAAGCCGGAGGAGGGAACGCGGATGAATCTGGATCGTGTGATCGCGGTTCGAACCAACGAAACGGTCTACCGGGACGGAATGCAGTGTGTCAAGGTGTTCGGCGACGGCTTCACAAAGGCCGACGCATTGGGCGAGGCGCTGAATCAGGCCCGCGTGGAGGAATGCGGCCTGCACGTTCCCAAGGTGCTGGAAGTCAGCCAGGTGGACGGAAAGTGGGCGCTTGTCACCGAATATATACAGGGAAAGACGCTGGAACGGCTCATCGCGGAGGAGCCGGAGCAGAAGGAAGCTCTGCTGGAGCGGATGGCAGACCTGCAGGTGGAAATGATCTCCAAAACCTGCCCGCTGCTCAGCCGCCTGCGGGAGGAATTGGAAAGCCGGATCGCTCGGGCGGAGCTTCCCGCCACGACCCGCTGCGATCTGTTCTTCCGGCTGCAGGAGATTCCGGCGGAATACCAGATCTGCCACGGCGACTTCAATCCTTCCAATATTGTTCTGACCCGGGAAGACGAACTCTATCTGCTGGATTGGAGCCACGCTTCTCAGGGCAACGCGGCGGCGGACGCCGCCAACGCATGGCTGTGGTTCCGGCTGGCCGGAGACGCCCAGGGCGCGGGCCGGTATCTGGAATGCTTCAGCCAAAAGACCGGCATTGACCCGGCGATGATACAGAAGTGGATCCCCATTGTGGCCGCCGCCCGTTCAGCAGAGAGCGGAGAAAGGGAACGCACTTTCCTTTTGAAACTGGTCAACGGTGAGGATTACGAATAAGAGGAGGCATTTTTATGAAAGTCACAGTTTGTATCGGTTCTTCCTGTCACATCAAGGGCTCCCGTCAGGTGGTGGAGCAGCTGCAGAATCTGATTGCCGAGCATGACCTCAAGGATAAGGTCGAGCTGGGAGGAACGTTCTGCATGGGCAAGTGCCAGCAGGGCGTGTGCGTGATGGCGGACGATCAGTTCTTCTCCGTTACGCCTGAAAGCACCAAGGAATTCTTCGAGGAAAACATCCTCAAGAAGCTGTAATCCCAAGCATCCATACTCCCTCCCGCTGGTTTTGACCGGTGGGGTTTTTCTCCCCAAAATCCCGAAAAGAGGAAGTGGAGCGCTATGCCAAATTGCCTGACACTGAAAAAATCCAACTGCAAAAACTGCTATAAATGCATCCGGCACTGCCCGGTGAAATCCATCCGCTTTTCCGGCAATCAGGCCCACATCATCGGCAACGAATGCATCCTGTGCGGCCAGTGCTTCGTGGTCTGCCCTCAGAACGCGAAGGAAATCGTGGACGAGCGGGAAAAGGTCAAGGTGCTGCTGAACAGCGGCGCGCCCGTGATCGTCAGCCTGGCCCCCTCCTTTGCCGCCAACTACGATGGCGTGGGCATCGACAGCATGAGGGACGCACTGAAAAAGCTGGGCTTTGCCGGCGTGGAGGAAACCGCGCTGGGAGCCACCATGGTCAAGCGGGAATATGAGCGCATGCTCAAAGAAGAGCAGCGGGACATCCTGATCTCATCCTGCTGCCATTCCATCAACCTGCTCATCCAGAAGTATTACCCCGAAGCACTGGAATATCTGGCGGACGTGCAGTCTCCCATGCAGGCCCACTGCTCGGATATCAAGCGCCGTATGCCTCAGGCCAAGACTGTTTTCATCGGCCCCTGCGTGGCCAAGAAGGACGAGGCCGAGCATTACGAGGGCATCGTGGACGCGGTGATGACCTTTGAAGAGCTGACCAAGTGGCTGGACGAAGAGCAGATCACGCTGGAACAGAAGCGGGATTCCGACCCCGAAAGCCGCGCCCGCTTCTTCCCCACCACCGGCGGCATTCTCAAGACCATGGAGCAGGACGCGCCCGGCTATACCTATCTGGCCATTGACGGCGTGGATAACTGCATCGCCGCGCTCAAGGACATTGAAAACGGCAAGCTGCATCACTGCTTCGTGGAAATGTCCGCCTGCATTGGCAGCTGCGTGGGCGGCCCCGTTATGGAAAAATATCACCGCACGCCGGTGAAGGACTACATGGCCATCGCCACCTATGCGGGCAAGCGGGACTTCGACGTGGAGCAGCCGGAAAAGGGCGAGCTGCAGAAGCACATGGAGCCCATCGTACAGAAATCCATCCGGCCCAGCGAGACCGAGATCCTGTCCATCCTGCGCCAGATGGGCAAGATGAAGCCCTCCGACGAACTCAACTGCGGCTCCTGCGGCTACAACACCTGCCGGGAAAAGGCCATCGCCATCTATCAGGGCAAGGCCGAAATCTCCATGTGTCTGCCGTACCTGAAGGAAAAGGCCGAGAGCTTCTCCGACAACATCGTCAACAATACGCCTAACGGCCTGATCGTGCTGAACGAAAATCTGGAAGTGCAGCAGATCAACAAGGCCGCCCTGCGGATCATGAACATCCGCACCGCTTCCGACGTGCTGGGCGAGCCGGTGGTGCGCATCATGGATCCCAAGGTCTTCCTGGACGCGCAGCAGACGGGGCGCGACATCCGGGAGCAGCGCGCGTATCTGGCCGAGTACAAGAAGTACGTGGAGCAGACCGTCGTTTACGACCGGGAGTACCGGCTGCTGATCTGCATCCTGCGCGACGTGACCGACGAAGAGTCCGAGCGCGAAAAGAAGGAAAACATCAGCCGCAAGACCGTCGAGATCGCCGACAAGGTGGTCGATAAGCAGATGCGTATCGTACAGGAAATCGCCTCTCTGCTGGGCGAAACCGCTGCCGAAACCAAGATCGCACTGACCAAGCTGAAGGAGTCGATTTCGGATGAATGATCTCTGCGCAGATATCGGCTATCGGAGCATCAACCATGTAGGAGAGCAGCTCTGCGGCGACCACGTGGACGTGGTGGAGCAGGGCGAAAACAGCATGGTCATCGTGCTGGCGGACGGCCTTGGCAGCGGCGTGAAGGCCAGCATCCTCTCTACCCTGACCAGCAAGATCATCTCTACCATGATGGCCGAAGGGCTGGGGCTGGAGGACTGCGTGTCCACCATTGCCGCCACGCTTCCGGTCTGCTCGGTGCGCGGCGTGGCCTATTCCACCTTCTCCATCCTGCACCTGATCGACAACGAAATCGCCGAGATTATCCAGTATGACAATCCCATGGCGATTTTGATCCGCAACGAGGTCAATTACGATTATCCCAAAACGGAAATGACCATCGGCGGGAAGAAAATCTACAAGTCGGTCATTAAATTACAGGAGGGCGATATTTTCATCCTCATGAGCGACGGATGCCCACACGCGGGCATCGGCACCGCCTACAACTTCGGCTGGAAGCGGGAGGATATTATCACCTATATGGAGGCGCAGGCCCCGGCCGGTTATACGGCCAAGACCCTTTCCACCATTCTGGTGGACGAGTGCGACCGGCTGTACGACCACAAGCCCGGCGACGATACCACCGCCTGCGTGGTTCGGATCCGCAAGCGGGTTCCCATGAACCTGCTCTTCGGCCCGCCCTCCAACCGGGACGACAACGACCGCATGATGTCCCTGTTCTTCTCCAAGGAGGGCAAGCACATCGTCTGCGGCGGAACCACATCCACCATCGCGGCCAAGTACCTGCACAAGCCCCTGAAAACGACCCTCAAATTCGAGGCCTCCGACGTGCCGCCCATTGCGGAAATCGAAGGCGTCGATCTGGTTACTGAAGGCGTTATCACCGTTAACAAGGTGCTGGAGTACGCTCAGGACTACCTGCAGGACAACGAAAGCTACGAGCAGTGGGCCTTCAAGAACGATGGCGCGTCCCAGATCAGCCGCCTGCTCTTTGAGGAAGCCACGGATATTAACTTCTACGTGGGCCGGGCCATCAACCCCGCCCACCAGAACCCCGATCTGCCCATCACCTTCTCCATTAAGATGAATCTGGTGAAGGATCTGTCCGAATGTCTGAAGAAGATGGGCAAGCGGATCAAGGTAAGCTATTTCTAAAACAACGAGGATGGTGCAGCGGAATGCGTAAGTTTGATACCAAAGTGCAACATTTGAAATACAAGGTGCTGCGTGAGGTGGCCCGGGAGTCCTGGAACGGCACGCTGATGGAGCATGTGCTGGACATTCCCAAGACCATCGTTCCCGGTACGGAGCCCACCATGCGCTGCTGTGTGTACAAGGAGCGCGCCATCCTGGCGGAGCGCGTCCGTCTGGCGATGGGCGGCGACCGTTCCAACCCCAATGTGATCGAGGTCATCGATATTGCCTGCGACGAGTGCCCGGTAGGCGGCTATGAAGTCACCAACGCCTGCCGCGGCTGTCTGGCTCACCGCTGCGAGGATGTATGCCGCCGGGGCGCCATCAGCTTCGACGCTCAGCACGTGGCTCATATCGACAAGAGCAAGTGCGTGGAGTGCGGCCAGTGCGCCAAGGTCTGCCCCTACACCGCCATCGTGGGCCGGAAGCGCCCCTGCCAGAATGCCTGCAAGGTGAAGGCCATCTCCATGAACGAGCACAAGGCCGCTACCATCGCCAATGAAAAGTGCATCAGCTGCGGCGCGTGCGTGTACCAGTGCCCCTTCGGCGCGATCATGGACAAGAGCTTCATTCTGGACGCCATCGACCTGCTGAAGAAGAGCGCTGCGGGCGGCGATCCGGTGTACGCGCTGGTAGCTCCCTCTATTTCCAGCCAGTTCACCTATGCCAAGCTGGGGCAGGTCATCACCGGCCTGAAGAAGCTGGGCTTCTACACGGTCATCGAGGCGGCTCTGGGCGCGGATATGGTGGCTCAGGCCGAATCGAAGGAACTGGCCGAAAAGGGCTTCCTGACCAGCTCCTGCTGCCCGGCGTTCGTCAAGTACGTGCAGCAGAACTTCCCCCAGATGGTTCAGTATATCAGCCACAACCTGTCGCCCATGGCCACGCTGGCCAAGTACTTAAAGGCGACCACGCCCAACGCCAAGGTGGTCTTCATCGGGCCCTGCACGGCCAAGAAGGCCGAAAATCAGCTGGACAGCGTCAAGCCCTACGTGGACGTGGTGCTGACCTTCGAAGAACTGCAGGCGTTGTTTGACAGCAAGGACATCGATCTGACCACGCTGGAAGAGGACGTGCTGGACAATGCTTCCTACTATGGCCGTATCTTTGCCCGCAGCGGCGGTCTGTCCGACGCGGTGAAGGAAGGCCTGAAGGAGCAGAGCATCGACTTCGAAGCCAAGCCCTGCGCCTGCGACGGCATTGAAGAATGCCGGATGGCGCTGCTCAAGAAGAGCCGCAACGCGCTGGACGCCAACTTTATCGAAGGCATGGCCTGTATCGGCGGCTGCATCGGCGGCGCGGGCTGCCTGACCCACGGCGAAAAGAACAAGGCCGAAGTGGACAAGTACGGCATGGAAGCCTATGAAAAGACCATCAGCGAGGCCGTGTCCGTGCTGATGCCGGTCAATAAGGACTGACGGATTCCTCAAAAGAATAGGAAAACCCCTGCCGGATTTCTTCCGGCAGGGGCAGAGTGTCAAAAAAGTGGAGGAGCAGGAGGCACTGCCTCCTGCCGGGGTTATAGGGGCGGAGCCCCTAAGCCTTGTGCCGCAGCACATTCCCCGCAAACCAGCGAAGCGCTGTTTGCGGGCACAGGCGGCCAACTTGGGGTTTTTTTACAGGCTGCCCCTGCCGGATTTCTTCCGGCAGGGGTTCGTTCTGTTGAATGAGAATGGAATTACTTTTCTCCATTCAGCCGGTCGATCAGGGGACACAGCTCCGTCAAATCATGCAGAACAAAGTCCACATAGGGGGTCAGCTCGGCGGAATAGGGAAGCATGTCCGGAATCATCACGCTGCAGCAATGGGCGGCGCGAAGGCTCATCAGCCCGTTGCGGCTGTCCTCAGCGCCGACGCAGTCTTCCGGCAGAAGATGCAGCTTTTCCGCTGCTTTTTGATAAATATCCGGCGCAGGCTTGCCGCTGATAATCTCCATGCCGCAAACCGTTTCGTCAAAGGCCGTGCGAAGCAGGGGAATATAGCGCATGTAATGCTCTACCACGTTTCGGTCAGTGCTTGTCGCCAGTGCGGTACGAAGCCCCCGGCTCCGAAGTCCTTCAAAACAGGCTTTCAATCCGGGCTTCAGGGGCATGTCGCCGCTCTCAGCCCGCTGCATCAGCGCGTGGAAATAACGCCGGTTCAGCTCTTCTCTGGGAAAACCGTCCCCGAAGACCTCCTGGTAGATTCGGCTGCAGGTTTGGACGTTGGTGCCGCGAATGCGGTCGAGCAGGTCGGCAGGTGGCTCATAGCCAAGCTGTCGGATCATTTCCGGCAAGAGCGTCGTGCTGAGCCGTTCCGTATCCAGAAGAACCCCGTCCATGTCGAAAAGTACGCCGCGGACCCTGCGTCCGCCCGGCGCGGTCATGCGGCCTTGCTGCCGGCGGCGCGCAGCAGTTGAATGGCCTTGGGGGTAATCAGCGTGAAGATGACGGCCATTACGATGGAAGAAACAAAGCGCAGCGCAATCGTGCCCAGCGTCAGCGCCACAGGGTAATGATAGATCAGCCCGTCCACATACAGCGCCGCCGTGTTGAGCAGCGTGACCGTCAGACAGCTGAGCAGCACGATGAAGCCGGTCTGCTTCCGGCTCAGGTCAAAACGGTGCTTCGTGGCATACAGGCCCACCATCAGTCCCCGAACCAGTGTGGGAAGCATCCACATCACCGTGGTCAGGGACAGACCGTAGGTCAGAAGCTGGCTAAGAAAACCGCTCATTGCGCCCACAATGAGGCCGTCCGCCCAGCCGTACAGAAGGGCCGCTACCAGTATGGGGAAGGCGGCCAGACTGATGTTTAGCCACCCAAGGCGAATGGTATAGAAATTCAAAACCACATAGAGCGCGACCAGAATCGCGTCCGTCACAAGTCTTCTTGTGCTCATGAAATCCCTCCGTTTCAAGATTGCTGCGTATCGCAGCTCATTCCGGCGCAGAGGCCGTCCACTGCGGCGGAGACGATGCCGCCTGCGTAGCCCGCGCCCTCGCCCAGCGGATACACGCCGCCGATGGGGCTTTCCCGCCGCTCGTTGCGCAGCATGCGCAGCGGCGAGGACGAACGAGTCTCCGGGCCGGTCAGCAGGGCTTCCACCCAGTCGAAGCCGTGAAGCCGCCGCCCCAGCTGAGGCAGGGCTAGACGGTAATTATCCAGGACAAAATCCGGCAGGCAGCAGCGCAGGTCGCCCGACACCACGCCCGGCAGATAGGTGGGGCGAACCACCCCCAGCACTTTGGTTTCCCGTCCCTGCAGCAAATCACCTACCTTTTGGGAGATGGCGCGGAAGCCGCCCGCCGCGCGGAAAGCCGCCTGTTCGATCCGGCGCTGGAACTCGATCCCGGCCAGCGGATGCTCCGAGCCGAAATCCTCCGGCCGAACGCCCACCAGCAGCGCTGCGTTGGCATTTTCGCCGTCCCGGGCATGGAGACTCATGCCGTTGACGTTCACGCCTTCCGGTTCGCTGACAGCGGCAATGACCCGCCCGCCCGGACACATGCAGAAGGTGTACACGCCCCGTTTGTCCGGCGTGGGAACGTTTAGCTTGTATTCGGCAGGCGGCAGCGCCGGGTGTCCGGCGGCCGGGCCGTATTGTCCCCGGTCGATCAGGCTTTGGGGATGCTCAATCCGCGCGCCGATGGCAAAGGGCTTCTGCTCCATGGGCAGACCCAGCGCGTACAGCCAGCGGCAGGTGTCCCGGGCGCTGTGGCCGATGGCCAGAAAAACGGTATCCGTTTCGAAAAAGCCTTCTTCGGCTTCGTTTTCGTGGGAGGAGACATACTTCACGCCGCTGACCTTGCCGTCCCGAAGGCTTAGCCCCGTGACCTTACAGCCGAAACGGACTTCTCCGCCCAGCTCGATCAGCTTTTGACGGGCGCAGACCAGCACTTGACGCAGCACGTCCGTGCCCACGTGAGGCTTTTGGGCGGTGAGGATGCTTTCCGGCGCGCCACACTGGTACAGGGTTTGAAGCACTGTCTGAATGTGGGGGCTGTTCAGGCCGCAGGTCAGCTTGCCGTCGCTGAAAGCGCCCGCGCCGCCCTCGCCGAAAAGAACATTGCTTTCTTCGTTCAGAAGGCCCTGCTGCTCCAATCTTTCCACGTCTTGAACGCGCAGCTCCACCGGCTGGCCCCGCTCCATCAGAAGGGGCCTTGCGCCCCGGCGGGCCAGCGTCAAAGCGCAGAAAAGCCCGGCAGGCCCGGCACCGACCACAACGGGACGGGCAGAACGGCTCCATGGGGGCAGCTTCAGCTCCATGACGCTTTCGGCGGGCTTGGGGGAAGCGATGATCGTTACCTGATTGGGCCGAAACCGGGCCGCAATGGCCGCTTCTGTTTTCGGGTCGGAGGCCGTCGCGTCCACCGTCAGGGAAAAATGAACGTCGCCCTTGTCGCGCGCGTCCACGCTGCGCTTCTGCAGCCGTACCGTGCGAAGCTGCTTTTCGGAGATCCGAAGCTGACGGGCGCAGAGCCGACGCAGGGTTTCCTCGTCCGGCTGCGCGTCCAGCGGCAGCTTGAGCTGATGAATCCGAAGCACGAGCACACCCCCAATTCCTTCTGTCAAATCTTTGTAACAAAATCCCGTGAAAAACACGGCCTATGCATCTTAACACACCCGAAGATAGGGCGCAAGGGCAAAAAAGCCGCCGAAGCGGGAGCATTTGAGCGCATTGACGTTTTTCACAAAAAATGGTACACTCTTCGGGAAATTTCCAACGGCATCTTCGGAGACTTTGTCAGTCTCCCCAGCCTGTCATTCGAAAGGACGGTTTTCGATGGAATTCCTCAAGCAGGTTCTAAAGGGCGTCGTGATCGGCGTCGCGAATATCATTCCCGGCGTTTCCGGCGGCACGATGATGGTCAGCATGGGCATTTACGATCTGCTGATCCACAGCATTACCCATCTGTTCAAGCAATTCGGCAAGAGTATCCGCACACTGCTGCCGTATTTCATCGGCATGGCGGTAGGCATTGTGGCGCTGGCCAGCCTGCTCAAGCAGCTGTTCGCTGTGTATCCGCTGCCTACCTATACCTGCTTTATCGGCCTGATTCTGGGAGGGCTTTGGCCGCTGTTCGCTAAGGTAGATCGGAAAAAGATCGGCCCCGCCGCGATTCTGGCGTTTGTGTTGTTCTTTGCACTGGTAGTCTGGATGGGGCTGATGAACGACGTATCCAATCCCGAACGGCTGGAGCTGAACGTGGGCGTGGTGCTGATTCTGGTTGTGGTGGGCGCGATTGCCGCCGCTACGATGATCATTCCCGGGGTCAGCGGCAGCATGATGCTGATGCTGCTGGGGTATTATACGCCCATTCTGAATGCCGTCAATGACCTGAAGGACGCGCTGTTCAGCGCGAGTTTTGCCGCCGCCGTTCATCCGTTGCTGACGCTGCTGCCCTTCGGCGTGGGCGTTGTGCTGGGCATTTTCGGCATTGCCAAGGCCATTGAGTGGCTTATGGCCAAATGCCCGACGCCCACCTACTGCGGCGTGCTGGGGCTGGTGCTGGCTTCTCCCGTAGCGATTCTGCTCAATCCCGACATTCGCTGGGACAGCGTGGGACAGATCATTGCGGGCGTCGTGACCTTTGCCGTCGGCTTTGCAGCCGCCATGCTGCTTTCCCGCATGGGCAAGGAAGAAAAGGCAAAGTAAATCCTTCTGATTTGTATTCAAACAGCGGCGGGAAAAAATCCGCCGCTGTCAGCCTGTCGAAAACCCCAATTTGGCCGCCTGCGCCCGCAAACAGCGCTTCGCTGGTTTGCGGGGAATGTGCTGCGGCACAAGGCTTAGGGGCTCCGCCCCTATAACCCCGGCAGGAGGCAGTGCCTCCTGCACCTCCACTTTTTTGATACTCTGGCAGCGGCGGGAAAAAATCCGCCGCTGTTTTGTAGGTTTGTCAAACATATTGGACAGGGAAAGAGGAAAGAGTCTGAAGAGGAGAACGCCATAGAAGAGGACGCATGGGGCGAGAGTTGCTGCGAC
>SFGO01000091.1 GCA_004556545.1 Clostridiales bacterium
CGAGGACGAGGACAGCCCGAAGGGCTACCGCAGTCCGAAGCCCGCCACGCATAGCGGGGCGGGCCGCAAAGCGCTGTTTGCGGGCAACGGCGGCCAACTCGGGGTTTTTCGACAGGCTGAAAGGCCAGCGTGAGTTTGATTCACGCTGGCCTCAGAGTGTCAAAAAAGTGGAGGTGCAGGAGGCACTGCCTCCTGCCGGGGTTATAGGGGCAGAGCCCCTAACTTTTGTGCCGCAGCACTTTTCCCGCAAACCAGCGTAGCGCTGTTTGCGGGCAACGGCGGCCAACTCGGGGTTTTTCGACAGACTGCGACAGACTGAGGCCAGCGTGAGTTTGTTTCACGCTGGCCTTTTTTTCTCTTCTTCAAATTTTCCACAGCCGTTTCAGGGCCGTCAGGCAGCCGACCCATGCGGCGAAATCGTCCTCCGGATTTTTGGCCCGTTCGTTTCCCCGGATGGTTTCCAGCTCCATACGGGCGGATGGGGCCAGCCGCAGGCCCCCATGAATGGGATCCTCCGAGCAGACGTTTCCGAACAGCCGTTGCGCTGCCTGCGGGAAGGTCTCGGCAAAGTGCAGCAAATAGGCCGTCAGGCGGTTTTCCTCCGGCTGGGAAAGGGCTTCCCCCGCAAAGGTGCCGTTCCACCGTTCCCTGGTTTGCAGGGCGCTTTGAAAATCGCCGTCCTCGTACAAAAGTCCCAGCGCTGCCTCCCGCTTGGGCGCGTCGCTCTGCACCGTCATCAGCGCTTCGGTCGGATGTTCCCGGCTCAGCGTATTCAGCGCAAGACGGCACAGGCTGTCCGTCTGCTCTTTGGAAAGCGCCTTCATCAGCTGACCGCCGTTTCCCGCAATGCAGACCACCAGCTTCACCGGCATCAGGGGCCGCAGCTCCGGCTCCTGCCACGCCCGCTCCATCATCAGGCCGCAGAGGGAAAACAGAAAGCCAAAGTGGAACAGCAGCAGGCACTCCGTATAGCTGACCCGTCCTTCGGCCCGCGCTTCCTCCATGGCCTGCCGGATCTCCGGCGCATAGGCGGCAAAAAAGCCGTCCATCAGGAGCATGGTTTTCCGGGCCTCCTGCCCAGTCGGTTCCGGGCATTCCAGCCGGGCCGCCAGCGCCGCAGCCGCTTGAGCCATGGGGCCTGTGCCCTTGGCAAAATCCGCCGCAAAATCCGCCCCATGCCCGTTGACAAAAGAGGCGTACAGCATCTGACGGCAGCCCAGCAGCAGGGAGCATTCCGCTGCGGCGCGATTCTTTCCGTCCAGCCACAGGCTCAGATCCGCCGTGGAGCCGCCCACATCCAGATTCAGATAGCCGCCCCGCGCGTCTACTTCGCTGCGGGAGAGGAAATACCACCCGTCCGCCTGATTTTCCAGCGCGTACAGCACCGCCGGGAAGCGGGCGTTCAGCGGCATGCCTGTTTCTTTAGCTACTTCCCGGGCCAGCCCCCGCATCATTTCCAGATAGGCCTCCTGCCGGTGGGCCGGAAGCGCCCCGGGCATGCTGACCCGCCAGTTCAGGGCAGGCGCGCCGCTGAGCCGGGCCGACAGGGCCGTCTGAAGCATGACCTGCTTCAGGAACAGCCGCAGGCAGCGCAGCGCGTAGGTTTCGTCGCTCCATTTCAGATCGTAGTACAGGCTGCGGCCGGACTTGTTCAGAAGCCGCTCTAAACTGCCGGGATAGTAGATATGCCCGTCCCGCAAAACATTCCGCCATTGGTTCGGCTCGTCTCCGAACATTTCCATGACACTGTAGCAGGTGCTTCCCTCCGTCGTTTCCGGCAGGAACTCGTCCGTGAGCCATTCCTCCGACGCACGACCCAGCAGCCGTCCGTGCAGTTTCTCCGGCAAAACGGCGGGCTGCGTTTTTTCGCCTACACGCAGCATCACGGTGGTGGCGATACTGCCGAAATCCAGTCCGGCAACGGCTTCTTCCTCATGGCGAATCAAGGTAACGGGCCGGTCGTTCACCAGCGCGCCCAGACTGAGCCTGCCCCGCTTCAGCACGATCATCGATGGGAAACACTCTACGCAGGCCGTCTGCCAGCGGCGATTTCCCGCCGTTTTCCACGGGCCCTGAATCCATCCCTCCTGCGAAAGCGACCACACATCCAGATTTTCCGGCTGATGCGTATGAATGAAATGCTGCCGCCACTGGCCGCCGCTGAAACGCACGTTGGGCCATACCGTGACGGACGGCAGCGCCGAAGCGTCCAGCACCGACGCTCCGCCCTCTTCCGGCAGGGCGCAGAGCCGATAATGGCGCACAAAGGTGATCTGTCCCCGGCGCAGTTCCTCCGGGGCGGGATCGCAGCAACCCAACGCAAAGCGAGCCTCCGCCTCCCCGCCTTCCGGCAGGATGCGGCAGCGCAGGCTTCCCGGGATCAGATGGGGACCCGCTTCTCCGGCGCGTTCCACGGCTTCTTCCAGCCAGCGGGCCAGCGCCGGGGAAAGGGGCGGCGCGAACCAGGTGGTCTTCTTCGTTCCCTCCACCCGCAGATAGGGCGACATCTCCGCCGCAAAGGGAGACTCCTCCCCCTCCGCCATCAGCATTCCCTGAGAAAAAGGCTCCGCAAGCCACTGCTCCACCCCATCGCCCAGCAGCTCCTTCAATAGCGGCCCGATGCTTTGAACGGACGTATCCTCCGGGAAACGCAGGGTGATGCGATTGTCCCCGTAACGGGGCATGGCGGCATATTCGGCGCTCCACTGTCGCAGAAGGCCGGGAATGCAGGGGCAAAGGCCGGTGCGCTTTTCCACTTCCCCGGCCAGTTCCGCCAGCGTCCGGCTCATCTGCCGCCGCCAGTTTTCATCGCACTGATCCAGCAGGGCGATCTCTTCCCCGATGCGGCGAAGCAGCGCTTCCTCCCCCTCTATCCCGGCAGGCTCCAGCAGCGCCGCGTCGGACTGACGGGCAAAGGCCGCGCCGTCCAGCAGGTAGAGCTGCACCTCTTCGCCCTCCGGGATCTCCGGCAGGGGCGCGCCCGGGTTCACCAGCGCCTTCAGCAGGGGATTGTTCTCCCAACCGCTGAGCTGACAGGGCAGATGCTCCCTTGTCAGCCGCAGCCCCGTCTCCTGACGGCCCAGCCCGTAAACGGCCAGTACCCGGGTGCGAAGCTGGCGCACCGCCTCTTCCTCTCCCGCGTTCAGCCGCTGCCGCCAGCTTTCCCGGCTTTGCAGGGTTTCCCGAATCATTCGGTTCAGCAGGGCGCAGAGCGGCGCTTCCGTCGAATAGAGCGGGCTGTGGGCGGCTGCGTCCTCGTTCAGGGCAGCCAGCAGCCGGAGCCGGGGAACCAGTACGGAAATCATCCGCTCGTCCAGATAGCCGCAGGGGTCCAGAAAGCAGCGTTTTTCCCGGTCGTACCAGCGGACGGCGGTGGGCAGCAGTCGGCTCAGGTCGCCCAGATTGGCGGCGGGCATCAGCACCATGGAATGGGACAGCAGGCACAGCGGCACCGGCTCGGGATGCTCCGACTGGGTGCGGCAAAGGGTGAACACCTGCAGCCCTTCCCGGGCCCGGGCCGGAGAAAGAGCTTCCTCTACGGCCCGGACAAAGCCGCCCCGGCCGTCCGGCTCCATGGCGATCAGCCGCAGTTCGGCGCAGGATCCCTCCTCCGCCAGCAGATCCCACAAAAGCAGCAGGGCCAGAATGCCCCTGTAATCCCGCATTTCCTGATGAGCCATGGCCTGCTCCCACGGCAGACGGGCCAATCGGCGAAGCTGCTGTTCGCTGGCCAGCACATCGGGGATAGCATAACCCACCTCCCGGCCCGGCGTTTTCAGAAAACGGGCGAAATTCTCCAGCCATTCCCTGGGCTTCTGATTGCCGTCGCTTTGAAGACCCGCCTTTTCCTGATAGCCGATATGCATCCCCTCGTCCATTTCGGGCAGCAGGCTCAGATAGGGCGTTTGGCGGTCCATCCGGCGCTTTTCATCGTTTTGCAGATTGCTTTTCAGAGCGTTTTTCATTGGTCTTCCTCCTCTCCGGCACAGCGAAGAAGCGCAGCCAAAAAGGAGCAGACGGCGCCCTCTGCCCCGGTTCCCAGCCTTTGACCGCCGCCAAGCCCGGCGATGATCTTCGCCGCCGTCTGACGGTCCGGCGTCCGGCGGATCACCAGCCGGTGCAGCTCCCGCTGAAGGCGTTCCGCCGCCTGATCTTTTTCAGCGCGGCTGCGTTCCTCCGGCTTCAGGCCGTATTGGGTCAGCAAAACCAGCAGCTCTTCCAGCAGGTTGGCATCCAGCAGCTCATTTTGAGGCAGGCGGCCTTCCTCGGCCGGCTGGCAAAGGATGGGCGGCAGCGTGCGCACGATCTGGATCATCCAGTTGGCGTAAAAATTCAGGAAACGGTACAGCGTCTGCAAAAGCTCTTCCAGCTTTTCCCGTTCCGCTGCCGGACGGCGGGCAAAATAGGGCGCGCAGTAGTTGACCCGTGCGCTCTGGCGGCTGTCCAGCGAAATGCAGCTTTTCAGCGTAGGATAGCACTCGGCGAAGAACAGCGCCGCCGCCTTCAGCAGCGAGCCATAGCCCCGCCGGTACGCTTTTTCCTCCTGATCGAAGCTCTGCCAGCAGAAGGACGGCGTATGCAGCTGATAATAATAGCAGTCCATATGGTGCTGCTCCGCGCCCCGGAAGCCGGTGCGGAAAAACGCGGCGATGCACCGGGAAGCCAGCCATTCCAGCATATGGGCGTCGTTTTCCTGACTTTGGGAGCCGGTGGAGTAACGGCGGGTCGTCACAAAGCCCTCCGGGGGAAGACCCAGCAGGTACAGCGCGTCAAACACGCCGTTTTCGTCCTGCTCTCCGTCCCGGATCATGCCCTCCATGCCGTAGTATTGCAGGGCCGTGCGGGCCTTGTCGAGAAAATCATCGCTCTTTACGACGATTTCCGCGTTCTCGTCAGCGGATGAATCGGGTACCCGGTAATAGGGCAGCATGAGCATCGCGCCCATCTCAAAGCGCTGGCTGCGGGCAGCGAAGCGCTTGCGGAGGAACCGGGCCACGGCGGGAATGCCGGACGCGCCCGTGCCGCCGAAGATGCTGCCGCACAGGATCAGCTTCACCGTCTCGTCCCGGTCCAGCTCCGCCTGAATCCGATCCAGCAGACGATTCATTTCATCGGGCTGGCCTTCCCGGCGCAGATCGTCGAGCGAATTCAGCAGATCATGAAAGAAAAGCACTCCCAGATCGGGATGGCCGCGAAATCCCTCGCTGTATTCCAGCGCGGATTCCGTGCGGCTGAAGATCGTGCGGCTCAGCAGCTGATCTCGACGGTGGTTCTCCACCATTTTGTCCACGGACATGGCCCGCCGGGACAGGTTCATGTTCCAACGTTCCAGCGTCAGCGCCGTGTGAAAGCCGGGATGCTCCGCCGGATAGCGCCGGAACGCCTCCTGCAGGCGTCCGTAGCTTTCCGCGGCCCGCTTGGCCCGGGTGGTGTTGCCGCAGGCCGCGTCCACATCCACGGACAGAAGCGTGACTTCCGTGAGCGGCGTTTGGTTCCCGGCTTCGTCCAGCGTATACAGCCCGTCCAACGCCGCCAGATAGACCAGACTTTCCAGAATTTTATTTCCGGTGCCGCCTACCGCCAGCACATAGCATCCCATGGCGCTTCCCCTTTTCCCAAAAATTTCTCAAAATTTTTCAAAATTTCTTACAGGCGCTTGAAAAACGCTCCCTTTCCGCTCAGAACCGGCGGCGCGGCCAGCCGGAAGCAGCCGACCGCCGCCAGAGCGTTCAGCAGAAACGGGCTGAAATAAATCGCATAATCCCAGCCGGTACGGCCCTGCACGAACTGCACGCCCAGCAGCCACAGCACCGCCGCGCCCGCCAGATTCACCGCCCAGATCACCGTCTGCGTCAGGCGGTAATCCCGAATGGCCCGCCGGGTATTCCGGGCGGCAAAACAGGGCTTGCTGTGCCGAAGCCGCCAGCCAAGCTGCAAAAGGAGCGTCAAAAGCCACGCGGCGGCCCAAACGGCGGCCCAGAACAGCAGCCATTGTTCCTCCCGCTGCCGCAGCGCCAGCCGCCAAAGCTCCGGCGCCGCCCCTGCGGGCGTTTCGGCGGCGGAAGCGGCGGCAGTCAGCCGGGCCTGCCCCGGGAAAAGCCCCAGCAGGGTTTCCGCGATATGGGGCGCGCTTCCCGCCAGCTTATAGGGATAGCCCCAGAAAAACCCTGCCAGCATCCACAGTACCGGCAGGCCGAACGCCGCCAGATAGCACAGCAGCACTTTCGTCCGATTGGAATAGCGAAGACGGCTTCTTCTGTTCCCCATGGTTTCCCAGTTCTCCTTTGCCTTACGGATTGGGCACGTCCGCCACGAATACATCCAGAACGCAGCGGATCAGCGGAACGTTTTCCACATTGGCTCCTTCCCGAAGCTGCTCCAGCAGGCTTTGCAGGTGCAGCGCCCGGTACACCGGCGGGAAATCGGGGATCGTCACGTCCTGATAGGGCTTGGATGTGGCCGGGCCCCAGGCGTGGTCGAACTGCTTGGGCACGTTTTTCAGCCGCCGCCCGCAGCGGTACAAATGCTGGGTAAAGCTCTCCCATGTGCTGATCTGACTGTTGGTGATTTCCGTGCCCAGACGTTTCTCCCATTCCACTTTCGGCCACAAAATCTGCTGTCCGGACAGCTCTGCTTCCACTTCAAGGCGATAATAGCCGCTTTTCAGCTTTTCCCGTTCCACTTGAAGTTCTGCTTCCAGACAGTGGCGTTCTTCATTCCACCGAAGCCCCGTCAGTGCAAAGGGGCTTTGTTCCGGCGCATCGTCAAAAGGATTTTCCTGCCGGACAAAAACGTACTGCTTGTCCCGCAGGGTCAGCGCCTGCCTGTCCGCCCCGCTTTCCATTGCCGTTTCCGGCGTGTTGGGCAGAACGGAATCCAGCAGCAGCGAATCGATCACCCGGACGCTCTTTCCCGTCAGCTGGGACAAGTCCAGCGTTTCCGCGCCCTCCATCTGCTGAAGCGGCCAGCGGAGCGTCAGGCTTTCGCTGCCCTCCCGGCCTGTCAGCCGAACGGTGTACAGGCCGTTTTCCCGGCTGACCGCGCCGCTTTCCGCCTGTACGGCGAAGCCTTCCTCCCGCTGCGTATACAGCCCCGCCGAGGGCCGCTGAATGTCCGTATATTCGTAAAAGAAGGCAAAGGGCTGCTGCGTCACCGTTTCTCCGTTTGCCGTATAGCAAAGCTGGCCTTTTTCCGGGCCGCGGGTTTCCTGCAATTTCTCGTCCTGATCCAGCAGACTGTTCCATTTTTCCGTATAGGCGCGCACCTGTGCTGGCTGACCCACTACCAGCGCCAGCAGCAGGCGCGGCATGGGCATGGCTCCCTGGGTCGCCCGGGTTTCCGCATAGTCGGGCCGTCCCCAGAGCAGCGGCTCCGCAAAGTCCGCCGCGCCGAAGCTGGTCATCTGGCCCATGTAATCCAGCTGCATCACGTACAGCCCCGCCATCAGCCCCTGATCGAACACGCCCCGCTCCTTGAGAATCTGTTCCAGATAATCGACCGGCGTGCCGTCCGTCTCCGTGCCGCTGAGGCGGCGCAGCACCGCCGGGTCGCAGGTGATGACCGACAGCCGGGACAGATCCAGATTTTGCAGGGCGTAGAACAGCGGCGAATCATCGTCCTTCTCCACGGCGCTGTACTCCGCAGGCGGCTCCTCCTTTTTTTGATGAAACGCCGCGGCAAACGTCTGCAAAGCGCCGTTCATCTGCTCCACCCGGCCCGGATTTTCCAAAAGCGCGCCGCCGTCCCCGGCGAAGCGCTCCATCTGGTTCATCAGAGGCGAGCCCAGCGCGTAAAAGCTGTCCGTCATTTTTTCGGAAGAAAAAGACGAAAACACGTCGGGCATGGGGTCAACGGCATAGGTCAGCAGATCCCGGCGGAAGGAACGCAGCTGCTCCTCCGTGCCGTCAAAGCCCTGCGAACGAAGAAAATCGTCCGTCAGGCGCTCGTTTCCCGCCCGAAGCAGCCGGACGCGGGAACCCTCGGCGGCGGCCAGCGCCTCCTGAAGCACGTTCTCGTACCAGCCCACCTGCCCCTGATAGCGGTAATGAAAACCGCCCTGACGGTACTTGGCGCTGGCACGGGGGTAGATGCTTTCCGCATGCTCGTTCACGCCGCCCATGACCTGCGAAGCGTCCAGCCACAGATCCACCCGCAGCGCCGTTTCTCCAGTCGATGCAGTCGATGCGGCGGCAGGTACGCCTTCTTCGCTGTCTTCATAGGCGGGCATGGACAGCAGCTCCAGCGCCGGGGCTGCTTCCACCGTTCGTCCCTCCACCTTCCAGCGGGAACAGCCGGTGAGCAGCGCAAGCGCCAGCAGACAGAGCGCCAGCTTCTTTCCTCCTGCGCAGCGGGGCTTTTTCATCCGCAGCCGTCTCCTTTCGTATCGCATCGTTCGCATCCGTCAGTTTTCTTCCGTCCGCACCCGGCAGGCTTCCTCCACCGCCTGCAAATAGCCGGGGCCGTTTCGGTACATACCGTCATACAGGCGCATATATGCCCGGAACCGCCGGGGCGCGGCGTATTCCAGCGCCCGGGCCCGGCAGACCTGCGGGTCTTTCGGCTGGGCGCACAGCTCCCGCACAGCCTGCGCCAGCCCATCGAAATCTCCCATGGGCACTGCGCGGCCCACCTGTTCCGTGACGATTTCCGGCATGGCGGTCACGTCCCAGCAGAGCACCTGCGTGCCGCAGGCCAGCGCCTCCACCAGCGTCATGCCCATGGTTTCCGCGTGGCTCAGGCTGACGCACAGATCCGCCGCCGTATACAGGGCGCACAGGTCGTTCAGGTTGCCCGTGCGGGGAAGCCCCAGCACGGAATGTTCCGGCAGGGAACGAATCTGATATTCGTCCAGCCCCACCGCCGCCACGCAGTATTCCGGGCCCAGCTTTTCCGCCAGTTCCAGCAGGTCTTCCAGCCCCTTGCGGGGCTCCCACGTGCTGGCCACGCTCAGCACCAGATACCGTCCCTCCGCTTCGTCCAGCCCATAATAATGGGCCGCGTTGCGCAGAAACGCCTCATCCGCGCAGGGGGCAAAAGCGTCGGTGTCGATGCCGTTAGGCAGGGCGTACACGGGATACTGCCCCAAAAAGGAGTGCTCCACCTGGGTTTTCAGCCACTCCGAAGGCGTGGTCAGCACCAGATGGGGCAGGCCGCTGAACAGCGCCCGCTTCTCCCGCCAGTTTCGGGCGCTCTGATCCCGGAACCAGCTTCGGGGATATTCCCGCAGCAGGCTGCACGAACCGCAGCCGCCCTGCCAGCGCAGGCATCCCTCGCCGCAGGCTTCCGCATGCCGCCGTCTGCGTCCGCCTGCGTCCTCCCCGGGCGCAGCGTCCTTTCCCAGCGAAAAATAGGCGCAGTGACCGGTGAACGCCCAGCAGTCGTGCAGCGTCCACACGGTGGGCAGATCGTTTTCCTTCAGATAGGCAAACAGCGTAGGCAGATGGAGATAGGAGCCGTGCAGATTATGCAGATGGACGATATCCGGCTTGAACTTTTTCAGCTGGGCCACCAGCTTTTCCGTTTCCCGCCGGGCAAAGAAGCCCTGCCGGTCCGTCAGCCGGGAAAGCAGCGTATAGCCCGCCGTCTGAACCGTGCTGCCGATGCGGTAGCTGGGCACATCCGACGGGCAAACGCCCCGGGAATAGCACAAAAGCGCCCGGTGTCCCTCCCTCATGGCCTGACGGCATAGCTCTACGGCAATGCGGCCGGTGCTGAAGGCGGCGGTCACGTTGATGTGAACGATTCTCATGAGCGGGCGCTCCCTTCTGTTCTCAAGTTCTGTTCTGAAGTTCTGCTTTCAGGTTTTATTTTCACTCAGTCTGTCGAAAAACCCCGAGTTGGCCGCTGTTGCCCGCAAACAGCGCTTTGCGGCCCGCCCCGCTATGCGTGGCGGGCTTCGGACTGCGGTAGCCCTTCGGGCTGTCCTCGTCCTCG
>SFGO01000092.1 GCA_004556545.1 Clostridiales bacterium
TTCTTTTGCACACTTTTCTTTCGCCACCGAAAGAAAAGTGTGAGCGCCCCATAGGGCTGCAAGCCCTTCTCCCGCGCCGGAGTCGGCGCGTCAGGCCCCACCAAGGGAATTTGCTTACGGCAAAGTTGTCTCTTGTCATGCCAGCAGGGGGGCTTTCCGCTCGCCCCCCTGCACCCCCTTCGGATCGCCAACCGAAACAATAGAGCGCCCCTTGGGACGGCAAGTCCCAATTCGCGCCGGGGGGAATTTCTTCGGCAAAGTTGTCGCTTATTGATGCCAGCAGGGGGCTTTCCGCTCGCCCTCTGCACCCCTTCGGACCGTAGTCGGCGAGAAAACTCACAAGGGCTTTCCTCGGGGCAAACAATCGGCGAGACCCTCACTCAGCGAGCCCCCATAGGGCCATTTTTTCCATCAGGAAACCCACCTAGCTTCCCTCGGGGTAAACCCCGACTTAGCCCGCACTACCGCACCTTTTGAAATCAAAAAAGCAGGAGCCGCGCTTTCCGCACCTCTCCCGCTTTTCTTGTCTCTATTTCATTTCAGAGGATAAAACTCCCCACCCCAGTAGATCTCCCCGGAAAACCCTTCCGGCGTTTCGCCGGAAACAAAATACGCCGCGCTGCCCACCGCCTGATTTTCGCAAAGCGTGTTCGTCATCGCATAAACCCATAGCCGCTCCTGCTGGCCGTCCATGCTCTGCCCCGCATCCAGAAACGCAGGAGCAAAATTCACCAAAAGCGTCCGCCCGGATAGCGCCAGCCCCAGAATGTCCGCGTCGGACAGACTGCCTTCCGGCATCACCGATACCAGATTGGAAATTTCGTCATAGGGCTGCGGCCCCTTGCTCAGCTCCAGCAGCAGCGACCGGGGATTCTGTTTCTGGTAGTAAACCACCGGCCGACGGCTGGCCTGTAAGCCCCGGCCCTCGCCGTCGGCAAAGTACAGGGTGCATAGATCGCACAGCAGCGAAGCAAAATCCGCCCGCTTCATCACCTGATCGGTAAACACGATGGAGCTGGTGAAGCTGTCGGTCAGCATCAGTGTCTCCACCGGCTGCTCGCCGATGGTCACGGTCACGCCCGACGCGGCGGGGAAAAAGCTGCACAGCGTGTAGCACAGGGAAGCCATGCAGTTGGCCCGGCTCACGTTCGCCTTTTCCAGCATGTCGTTCAGGGAATAGGAAAAGTTCAGGGTAATCACATTGCCGCCCAGTTCGTCGGAGTAGGCGACCTGCGGATCGTCGGTCAGCATCTCCACCAGCAGGTTCAGCGGCGGCGAGTCGATCTCGTCTACCGACGCGCCCTTGCTCAGCTCCCGCATGATCTGCAGGATCATGTCCGAGGTCTTCTGGTTGGCAAAGCTGAGGGAGCGTTCCTCGCTCAATAGCCCCGGCGTGCCCGCCAGCGGATAATACAGCGTTACATTGGCGGAAAGGGACTTGTCCTCCGCGCTTTCGTTCAGGCCCACCCGGCGGCTGAGACGCTGCTCGTAGACCGAAGCCAAATCCTCGCTCAGGCTCCGGCTGAAGGAACCCATGGGCAGGGTGTTGGCCACGTCCAGCCCTACGGGATGATCGACGATGAGGAAATTCACATAGTCGATCTCCTTCAGCTCCGTCAATGTGTTGGCGATGGCCTGAAAGGCGATGTACAGATCGCCCCGGTTCAGCTGAAGCGCCGTCGCGGCCAGATTCACCGTGGCCGTATTCCGGCTGACCTCCACCGGGTTCGCGCCGTACAGCGCCAGCTTGACGTTTCCGCCCAGCGCGGCGGCGGTGGACGTGCCCGATTGATTCAAAAGCGCCCGCACCAGACTTTCCGCCCGGGGCCGGGACGCGGAAAACGTTACCGGGCTGACGACGGCTGTCAGACGGCTGCCGCTGTGCCGGGGCAAATACAGCGTCGCGTCGGCGGTATATTCCAGCGCCGCGTCGCCGATGGGCGCTACATAGCTCTGCGACGCCGGGGGCAAGGTGACCTCCGGGGAAGCTTCCGACGTAGGCAGACCGTCCCCGGCCTGACAGGCGCACAGCCCCGGCAGCAGCGCCGCCAGTAGCAGCGCCAACGCGCGTTTTTTCCCTTTCAAGGCAGTCCTCTCTCCTTTTTTTCGGTGGGATTGGCGGTTTTCGCTATCTTTTTTCCTTACAGCCCCATCAGCCGCCGCAGGGTCTCCAGCGGAATTTTCCACACGCCGTCCTGCTTTTCCAGTGTCAGCGGCCATGCCTCCAGCGCAGAAGTCACGCCGTCCTTCAGCAGCGTGCCGTCCACGTTCAGAGAAGCCTTCCTGCCGTTGACCATCCCGGCGGTCAGCGTATAGTCCGCCAGACCCGGCGCGCCGTCCAGCTCCGTCCGGAACTGCTCCGGCACCGGCAGCTCGTCCGCCAGCGTGAAATCGTAAAAGGCGTCGAAATCCCGGCTCCGCCATGCCTCCATCAGCAAAGCGGCGGTGTTGTACGGGCTCAGCAGCAGGGTTTCGTCCCGGCTCAGCGGGTCAGCCGGGCCCTGCTCCCCGGTCAGGTAGTAGCTTCGATCCAGCCGGATAGCGGCGCTCTCTCCCCCGTCGATCATGATCTGCACCCGGGTATAGGGCAGATTTTCCATCACCGTATCCGCAATGCTGACCATGGCCAGCTTGCGCCGGGCGGGGGCTTCTTCGGCCCAGAATTCATCCGTCTGCCACGCATCGGGAATGCCGTCCCGCAGCAGGGAATTGGTCAGCGTGATAAACAGCATTTCGCCGCTGGCCGTCACGTCCTTCAGGCCCACGTCCTCCCCCAGCACCCGGCGGAGATTCATTTTCCCGGCGGACGGCCCGGCCAGCAGCGCCCGAAGAAGCGCCGCTTCGCTGCTCTCGTCCTTCCGCACGGTCAGGGTGCGGCGCTCGCCCGTCAGCATGGGATAGTCCAGATAGCGGAAATACAGCACCACATCCCACGAAACGGCGTTATCCTCCGCAGCCGAAGCGGCATGGATGGTCTGCTCCACGCCGGGCAAGGGCGTAGCCTCGGCCTGCACCAGCGGATTGGCCGCCCGGGTGCAGGAGCAGAGCAGCCCGCCCAGCGCGGCCAGCAGGACGGCCAGCAGCAGGCGGCGCTTCAGCCTGAACCCCGCGTTGGCCGTAGGCGCCCGCAAACAGCGCTTCGCTGGTTTGCGGGAAACGTGCTGCGGCGCAAGGTTCAGGGGCTCTGCCCCTACAACCCCGGCAGGAGGCAGTGCCTCCTGCACTTCCACTTTTACGGCAATCGGATATTCCGCCAGCATCCGGCGCTTTGTTTTTCCTTTCTTCGCAGCTTCCACAGACATAGACGTTTCTCCTTGCCTCAGCCCTGATGGATGGGCAGCTCCACGGTAAAGGTGGAGCCCTTGCCCTCTTCGCTTTCCACGGATACGCTGCCGCCGTGCATCAGCACCATCTGATGCACGATGCTCAGCCCCAGACCCGTGCCGCCGGTCTCCCGGCTGCGGGCCTTATCCACCCGGTAGAAGCGGTCGAAAATATGGGCCTGATCTTCCCGGGGAATGCCGGGGCCGTTGTCGGTGACGGTCATCACCGCATCCCGGCCGGAACGGATCAGCCGCACCTTCACCGTGCCGCCCTCCTGCGTATACTTGATGGCGTTTTCCATCAGGTTGTACACCACCTGCGTCAGCTTGGCGCAGTCGGCGTACATCTCGCAGCGGTCGTTCAGGGCCAGCTTCAATTCCTGATGATGGGTCTCCGCCACGGGCTGGAGCCGGTGGGCCGTATCGGTGATCACCTGCGCCAGACTGAAGGTGGTGCGGTTCAGGCGCATGGCCTTCGAGTCCATGCTCACCAGCGTCAGAAGGTCGCTGATGATGCTGTTCAGCCGGTCGATCTCCTTGTTGATGTCCGTCAGGAACTCGGTGCGCATATCCGCGTCCATTTCCGGCTGATAGATGATGTTTTCCAGCAGGATCTTCATGGTCGCCAGCGGCGTTTTCAGCTCGTGGCTGGCGTTGGATACAAACTGATTGCGGCTGGTATCCAGCATTTGCAGCTTTTCGGACATGGTGTTGAAGGTTTCGCTCAGCCGCCGCAGCTCGCCGGAGCCCTTCACCGGCACCCGCACGGACAGGTCGCCGTGACCCATGCGCTGGATGCTCTTGGTCAGGGACACGATGGGCCGGGTCAGCACCCGGGAGAAGATCAGTGCGAACACCATCGCCGCCGCCGCCGCGATGAGGAAATACACCACCATCCGGGTCTGCAGGGAGGCCAGACGGTCCATCATTTCCTGCACCGGCGAGGAATACAGAAGCACGCCCTGCACCACGCCGTCCGCCGTCAGGGCGGAAGTGCAGTAAGCCACCCATTCGGCGTTGGGGTCGTAGGGACGCAGCCAGCGGAGCCAGCTGTTTTCGCCGCCTGCTTCATCCAGCCGGTGAACGCCGTAGTCCGACGCGCTGCCCATGGCCAGCACCGATACCACCTCCGGCAGCTCCAGCCGGGAGCCGTTGAGCTCGCAGAAGGTATCCAGCTGCACCTTGCCGCTCTGATCCAGCAGCATCAGCCGTCCGCCCAGTTCGCCTCCGGCTGTTTCCATCAGCTGCTGGGCCGTTTCCATATCCCGCGCGGCGTACAGCGGCCCCAGCTCCGCCGCCAGCTGATCGGCGGCGGCGTGATCCTGCCGCATGCGGTCGCTGAACAAAGAATCGCCCACCAGCCCGATGAGGGAGGTCGCTACCAGATAGTAGCTGACCCCCACGATGAGCAGGAAGGCGAGCATGATCTTCCAGCGGATGGAAGAAAAGGGATGTTTAGTCCTTGTCGGTGAAATAGTAACCCACTCCCCATTTGGTGAAAATGAACTCGGGCTGGGCGGGATTGCGTTCGATTTTCTCGCGGAGCCGGCGGATATGGACGTCCACGGTGCGGGCGTCGCCGGTGTAGTCGTACTTCCATACGGTCTCCAGCAGGGACTCCCGGCTGAACACCTTGCCCCGGTTGTTGACGAACACCTGCAGCAGGTCGAACTCCTTGGCGGTCAGGCGGACTTCGTTGCCGCCCAGCGTAACGGAGCGGTTGACGGAGTTGATCTCCATATCGTGGACACGAATGGTGCGGCGCACGTCGTTCTGGCTGGACGCGGCGGTGCGGCGCAGGATGGTCTTGATGCGCGCCTTGACCTCCAGAATGTTGAAGGGTTTGGTCATATAATCGTCCGCGCCGTATTCCAGACCGAGGATCTTGTCGATCTGCTCGCCCTTGGCGGTCAGCATGATGATGGGCACGTTGCTGTGCTCCCGGATGCGCTGGCACACGGTGATGCCGTCCACCTTGGGCAGCATCACGTCCAGCAGAATGAAGTCATAATGGCCTGCAAAGAACTTGGTCAGCGCTTCGTCGCCGTCGGCGGCGGAATCCGTCTCGAAGCCTTCTTGTTCCAGCGTATATTTCAAACCCTTAACAATCAGGGGCTCATCGTCAACAAGGAGGATGCGTTTCGCCATGGAAATTTCGTTCCTTTCTGCAGTGCTTTGCCTTGAAAAGACTTATTTACAGCCTTGTTTACATTGTAAAACTAATTATGAAAAAAATCAAGTAGGATTGAAACAAAATCTTCACATTTTCGATGCTTTTTCCCCTGATTCCGGGGGCTTTTTCCCCCGCCCTTCTCCCCCTTCCCACCACCCCGAAAAAATGCTATAATCCCCTTAGGAAACGCTCCCTTTTCAGGGCCGTTTCCCCAATCCCATAAGGAGGCATCAAACCAATGCACGAACCGATTCTGGGTGTTATTTTTGATCTGGACGGCGTCATCGTTTCGACTGACGACTGCCATTATCTGGCGTGGAAGCGCATGGCCGATGAAGAGGGCATCCCCTTTGACCGCAAGGTCAACGAGCGGCTGCGGGGCGTCAGCCGCATGGCCAGTCTGGAGATCATTCTGGAAAAGGCGACGAAGACCTATACCGAGGAGCAGAAGGTGGAAATGGCCACCCGCAAAAACGGCTACTATGTGGAGCTGATCCAGAAGCTCACGGCGGCGGATATGCTGCCCGGCGCCATGGACACGCTGGAAATGCTGAAAAAGCGCGGCGTGAAGATCGCCATCGGCTCTTCCAGCAAAAACACCCCCATCATTCTGCGGCAGATCGGCCTGAGCAGCTATTTTGACGCGGTGGCCGACGGCAACCAGATCACCCACAGCAAGCCCAATCCGGAGGTCTTCCTGCTGGGCGCGAAGCTGCTGGGTCTCGACCCCAAAAACTGCATGGTGGTGGAGGACGCGGACGCGGGCGTAGAAGCGGCCCTGAACGGCGGCATGCGCGTTTTGGGCGTAGGCTCTGCCAGCGCCAATCCCAGCGCCACCTTTACCGCCGCCAGCTTAGCGGACGCGAATTTTGACGAAATTCTGAAATAAAGGCAGGGACGCACAGCGGCCCAAACCCAAACCCCATCCCATCAGCGAGAGGAGAACAAGCGAATGTTGGACAAGCATCTTGCCATGGAAGCGCTGGACGCCGCCTTATCCACCGGCGGCGACTTTGCGGAGATCTTTGCAGAGGACCGGCGGGATCAGGCCGTGACCCTGCAGAGCAGCCGCGTGGAGCGCGTGAACTCGGGCCGTCTGCACGGCGCGGGCGTGCGGGTGTACGACGGGCTGACCGCCGTATACGCCTACACCAACGATTTTGGCCGGGAGGGCCTGCTGAAATGCGCCAAAGAGGCGGCTTCGGCCATCCGCACCCAGCGTCAGGGCCGCACGGCGGCGCAGGCGCTGGAAGAGCGGCACTTCGTCAACCGTCATCCCATCTGGATGAAGCCCTCCGACGTGGACACCCGGCGGAAGATCGACCTTCTGCGGGCGGCGGACACGGCGGCGCGCTCCGCGGGCGACGAGATTTCTCAGGTGGTCTGCACCTTTACCGACAGCGAGCAGGACGTGCTCATCTGCAACAGCGAGGGCCTGTATGTGACCGATACCCGGGTCTATTCCCGCATGCGTTGTCAAGCGGTGGCCTCCAATGGGACGGAAAACCAGTCCGCTGGCGAGGCTCCCGGCGCGGCCAAGGGCTTTGAATATTTCATCGACACCATCGACCCGGCCCTGATGGGACTTCGGGCGGGCAAGACAGCCGTGAAAATGCTGCACGCGCCCTACTGCCCCTCCGGCGTGATGCCGGTGGTCATCGGCAGCGGCTTCGGCGGCGTGATCTTCCACGAAGCCTGCGGCCACAGTCTGGAAGCCACCAGCATCGCCAGCAATATGAGCGAGTTCTGCGGCAAGCTGGGCCAGCAGATCGCCGCGCCCTGCGTCACGGCCATCGACGACGGCACTATGCCCAACGAATGGGGCAGCGAAAACGTGGACGACGAAGGCATGCCCACGAACCGTCTGGTGCTGATTGAAAACGGCATTCTGAAAAACTACATGATCGACCGTCTGAACGGGCGGCGGATGGGCATGGCCCCCACGGGCAGCGCCCGCCGGGAGAGCTACGCCTACGCGCCTACCTCCCGGATGCGCAACACCTTCATCGCGCCCGGACTGGACGACGAGGCGGAGATGATCGCCACCATGGGCGACGGTCTTTACGCGGCCAGCATGGGCGGCGGCTCGGTGAATCCCGCCACGGGCGAGTTCAACTTTGCGGTCAACGAGGGCTATCTGGTCAAGGATGGCCGGATCGTCCACCCGGTGCGGGGCGCCAGTCTGGTCGGCAAGGGCGGCGATATTCTGATGCAGATCGACCGGGTCGGCAAGAACATGGTGATGGCGCAGGGCATGTGCGGCAGCATGAGCGGCTCCGTTCCCGTCAATGTGGGCCAGCCCTGGATCCGCGTCAAGTCCATCACGGTCGGCGGCCGGCAGCAGGGCTAAAGCCCTGCACCCGTCACTGCGCGGCTTTGCCGCGCAGGGGCGTAGAGGACTTGCAGGTTGGCCGGGGTTATACCGCCGTGGCACGACGGGTGCCACGGCTCGCCGGTCTGGTCGGCGAAATGCTGGTTGGCCGGAAATGGCCGCCGCTCGGCGGAAGGTCTCGCGCAAGGGGCACTGCCCCTTGACCCCGGACTGCGCGCCACAGGGGCGTAGAGGGACATGGGGTGGGATATGACCGCAAAGGTTAAAACAAACAACGATTTCTCAACGACTTCAGAAATGAGGTTATCTTATGAAGCAGGATTACATCAAGGAACTTCTGGCTCAGGCCAAGGCAGCCGGGATCGAAGCGGCGGAAGCTTATCTGAGCGAAAAAGAAAACTTTTCCGCCATGCGCAACAACGGCGCGCTGGAGGATTATCAATCCAACCACACCCGGGGGCTGGGCTTCCGGGGGCTGGTGAACGGCCGCATGGGCTACGCTTCCACCGAGGCGCTGGACGAGGAATCCATCGGCCAGCTGATCCGCGGCGTGATCGAATCGGCCACGCTGTGCGAAAGCGACGACGAGCAGCCCCTGTATCAGGGCGGCGGTCAGGTTCCCGAGTTGGAGCTGTACCAGCCGGAGCTGGACAAGGTCGCTCCCGAAGCCAAGCTGGCGAAGATCGAAGCCATGGAGAACGCCTGCAAGGCGGCGGACAGCCGGTATCTGAACGGCTACAACATGGTGGAGACCACCAAACACACCGTGCGCATCGCCAACAGCTTCGGCATGGATCAGACCTACACGGAAAACTTCTGCGACCTGTACTGCGGCGCCAACGTCAAGGAAGGCGACAATGTCTCCACCGGCGGCTTTGTGCAGATCAGCCGGGACTTTGACGCGCTGGATCCCGACCGTCTGGCCCGCGACAGCGTGGATCAGGCCGTGAAGGGCCTGAACGCGGAGCCGGTGGCCTCCGGCAAATATCACGTGGTCTTCTGGAACGAAGCGCTGGTCAGCCTGCTGGGCGTATTCAGCACCGTTTTCTCCGCCGAGACGGAGCAGATGGGGCTGTCCCTTCTGTCCGGCAAGCTGGGCGAGACCATCGCCGCGCCCTGCGTCACGCTGGTGGACGATCCCCTGCGGCCGGACTGCCTGGGCAGCCGTCCCTTTGACGACGAGGGCGTTCCCTCCCATCAGCACATGCTGGTGGAAAACGGCGTGTTCCGCACCTTCCTGCACAACCTGAAGACCGCCCGGAAGGCGGGCGTGGAATCCACGGGCAACGGCAGCAAGGCGGACTATTCCTCCCCCGTGCGGGTGGCTCCCTCCAACCTGTACTTCGAGCCGGGCGCGCTCTCCTTTGAGGAGCTGCTTTCGCAGGTAGGCGACGGCATCGTCATTACCGAAGTGTCCGGCCTTCACGCGGGCGCGAATCCGGTCAGCGGCGATTTCTCCCTGCTGTCCAAGGGCTACACCCTCAAGGACGGCAAGCGGGATCAGCCCCTGGAGCGCATCACCGTGGCAGGCAATTTCTACGAGCTTCTGAAAAACATCCGCGCCTTTGCCAGCGATCTGCGCTTCCCCAACGGCGCGTTGGGCAGCGCCAGCGCCGACGCGGGCGAAATGACCGTCAGCGGCAAGGCGTAAGGGAACAGACGAATGGGATACAAACGGGGGATGCGCCGCAAAGGCGCATCCCCCGTTCCAGTCTGTCGAAAAACCCAAAGTTGGCCGCTGTTGCCCGCAAACAGCGCTTTGCGGCCCGCCACGCATGTCTGCGGCCAAGCCCTGCGCTACGCTTGTGCTTGGCTACGCGCTTCATGGCTTTCAGCCAT
>SFGO01000093.1 GCA_004556545.1 Clostridiales bacterium
GGGAGGCCGAAGGCCGACTAGCGCCAGAAATGGCTGAAAGCCATGAAGCGCGTAGCCAAGCACAAGCGTAGCGCAGGGCTTGGCCGCAGACGTGCGGCGCGGCGGGCCGCAAAGCGCTGTTTGCGGGCGACAACGGCCAACTTGGGGTTTTTTCGACAGACTGAATGGAAAAGTGTTCTTTTTCCGTCAGACTTTTTCCAAAAAAAGAACGCGTCTGCATCTCCTGAAAAAAGAACATGCAGACGCCTTTGCTCCAGCCCGGCAAAGCGTTAAGCGCTCCGTTTCCTCATCAGATGTAGTCGGAAATATAAGGCGCTTCGTGGAGGATCGCCTTGTCCAGCCGAAGCACCGCGGCAGGCTCGGCTTCGATGCGGCCCATGCGGTACAGCTTCAGGGCGGATTTGTAGCCTACCAGCAGCGTGGTCAGCGTAGCGATTGACAATTTGAGCTGATAGTCGGGCGCTTCCTCTGTCATATAGCAGCGGCCCTGACGGAATTCTACCGTCACGCACTTGTTGTTCCAGTCCAGGAATTCATCCTCAACGTCAAAGGCAAAGCGCACGCCGCTTTCGTTGGGGTCGCAGGCATAGTTTTCCAGAAAGCGCTCTACGTCCACAATTCGGCCCATGATATAAGGACGAATGACCTCCCGGATGTCGCCGTCGTCCATCTCAAAGGCGATAGGATCGCTGAAATAGGAGTTGCCCCGCACCTCGTCAATCATGGAATCGTGGGCGCGGATATACTCCCACAGGCCCTCGTAGGCCTCCCGGTTCAGGTAGATCATTTCCTTTACGTGCATCACGTCATCCTTGATGAGGTACACCATGTAGCCGTTGGGCTCGCCCTCCACATTATAATAGACGGCCACAAAGGTGTCGTCTTCATCCCAGCGCCAGTATTCCTCCCACGCCAGGCTGTTGCGGTACAGACAGCCGTGGGTAGCCGCCGCGAAACGGGTATGCAGCTCCATCAGATCCTGACTCTGCCAGCCGACCCGGCGCACATAGCCGGGAGCCATGGCCCGGGAGGGAATCTGCCGATCCTTGACGGTGTAGGAAATTTTGTTGGAGATGATCTCATAGCCAAACCGCCGGTACAGCGGAATGGAATAGGGAAACAGCATGGCGAAGGACTGGCCCTTCATCCACATGTCTTCCAGACTCAGGCGCATCAGCCGCTTCATGATGCCGTGACCCGTGTATTCAGGATAGGTGCATACGCTGGTCACAAAGCCGATGGAATAGGTCTGGCCGTAGATATTCATTTCCAGCGGGTACACGGCGATTTGAGAAATCAGATTGGGCCCGTCAAAGCAGCCCAGCACGTCGGCCCGTTCCAGCACCGGAAATTTCGACTGCTTGATCTCGTCATCCCGCCAGCCTGTTTCCGCCAGCTCCTGCTCCGTCACCTGAAAAGCGTAGCGCAGCAGCTGATTATACTGTTCCAGATCATCGGTGGTCAGATGGCGCACCTGATAATGGGAGTTCATGGCGTTTCCCATGGTTTTTTCCCGCTCCTTTCTCCTCTGCTCCCGCCCATTATAGACCGCCTGCCGATTCAGCGTCAATCCGTCTTTTTCGTTTCTTTTGCCTTGGCCTTTCTTCCTTTCAGGCATGAGACAGCAAAGGAATTTTCATACATATAGCCGCTGACAAGCTCTGATGTTTCCGTCTCCGAGCACAGAAATCATGAAAATCAGCAGTTACGGGAAGCGAGGATATCCGCCAGCTTTCAGTGCCCCCTGTTTCATTGGTAAATGCATTGCTCGATTCCCGGCAGAAGTTCATAGATCGACCGACCGATCTTCTTTTCAAAATACGCTTTGATCTCAAAAATATGGTTCCAGCGTTCCACCGTAAAGGAGAATGCGCCGTAGCGCCTGGTCGTATCCACCAACCGCTTTTCCAGAATACAGAAGCCTTCGGCCATAGCCAGCGAATCGCAGAGAATGATCAGCCGGTCATAATCGTCGTACTCCGTCCCGGCCAGATAATCCCGAAGAAACGCATACTGCTCCGGCGTAATATCCTTCCGGCCAATGTCTGTATCCACGTCTCTGATCGGAAAAGAATGGGTCAGGCAGATGCGGGCCGGTTCATCCCAGCCCTTGCTCATCAGATAGTCATAGCCGTCTACCGCATGCCGCATGGCGCTGATCCCGTTTCTGCGGCCAATATCGTGCAGAAGTCCGCAGACGTATGCCTTCTCCTGTTCCAGCTCCCCGCAGGCCCCGGCGATATACTGCGCTGCCTCCGCCACATGACGGGAGTGTTCCTCCCAAGGACCCGGATTCATCTGTCCTGCCAGTTTTAATTCCGCCTCGGCTTTTTTTCGTTCAGGGTACATTGCGTTTTCTCCTTTCTGAAAAGCATAGAGATAAAAGCTCGTCTTGTCTTTTTGTTCAGAAGACGGTGATTCCGAATAACGAGATGCAGCTTCAAGGCGTTCATTGCGCGGGCTTTTCTTCCCCGCAGCCATAGCATTCGCTAAACAGCCCCGAGCGGCCCAGCGGTTTGTCCTGCCCTTCCAGATGGGAAGCGTCCCCCATGCTGCTGCAGCGGAAAAATATCTTTCCCGGCAGCCGTTCTTCCGTTACCAGCGTGGTAATGGAAGTCGTCGGCAGGAACACGGCATGCCACAGCACTGCCGGAGAGATCAGCATCAGATGGGACAGGATCGCCATGCTGATCCCAAAATGGCAGAACAGGGCGATGGTCTTCGGCTGGTTTTCGCCGACATAAAGATTTCCCTGACGTTGCAGCCCGTAGCGGGACAGCAGCTCGTCCACTCCGGCGGCGGTTTCCTCATAGACCTCCGCCACATCGCCGGTGCGAAGAATGCCGTCTTCCCGCCAGCGAATAGGATCCAGCAGCAATTCCTGATTCGTCCAATACTGCGGCATCATGTTCCACGGACAGCGGCGCTGGCCGGTGAACGGTTCCTCGATGCAGCCGCGAAACTCCCGCAGCCACGGCAGCGTTTCGCCGGTACGGTTCAGCGCCTTCAGCGTCACGCTGGCCGTATCCTGTGCCCGGCCCAGCGGCGAAAGGTAAAATCCATCCACGGGAATGGTCTTCATCCGCTGAGCCAGCAGTTCCGCTTCCCGCCAGCCCTGCTCCGTCAGGGTATCATGCTCATAGTCCGGGTCTCCGTGCCGGATCAGAAGGATCTTCATCTTTCGTTCCCCTTTCGCCTGTGTTCGAATCCTTCCACCACTATATCACAATTTTCAGCGTGTGCAAGCGTCCGCAAGAGCAAACTCGCTCTCGTCTCCCCCGCACCCTCCCCCGCCTCCCGCATACAGTAAAGCGAAGGGAAAAAGCATCCCTTCCTTTCATCTCATTCTTTCATCTCATCCATTGGACGATCCATTCGGGAGGAATCGATATGGCGACCTTTACCAATCAGGCGACCCTTTCTTATAACAACACCGTTACCCGCTCCAATATCGTAACGGGAGAACTGGTGGATATTCTCACGGCGACCAAGACCGCCGTGACCGGCACCTATGGCTGCGACAGCTGCGTCGCTTATGCGGTCAGTATCGTCAACAGCGGCGCGTCCGCCTTCACCGGGCTGACGCTGACGGACGATCTGGGCGCGTATGCCTTCGGCGCGGGCACCGTCACGCCGCTGGAATATAAGACCGGCACGCTCAAATATTACCTGAACGGCGTGCTGCAGGCCGCGCCCACCGTCACCGCGGGGCCGCCGATGGTGGTCACGGGCATCAGCGTTCCAGCCGGCGGCAACGCCCTGCTGGTCTATCAGACCCGTACCAACGACTATGCGCCCCGGGCGCTGGAAGCCTCCATCGTCAATAACGCTTCCATCACCGGTGGAGCCCTGCCTGCCGCCGTGACGGCGACGGCGACCATCAACGCCGCCAGCGATCCCTGTCTGAGCATCAATAAGGCCCTTGCGCCCGCGTCCGTGCCCCAGAACGGGCAGATCACCTACACGTTCCTGATTGAAAACTACGGCAACCGGGCCGCCGAAGCGACGGATGCGGCGGTCGTCACGGACGTGTTCAGCCCCATTCTTCAGGATATTTCCGTTTCCTATAACGGGACGGCATGGACGGCCGGAACGGATTACACCTATGACGCCGCCACCGGCCAGTTTGCCACCGTTGCCGGAAAGGTCACGGTGCCTGCCGCCACGTATACGCAGGATCCGACCACCGGCGTTTGGACCACCACGCCCGGGGCCAGCACGCTGACTGTCACCGGCACGCTGTAACACGGAAGCTGCCTGCGCCCCGCCCCTCGCGGGGCGCTTTTTCTGTTCTTTTTCTGCTGTTTTACCTGCCGTATAACAATCAAATACCAATTTGGAAATATGGGTTGACAAGCCTTTCCAATGACAGATATAATCAGAATGCGCTAACAGGGCCTTCGGGTCTCTGAAGTATCGCAGCAGAGGAGAGGTTATCATGAACATTCCGGAAATGGAAGCGGTCTGCAAGCAGGTACGGCGGGACATTATCACCATGACTGCCGCTGCCGGTTCTGGCCATCCCGGCGGCTCGCTGTCCGCCACGGAGATTTTGGTTGCCCTGTATGAAGATGTAATGAAGGTGGATCCCAAGAATCCCACCGATCCCGCCCGGGACCGTCTGGTGCTTTCCAAGGGCCACGCCGCCCCCGCGCTGTATGCCGTGCTGGGCGAAAAGGGATTTTTTGACAAGAAGGAGTTCGCCAATTTCCGGCAGCTGCACAGCATTCTGCAGGGCCACCCCGATAAGAAAAAGTGCCCCGGCGTGGATGCGTCCACCGGCTCTCTGGGTCAGGGCGCTTCCATTGCGGTCGGCATGGCGCTGGGCGCAAAGCATACCGGCAACCCCTGCCATGTGTACGCCATTCTGGGCGACGGCGAGCTGCAGGAAGGTCTGGTTTGGGAAGCGGCCATGTCCGCGGCTCACTATAAGCTGGACAACCTGACCTACATCGTGGACAACAACGGCCTGCAGATCGACGGCAGCAACGATCAGGTCATGGGATTGGGCAACATTGCTCAGAAGTTCACCGCCTTCGGCTTCCGCGTGATGGAAGTGGCGGACGGCAACGATCTCAAGCAGGTGCTGGATGCGCTGCATCAGCCCGCTCAGAAGGACGTTCCCACCTGCATTCTCTGCCATACCGTCAAGGGCAAGGGCGTATCCTTCATGGAAAATCAGGTTGGCTGGCACGGCAAGGCTCCCAACGCGGAGCAGCGCGACCAGGCCCTCAAGGAATTGGAGGCGTGAGCAATGAGTGAAAAGAAAGCAACCCGCGTGGCCTACGGCGAGGCTCTGGTAGAGCTGGCCAAGAAAAACGATAAAGTAGTCGTGCTGGACGCCGACCTGGCGCAGGCGACTCAGACCGCCATTTTCCAGAAGGCGTTCCCGGAGCGTCATTTTGACCTGGGCATTGCGGAAGCCAATATGGTGGACGTGGCCAACGGCATGAGCTGCATGGGCCTGATTCCCTTCTGCTCCACCTTCGCCGTGTTCGCGGGCCGCAATTTTGAGCAGATCCGCAACGGCGTGTGCTATCCCCACAACAACGTGAAGTTTGCCTTCACCCACGCGGGCGTGACGGTCGGCGAAGACGGCGGCACCCATCAGGCCATCGAGGATATCGCCCTGATGCGCGTTCTGCCCGGCATGACCGTCATCGTTCCCTGCGACGCGAACGAAACGTACAAGGCCGTGGAAGCGGCTGCCGCCATTGACGGCCCCGTGTATCTGCGTCTGGCCCGTCTGGCCACCACCGTGTTCGATCCCATGCCTTTTGAAGTAGGCAAGGGCAACGTGATGCGGGACGGCAAAGACGCGGTCATCTTCGCCTGCGGCCTGATGGTGGAAGAGAGCCTGAAAGCCGCCGAGCTTCTGAAGGAGCAGGGCAAGGATGTGGCAGTCGTGAACCTGCACACCATCAAGCCGCTGGATCGCGAGCTGGTGGCCCGTTACGCCGCAAAGTGCAAAAACGTCTTCACAGCGGAAGAGCACAGCGTGATCGGCGGTCTGGGCGACGCGATCGCCGACGTGCTGGTGGGCAACGGCGAGTTTACCTTCACCAAGCTGGGCATCGAAGATCAGTTCGGCCAGAGCGGCAAGGCCATGGACGTGCTGCGCGCCTACGGCCTGTGCGGGGATCAGATTGCTCAGCGCATTGCTGAAAAGCTCTGATTTTCCGTCAAAGAAAAAAGGCCGCGTTTGCGGCTCTTCGGCATTCCGACCGGCAGGAGTTTTCCTCCTGCCGGTCTTTTTTCATGGACGTTTGGCTTTTTCACCGATTGCATCCACAGCCGCACCCACAGCCGCCGCAGCTGCCCTGATTGCACGCCGCGTTTTTCAGCTCCACGTCGTTGTTATTGCACAGCGACGCAGGCGGGAACAGCGGCAGGCTGAAGAATTCGTCGCAGACATTCTCCGCAAATTCCTCGCAGGGCGGTACGGTGCAGAAGCCATACGAGGGAATCAGAATTTCTACCTGCGCCAGCACCTTCAGAATCACGGTAACGCAGACCGTCAGCCTGAACTGGTTGTTGCCCTGATAAGTGCCCGCAACGCAGATGGCGCTGACCATGCTTTCCAGACAATAGGGCACGATGGATTCGTCGGGGATGGAGAGCAGCACATCCTTGTTGACCGTGATGACGCCCTTGCCGATGTACTCCACGCAGCGGCTATCCACGAACAGGATGTCGATCGGCACGTCGATCTTGCAGCGTACCCGGGCGAAGCAGGGACGGTCACACAGGCGCTCCACCGTCAGGTCGCGGATGGTGCCCTCCGTCGTGGTGGAGCGGCAGCTTTCGAAGGTAATGGGCGGAACGGGCGCGGACGTGGGGGCCACGGTTTCCGTGTTGTCGTTGTTATTGCAGCCGCAGCTGCATCCGCAGCCGGAATTGGCCACCATGGCGTAGCTGGTGATGGTCACGTCCTTGTTATCCAGCTGTTCCTGCTGCAGGCAGCTGTCGTAGACCCGCTTGACCTGTACGCAGACCTTTTCTTGCAGGCCGTCCAGCGCATTTCCCGAGATGGCGCCGGGGCAGGAGCAGGGATTGGCGTTCTTGTAAGAATAGAAAGACATGAACACGCCTCCTTTATTGTTTGGCCGCAAGGGAAGGAATGCGCCATGCGCTCTTTCCTTGCGCCTTTCACTGTCACCATATGCCCATGGCGCGATTGGGTGCGGAAAGAAAAAAGCCCGCAAAGAAATTTCTTTGCAGGCGCAGAGTGTCAAAAAAGTGGAGGTGCAGGAGGCAATGCCTCCTGCCGGGGTTATAGGGGCGAAGCCCCTAAGCCTTGTGCCGCAGCACTTTTCCCGCAAACCAGCTTAAGGGTGCGCAGCACCGAGGACGAGGACAGCCCGAAGGGCTACCGCAGTCCGAAGCCCGCGGCGCGCAGCGGGGCGGGCCGCAAAGCGCTGTTTGCGGGCGCTGACGGCCAACTTGGGGTTTTTGACAAGCTGATCCCGCAAAAAAATCTCCTTGCAGGCGAAAATTCCTCCGGAACAGACGGCCCATCAAACGGAAACACTTTCCCTTCAAGGCCGCATCAGGATATACCTTTTTTCCACAAAATCCTTGTCAAGCTGTTCCGCATGCCAGACGTTGTCATCCACATAGCGGAAGCCGCATTTTTCGATTACGCGCCGGGAACGGTCGTTTTCCTCGAAGTGGCAGACGGTCAGCGCATCCAGGCAGCATTCTTCAAAACCATAGCGAATGACCCGCCTCACGGCCTCCGGCATCAGGCCGCGTCCCCAGAATGCTTTGGCCAGCACATAGCCTACGTCCACGCAGCGCAGGCCGCGGTATTCGGTTTTTTCTGCGGTCCACGACTCATGAAGCCCCAGCGAGCCGATCACACGGCCCGTTTCCTTCCAGACAACGGCGAAGATGTTGCGTCCGCAGATAAAGCTGTCCAGCACCCGGCGGCTGGTTTCCATGCTGGTGTGATGGGGCCAGCCTGCCATTTCCCCCACGCCCTCCACGCTGGCATAAGCGTAAAAATCCTCCAGATCGGTTTCCCGGAAAGGCCGAAGAATCAGCCGATCGGTTTCCAGAACAGTGCCGCTGACGTCGATCATTTCTTCGTCCGGCAGGATGAGCTCCATCCGCCTTTCTCGCTCCTTCAGGCCGCAGCTTTCATAGAAGGCGATGGCGTTATGATTGAAGCTCCACACGCCCAGATCAATGGTATGGCAGTGCGACCGCCGGGCCTGCTGCTTGCATTCCTCCATCAGCAGACGGCCGATTCCCTGCCGCTGACAGGCAGAGGACACGCACACATCGTCAATGTAAAAACGGTTGAAATCCCGGAATGTCGCGTTGTTCCGGGCACGCTGAACCAGTGCGAAGGCATAGCCCACGGCCTTGCCGTCCGCCTCGGCAATCCAGATGAACTCATCCGGTTTGGCCAGCAGCCGGGCAAACGCCTCCTCGGAATAATATCGGCCTTCTTTTTGGAAAAGATCAGGACGGCCTTCGTAATGCAGTGCGGCGACCTCCTGCTGGAGCTCACGAATCAGCAAATGATCTCCCGGACGGGCGCGGCGGATAACAGGAGTCATGGGTTTCACCTCCAACGTATTTCTGAAAAGGAAAAGGGGCGCGCCCAAAAGCGCACCCCTGAAAGAAACGTTCGATTACAGCTGGGGACCAGCGGACACCAGCGCCTTGCCGGCTTCGTTGCCTTCGTACTTGGCGAAGTTCTTGATGAAGCGTCCGGCCAGATCCTTGGCCTTGGCATCCCACTCGGAAGCGTCGGCATAGGTATCGCGGGGATCCAGAATGTGGCTGTCCACGCCGGGCAGCTCCGTGGGAACCTCGAAGTCGAAGTAAGGAATCTTCTTGGTGGGAGCCTTCAGGATGGAGCCATCCAGAATCGCGTCAATGATGCCGCGGGTATCCTTGATGGAGATACGCTTGCCGGTGCCGTTCCAGCCGGTGTTGACCAGATAGGCCTTGGCGCCGCTCTTTTCCATCTTCTTAACCAGTTCCTCAGCATACTTGGTGGGATGCAGCTCGAGGAAGGCCTGGCCGAAGCAGGCGGAGAAGGTGGGAGTAGGCTCGGTGATGCCGCGCTCCGTGCCGGCCAGCTTGGCGGTGAAGCCAGACAGGAAGTAGTACTTGGTCTGCTCGGGGGTCAGCACGGACACGGGGGGCAGCACGCCAAAGGCGTCGGCGGACAGGAAGATCACGTTCTTGGCGTCGGGCGCGGCGGACACGGGGCGCACGATCTTCTCGATGTGGGTGATTGGGTAGGAAACGCGGGTGTTCTCGGTCACGCTCTTGTCGGCGAAATCGATCTTGCCGTTTTCGTCCAGCGTGACGTTCTCCAGCAGGGCGTTGCGCTTGATGGCGTTGTAGATGTCAGGCTCGGACTCCTTGTCCAGATTGATGACCTTGGCATAGCAGCCGCCCTCGAAGTTGAACACGCCGTTGTCGTCCCAGCCGTGCTCGTCGTCGCCGATCAGCAGGCGCTTGGGGTCGGTGGACAGGGTGGTCTTGCCGGTGCCGGACAGGCCGAAGAAGATGGCG
>SFGO01000094.1 GCA_004556545.1 Clostridiales bacterium
ACCTGCGACAGTTCATCGCTCAGCGCTGACAGACTCATTTGCTTATTCATATCTGTATTATATCACTTCTGCGGCTGTTTTGCATTATGCGGTAGTGCCTTAAGTGTTCATTTCATCAACAACGGCTTCAGGAAAATGACATTGCCCGCACGCGGAAGGTATTTTTCCATACCTTTTGGCAATTGCTTTTGCTTCTTGTACGGTGTCAAATAGCTCGTATTTTCCACCAGTTTCACTCACAAGTTTGTCTCTGATATGGTCTTTAGAAGCATCATGGATTTTACCGCTTTGTGTATTCAAGACATATGGCATTATCAACCCTCCTTTCAATTTCGTCATACGCGACCGCGTATTTTTCCTATCCTCATTATAAAACATTTTTCAAATTTACGCAACTGCGAAAACGCATTCGCGCAAATTCCGTTATGCTGTTCATGAGGTGATTTATATGACAGTCAAGGACGCAGTAGCCAATCGTTTTCAGCAGCTTTGCGCAGAGCGCCGCATCAAGCCCAATGAGCTTGCCAACCGGGCGGGCGTTACCCCGTCCAGCGTGTACAGCATGCTTGACCCCAAGCGGCGGGAGGTTTCCGTCAATCTGGTCAAGAAGCTCTGTGACGGGCTGGAAATCACGCTGGGCGAGTTTTTCAGCACCCCGGAGTTTGACGGGCTGGAGCAGGAAATACAGTAACACAAAGAAAAGCGTGTGATATAAAATCCACGCTTTTTTCATGAACCCTATGCATCGTATGGTTCAAAAAACAGCCTCAGCGTTTGCCGAAGCTGTCCTTGAACCAGTTTTGAATTTTGACGTTGATTTTTTTGCTGTTGCGGCCTGCGACAACCGCATCCAGCGCCCCGGCCCGGTATTCCCGGTTGTCCGGGTCGATTTTGATGGCCTCCCGGTAGCTCTGGTGGGCTTCGTCGTAGCGGTGCAGGCCCATGAGGATTTTTCCCTGCAGGGCGTACCAGCCGTCGTCCCGGGTGTCGGCCCGCAAAAGCTGGCGGAGAGCGCTTTCCAGATTGCCCTGCTCCATCAGGCGAAGGGCGAAATGCTTGGCCTCCTCCTGCGCAATCAGATTAAACCCGACCCGGCGCTGGGAGGCCAGCTTCAGCGCCTGCTCGTAGGCCAGATTGAGCCGGATCAGCTCGTCCTGCGCCTGCTTCTGCCGCTGCACGTCCGTAAACTGATCCGGATGACATTCCTTTACCTTGCGGCGGTACGCGGCCCGTACCTCCGCCGCGTCCGCGCCGGGTCTGACGCCCAGCACTTCGAATGGGCTGGCTTCGTACAGACTGCATCCCTCCCCGCCCTGACGGGTTCAAATGGGTCACTCAGCTCAGTTTTTCCCGGCGGATGTCCGCGCCGAGGGAACGGAGCTTTTCTTCGATGCGCTCATAACCGCGGTCGATGTAGGAGGTCTCGTAGATCTCCGTCACGCCCTTGGCCATCAGCCCGGCCACGATCAGCGCGGCCCCGGCCCGCAGGTCGGTGACGGTGACGGGCGCGCCGTACAGCTCCCGCACCCCCTCAATCAGGATGGTGGAATGATCCATCAGCTTGATATGCGCGCCCATGCGCCGCAGCTCGTCCAGATGCATGAAGCGGCGCTCGAAAATGGTCTCGCTGACGGTGGAAACGCCGTTGGCCATGCACAGAAGGGAGGTCATGGGCTGCTGCAGATCGGTGGGGAAGCCCGGATAGACCTGCGTTTTCACGTTGACGGCCCGCTGTACGCCCTGGGGACGCACCCGGATGCTGTCGTCGTTTTCCGTCACCCGCACGCCCATTTCCAAAAGCTTGGCGGTCAGCGCTTCCATATGGGTGGGAATGCAGCCGTGGATGACCACGTCGCCCCGGGTGGCGGCGGCGGCGATCATCAGCGTGCCCGTCTCGATCTGGTCGGGAATGACCGTGTAGCTGGTGCCATGCAGGTTCTGCACGCCCCGCACCCGGATCACGTCCGTGCCCGCGCCGCGGATCTTCGCGCCCATGCTGTTCAAAAAATTGGCCAGATCCACAATATGCGGTTCCTTGGCCGCGTTGTAGATCACCGTGGTGCCCTCGGCCCGGGCGGCGGCCAGCAGCACATTGATGGTGCCGCCCACCGTGACCATATCGAAAAATACGTCGTTGCCCACCAGATGATCGGCCTTGGCGTACACCACGCCGCCCCGGTCCTCGATGGACGCGCCCAGCGTTTCAAAGCCCTTCAGATGCTGGTCAATGGGGCGGGAGCCGATATTGCAGCCGCCGGGATAGGCCACCTCGGCCCGGCCCCCGCGGCCCAGCAGCGCACCCAGCAGGTAATAGCTGGCCCGCAGGCGGCGGGTCTGCCGGTAGGGAACGTGATATTCCTTCACGTTCGCGGCGTTGACCGTCATCCGCTGACCGGGACGGTAGTCCACCTCCGCGCCCAGCCCCCGCAGAATATCCACCAGCGCCCGCACGTCCTCGATATCCGGCAGGTTTTCGATGGTGCAGGGCTCGTTGCACAGAAGCGCCGCCGGGATCACCGCTACCGCCGTATTCTTGCCGCCGCTGACGGTTATTTCCCCAACCAGCGGATTGCCGCCGGTGATCAGCATTTTATCCTTGCTTTCCATAATGCCGGCCCCTGTGGACCGCCCTCACCTCTTTTCGCAGTCTGGAGGTTCCTGCGTCATTGTATACAAAAAGTGTCAGCTTTCATTATACACGATTTGCGGTTTCTTGGCAAGCTGGGAGCGGACGGAAACGGCAGCGGCGCCCGTTCCACCGCTGAAAATGCTGCAAAGGGATCTTTCCGGCACTTTTTCAATGCCTCACCCTGCCCCGTCCCCTTGCTTTTTTGGCAGCGCTGGTGTATAATGTCATCGTTCCAAATAAGAAAGGGGGACAATGCAAGATGAAATCCGTGACCATCAAGCTGAGCTTGGCTGAAAACGTGAAGTCTTTCGTCAACATCGTGAATCGCTATCCCTATGACGTTGATCTGCGCGCAGGCCGTCATGTGGTGGATGCAAAGTCCATTCTGGGCATCTTCAGCCTGGATCTGAGCAAGCCCATCACCATGGAAATCTACACCGATTCCTGCGATGATCTGCTCAACGACATCAAGCCCTTCATGGCTTAATGCCGCCCGCCTGCCTTCGGGCAGGCCATGCTGCACTCGTTGAAACGATGCCCGAAAGGGCATTTGGTGGGTGCGCCGCAGCTGCCTGCGGCGCATCCTTCTTCTTTATTCGCCGGACTTGCGCCAAAGAGGCCAGAGAGGGGGAAAGCACATGCCGGAGGGATTCGCCAAACGCCATATCTCCGATGCGGAAAACCGCCTGCGGCTGCTTCTGTGCATTGACGCGCTGGGCCTGTGCACCCGCGAGGAGCTCTGGCCCTTTGTGGCAAAGCTGGAATTGATGGAATACATGCCCATGTGCCTGTATCTGGACGAGCTTTTGAGGGACGGTTCCCTCATGGAGGGCCAGCATGCAGTACAGGGCGTTTTGTTTTTAACGGGCGGGGGCCGGGAAGCGCTGGAGCTGTTCGAGCGCCGCATGCCCCGCAGCGACCGCGACCGCATTCTGCTGGCCGCGCCCCGCTACGCCGCTCAGCTGAGCGAAAAGCGGCAGATCCGCACGGCCTACGAGCTGGCGGACAAGGGCCGTTACCGGCTCAGCTGCTCCGTCACCGAAGGCGAACAGCCCACGCTGTTTCTGCGGCTGGACACCGATTCCAAGCGGCTTTGCGAGGCGGCCAGCCGTCACTTCCGCCATTGCGCCGCCCGGCTGATTACCCGGCTGTACACCCTGCCCCCGGCGGCGGAACCGGCCCGCCCTCATCTGGCCGACAATCTGGAGGAAGCGCTGAACACCGCCCGCCCTGGCGACCCGGCCCTGTGCCTGTTCGGCGGACAGGAGGCGGCAGGAGCCGTCTGCCTGCGCACCGGCCAGACGAAGCTGTTTCTTTCCCTGCTGCTGGGCCGGGAACAGGACGCCCGGCAATGGCTGGCTTCCGTGGAGCATGCCGAGGGGCTGGCGGCAGAGCTGACCGCGCTGCTTCGTGATTTATGAAAGATCACCTGCTTGCGGCGCTGAAAGGCTCGCTGGAAACGGCGGGCCTGTGGCGGAAGAACGCCCTGCTGCTGGCGGCGGTCAGCGGCGGCGGCGACAGCGTGGCGCTTTTGTACGGGCTGACGCTTCTGCGCAAGGACGGCAGCTTCCGGCTGGCGGCCTGCCATGTGCAGCACGGCCTGCGGGGAGAAAGCTCCCGGTTGGATCAGCAGCTGACGGAAGACCTCTGCGCCCGCTGGAACGTGCCCATTGCGATCCGGGAAGCCGGGCTGCAGGGGGATATGGACACCCCGGGCATGGAAACGCTGGCCCGGGAAAAGCGCCGGGAACTGTTTGTCCGCTGCATGGACGAGCTTTCTGCCGATGCGCTGCTGACGGCCCATCACCGGGACGATCAGGCGGAAACCGTGCTGATGCACCTTCTGCGGGGCGCGGGCAGCAAGGGCCTGAGCGGCATCGCTCCCCAAACGGCCTTTGGCCGTGGGCTGCTGCTGCGCCCGCTGCTGGCGCTGTCCAAGCAGGAGCTGGAAAACGTGCTTCAGGAGGAGAAGATCCCCTTCCGGCACGACGAAAGCAACGATTCCCCCTGCACCCCCCGCAATCTTCTCCGGCTGGAGCTGATGCCCCGGCTGGAAGCGCTTTTCCCCGGCGCCGCCGCTCATCTGGCCGCCGCGGCAGAGACGCTGCGGCAGGATGAAGCCTGTCTGGAAGCGCTGGCGGACGGCGTGTACCGACGCTGTCTGCGGCAGGGAAACGGCGTTTTTGCGCTGGATGTTCCTTCCCTGGAGCAAGCGTCCGAAGCCCTTCGGCTGCGGGCTCTGCGCCGGTTTTACCGGGAGGGCGCGGCGCTGGCCGGGCTGCATCCCGACGAGCGGGAGCTTTCCCGGGAGACGAGCCTGTCGCTGCATCGGCTGCTGCAAGACGACCCGGGCGCGGGGATGAACCTTCCCGGCGGCCTGCGGGCGCTGCGAGGGCAAACGCTGCTCCATCTGCTTCGGCAGAGCGGAGAAGCGCTGCTTCCCTTTTCCGTTCCGGCGCCGCTGGCTCTGAAAGCTGCGGTGAACCGGGCCAGCGGCCCGCTGGCGTTCCCGCTGCCGGGCGGCTTCTGGGAGATCACGCTCGCCCCGCCGGAAAGCGGCCCCTTTCCCCTGCCGCAGGACGCAAACGCCGTTCTGCTGAAACGGGAAGAGCTGGAACGCTGCTGTTTCCGAACGCCGCTGCCCGGCGATACGATTTACCCCTTCGGCGCGCCCGGTCAAAAGCCGCTGCGCCGTTTCCTGACCGACCGTCGGCTGGACGCGCCGCTTCGGCCGGCGCTGTGGCTGCTGGCCGAGGCTCACCGCATTCTCTGGATCCCCGGTCTGGCAGCCTCCGAGCGCCTGCGCCGGACGTCCGCACAAGACCTGTGGCAGCTCAGCTGCCGACCCGCCGCCTTTCTCAAATCCACCACAGACCATAAGGAGTGACCGGCAATGGAAAACGAACGGAAAATGTATCAGGACATGGAACGGATCTTCTTTACCAAAGAGCAGATTGCCGAAGCGGTCAAAAAGCTCGGCCAGCGCATCACCGAGGATTATGCCGGAAAAGCGCCCGTTATGGTGTGCATCCTCAAGGGAGCCAGCATTTTCTTCGCCGACCTGATCCGGGAGATCGACCTGCCCCTGACCATCGACTTTATGGTGGTGTCCAGCTACGGCGCCAGCACCGTTTCCTCCGGCGAGGTGCGGCTGATCAAGGATCTGGACCGCAGCATCCTGGGCAAGGACGTCATTTTGGTGGAGGACATCGTGGATACCGGCATGACGCTGAAATACCTCAAGCGCCTGCTGGTCAGCCGGGGCGCCAACAGCATGAAGATCGCCACCCTGCTGGACAAGCCCGCCCGCCGCGTTTCCGAATTGACGGTGGATTACTCCTGCTTTGAAATTCCGGATGCTTTCGTCGTTGGCTACGGTCTGGACTACGACGAGGTGTACCGCAACCTGCCCGAGGTGGGCATCCTTTCGCCGTCCGTCTACGAAAATAAATAAGCCGAGCGATGGCCCGGCCGCTGAGTGTCAAAAAAGTGGAGGTGCAGGAGGCACTGCCTCCTGCCGGGGTTATAGGGGCAGAGCCCCTAACCCTTGTGCCGCAGCACTTTCCCCGCAAACCCGAGGACGAGGACAGCCCGAAGGGCTACCGCAGTCCGAAGCCCGCCACGCATAGCGGGGCGGGCCGCAAAGCGCTGTTTGCGGGCAACAGCGGCCAACTTGGGTTTTTTCGACAAGCTGAACGGGACGTTTCCCCAAACCACTTGGGGAAGCGTCCCGGTTTTCTTCTTTAATATGGATTTTATTTTACGAAAATGAAAAATCCCGCCCCTTCCCCGTCGGCGCTGCCGGGGAAAGGAGCGGGATGGAATTTATTCCATCAGGGTAAAGGACGCAAACTGCAGACGGCCTTCGCCCTCGAAGGTAAAGTACAGCGCGTGAACGCCGTCGGGGATGGCGACGTCCGCTTCCGTATCGTGCCAGACGTTGGCGTATTCCACAGGAACGCTGCCCAGCGCCTCGCCGTCCCAGGCCGTGCGTACTTCCAGCCGTCCGGCGGCAAAGCCCTTGGTGCGCACCCGGATGCGCCCCACGTCCCGGCAGTCAAAGTACTTGAATCCCGCCGTGGCATGGGGGCACATATTGGCGATATACCCGTTGTTTTCATCGCCGTCCCGGCCCTCCTGCGTGATCTTGGGGAAGCGGTCGTCCATCCAGCCGGACCAGGGCACATAGGTTTTTTCCACCTCGTTGAACAGGTTGCAGGCCAGATAAGCGGGATATTCCCCCAAGCCCCGCAGCGGCGCGCAGCCGCCGCAGGAGGTCATTTCCGCCTGCAAAGCCGTGCCGTCCGGCCGGAAATGCAGCTTTTCCAGACAGCCCTGACGGCTGAAATTGGTGCCGTTGGTGTGGCGGTGATAGAAAATATACCACTCGCCGCCGATCTCCACCATGCTGCCGTGGTTGTTGGCCGTGTAGTAGGCGCATTTGGAAGCGGGCTTGTAGGTATCGATGTGCAGGTCGCCGCTGCTGACCAGCACGCCCTGATAAACAAAGCCCCGGGTAGGCTCCCGGCTGACGGCATAGCACAGCTCATGGAACAGGACGGAAGAGTAGATCAGATAATACAGCCCGTCCTTTTTACGGATGGAGGGCGCTTCGTAGAACTCGTGCCCTTCAAAGCCCGTGCCCCCGCTGGTGGCGGTGCTGGGAATCACAAAAGCGGGAGCTTCCAGCACGGTCAGCATATCGACGTCCAGCACCGTGGCCATGGCCCCGTGCTTGTTCGGGTCGCCCACGCCGCAAAAGCCGGTGTACAGATAGGTTCTGCCATTTTCGGTCAGCACACCCGGGTCGAACTGCGCCTCGTCCCCCGCGCTCAGTCCCAGCAGCGTACCGTCCGGATAATGAACATAGCCATAGAATTCATACGCTCCGGCGGGCGTGTCGCACACGGCCACGGAGACAAAATTCACGTTGCTGAGCACGTAATACAGATAGTACCGCCCGTCCGGGCCAATGGTCACGTCCGGAGCGTAGAGATTGCCCTGCAGATCGTCGTTATGCGGATCCTGATCCTTCCGGTAGATCACGCCTTCATAGCGCCAGCTGCCCAGATCGTCTGCCGGGGCCGACCAGCACACATAGTCGCCCATGCAGTACAGATCGCCGTTAAAGAAGTCATGGGAGCCGTATACATACACCCGATCGCCGAATACGTAGGGTTCTCCGTCCGGCACATATTCCCACGAGGGCAGATAGGGATTGGTGATCTGCCGAAGGTTTTCTGAAACCGAGGGATATTTCATAAGGGAAACGCTCCTTTCGCAGCATCCAAGGCCCATCTTGTGGAAAACGCCGCTGCCTGCAAGGTTTGTTAAGAAAGTTAATTTTGCTTTCCGTTTCTTTTTATCACTTTTTCCGTCCGTGCGCAAGAGGGAAAACGCACGCCACCGAAAAAAGGCCGTCCAAAAAAGGGGCAAAATCACCCCGCTTCGATTGACAGTCTTCCTTTGTTGTGCTATGCTAACTTTCGTTAAAAGGGAGTAGTTGTTAGGGCAATACCGCACCTGTGAGGTATGCGGTAACGAGCGCATTTTTCGTCAGAGGCAATGGCAAAAATCGAAGGTTTACTAAAGGTAAATCGAGAGTTTTGCAAGCAGCAGATGGCGGAAACGGCATCGTTAGCGCCGCTGCCGAATGGTACGGGATTGCCTTAAGACATGGCCAACATATCCCGGCCCCCGCCGGTGGTCATGCGCCTATTGGAATAGGTAATGAGACTTTTAGCACATCACATTGGGTGATCGTGCAGAAAGTCTCTTTTTTGCATGATCCCATCCGAAGGAGGAGCTTCTCATGAGCCTGAACTTTACCGGCAGCACCCCATTATGGATCGTCCTTTTCTTCGCGGCAGGACTGATCTGCATCATCAAAGGCGGCGACCTGTTCGTGGACGCGGCCAGCTGGATCGCCGAGGCGTCCGGCATTCCCAAATTCATCATCGGCGCGACCATCGTCAGCTTTGCCACTACCCTGCCGGAAATGCTGGTTTCCGTCTTTGCGGCGCTGGAAGGCAGCGCAGATATCGCCGTAGGCAACGCGGTAGGTTCCGTCACGGCCAACGTGGGGCTGATCATGTGCCTGTCGCTGGTCTGCATGGAATGCGCCATGAGCCGGAAGCAGTTTGGCGTCAAGGCCTGCCTGCTGCTGGCGGCGGTTCTGGTTCTGTTTGCCTTTACCCGGGACGGCCAGCTTTCCATCGGCGAGAGTGTTTTCATTCTGCTGATCTTCGCGGGCTTTGTCGTGGAAAGCCTGATCGCCGCCCGCCGGGAGCAGGGCACGGAGGACACTGAACGCCCTGCCGTCAACGGCAAGACCATTGCGGTCAACATCGTCAAATTCGTGGTAGGTGCGGCGGCTATCGTGCTGGGCGCGCAGCTGCTGATCGACAACGGCTCCGCCATCGCGTCCCTGCTGGGCGTACCCGACGCCATCGTCGCCGCCACCATGATCGCCATCGGCACCTCCCTGCCGGAGCTGGTGACCACCCTGACCGCCATCCGCAAGAAGCAGTCCTCCCTGTCCGTGGGCAATATCATCGGCGCCAACATCATGGACCTGACGCTGATCATGCCGCTATGCTCCCTGATCCTCGGAAAGCCCCTGACGGTGGAAAATCAGGGCATGCTGCTGGATATTCCCGCCTGTCTCATCATCTGCGCGGCAGCGCTGGTTCCCGCCCTGTGGAAGGGCAAATTCCAGCGCTGGATCGGTTTCCTGATCGGCGGGCTGTACGTGGTCTATCTGATCGTGATGTTCGCCTGCTTTGGCGCGTAAGGGGCGGCGCTGGACTTTTGAAGAAACCTCTGGTATAATCAACCCAACCTTTTCATCCGGATGTCACGAAGGCGTCCTTTTTCCCTTCCGAAGAAGGGAGAAAAGGGAGTTTTGCATGTCTTCATGACGGAAGGATGATTTTTTGATGTCGAACAAAACCAAACAACTGGTGATTTCCGCGCTGCTGCTGGCGGCGGGTCTGGTGCTGCCCTTCCTGACGGGAAGCATTCCCAACTTTGGCCGGATGCTTTTGCCCATGCACCTGCCGGTGCTGCTGTGCGGCTTTGTATGCGGCTGGAAGTGGGGCCTGCTGGTGGGCTTTGTGACGCCCCTTCTGCGCAGCGTGCTGTTCGGAATGCCGCCCATGGTGCCCACGGCGCTGGCCATGGCCTTTGAGCTGGCGGCCTACGGCGCGGTGGCGGGCCTGTGCTACCGCCGCTGGCGTGGCAGTGCGCAGGGCGTTTACCTGTCCCTGATTCTCGCCATGCTGGTGGGCCGCCTGGTCTGGGGTCTGGTCAGCATTCCGATCTACGCCCTGCTGACCGAGAAGACCTTCACCCTGATGGCCTTCTGGACGGGCGGCTTCGTCACGGCCTGGCCGGGCATCGTGCTGCAGATCGTGCTGATCCCCGCCATCGTGCTGGCGCTGGAAAAGGCCAAGCTGATCCAGCAGTAAAAAGAAAAAGCAAAAAGAATCAAAGCATCAAAAAACGGAAGGGAGATGCGCTCCATGCCCATGTCCGAAGCGCTGCTTGAAAAACGGCTGGCGGAAACGCCGGAAATGGAACCCTGCGACGGCGTGAAGCTGCTGTACCAGAGCCAATTCGGCTGCGGCCACCTGCTGCCGCCGGACGGACAGCTGGCAAAGCGCATTCGGGCAGAGCGGGACGAAACCCCGGAAAACGCCTCTCTTCCGCCCTTTTCTTTCATCGGAAACGGGCTGTGCCGGATGAATCTGGCCGCGCCCGCCATCCGGGCTTTGCCGTCGGAGCGGCTGGCCCGGATGATGACCCTGACGGCGGAAGACATTCCGCCCCTGCAGCCCGGCGATGAGCGCCTGCCGGACTTTGAACGGGAGCTGTCGCTTCTGCGCGCCGCCGCTCAGGCGGGACGAACCAGCTTTTCAGCGGCGGCGCTGGACAGTTATCTGGCGGAATACCGGGCCGCCGGGTATCCTCCGGTGAGCCATTCGCCCCGCTACCGGGCGGCGTACCGGCCCGCCTACCGGGTGATCTCCGGCGACTTTGCCGTTCTGCTGCCGCTGCTTTCCGCCATCGAAGGCCGAAGCGCGCAGGGCAGGCCCGTGCTGGCGGTGCTGGACGGCCCCTGCGGCTCCGGCAAGACCACGCTGGCCGAAAAACTGAGCCGCCTGTACGGCGCGCCCACGGTTCACATGGACGATTTTTTCCTGCCGCCGGAGCTGCGTACCCCGGAGCGGCTGAGCCAGCCCGGCGGGAACATCCACTATGAGCGCTTCCTTTCGGAGGTATTGCCCTGCCTGACGGCGGGGGAGACCTTCTCCTACGGCAGCTTCGACTGCCACCGGGGCGTGACCCGTCCCGTCTTCCTTCCCCAAAGCCCTGTGCGGATCGTGGAGGGCAGCTACGCCCTTCACCCCCGTTTTGAGGAAAGCTACCGGGCTGCGGACGCGCTGACCGTCTTTCTGTGCGTTTCCCCCGCCGAGCAGCTGCGGCGTATCGAAAAACGCAGTCCCGCCCTGCTGGAGCGGTTCCGGGAAGTGTGGATCCCCCTTGAAAATTCTTACTTTCAGGCGTATGATATAGAAAGCCGGGCCAGAATCCGGCTCAAAAGTATGCCCTGGGAGGGCGACGCATGAAGATACTGGTCATCGACGGACAGGGCGGCGGCGTGGGCAAAACCCTGATCGCGGCCCTGAAGCGGGAAATGCCGACCCAGCCCCTGATCGCGCTGGGCACCAACACTCAGGCCACCGCCGCCATGCTCAAGGCGGGGGCGGATCAGGGCGCTACCGGCGAAAACGCCATCCGCTATCAGTGCAAAAGCGCCGACATCATCGTGGGCGTTACCGGTCTGCTCAATGCCAACGCCATGCTGGGCGAGGTGTCTCCCGCCATCGCCATGGCCATCAGCCTGAGCGAAGCCCAGAAGGTGCTGGTGCCGCTGGAGCGCTGCGGCCTGTACGTGGCCGGGGTGGGCCAGCAGCGGCTGGACAGCCTGATCCGGGAGGCGGCGCACTTGGCGGCCTCGCTGGCCGGGCAGGCGGAAGAGGCGGAGGAGTAAACCGGTTTTCTGCGAAAAAACCTGCCGATCGCGGGCTTTTCCGACAATCACTTACGGAGGGAAACAAATCATGAGCGAATGTACACATGACTGCTCCACCTGCGGGCAGAGCTGCAGCCAGCGCACCGAGCCGGAAAGCCTGCTGCAGAAGCCTCACGAGCAGAGCCACATCAAAAAGGTCATCGGCGTATGCAGCGGCAAGGGCGGCGTGGGCAAATCCATGGTCACGTCTCTGCTGGCCGTGGCCATGCAGCGCATGGGCCTGAAGGTGGGCATTCTGGACGCGGACATCACCGGCCCGTCCATTCCCCGGGAATTCGGCCTGAAGCAGAAGGCCGAGGGCAACGACACGGGCATTTTCCCCGTGCGCACCACCACCGGCATCGACGTGATGAGCCTGAACCTGCTTTTGCCCAACGACAGCGACCCCGTAGCCTGGCGCGGCCCGATCATCGCCGGCGCTGTAACCCAGTTCTGGACGGACGTGATCTGGGGCGATAAGGACGTGCTGTTCATCGATATGCCTCCGGGAACCGGCGACGTGATGCTGACCGTGTGCCAGTCCATTCCGGTGGACGCTGCGGTGCTGGTCTCCACGCCTCAGGAGCTGGTGGGCATGATCGTGGAAAAATCCATCAAGATGGTGGATATGCTGAACATCCCCGTCATCGGTCTGGTGGAGAACATGAGCTACGTCCAGTGCCCGGACTGCGGCAAGAAGATCGCCGTCTTCGGCGAGAGCCATGTGGACGCGATCGCCAGGCAGTACGGCATTCCCCACACCGCCGCCCTGCCCATCGACCGCAAGCTGGCCGCCAGCGCGGACAAGGGCATGATCGAGCTGACCAACGGCGACTGGTTGGACGAGATCGCCAACGCCATCGACCAGCTCCAGCCCCGCCCGCATCACTGAGCCATGAATCCGAACGAAAAAGCGGAACAGGCCCGGGAGCTGTTTCTGTCGGGTCATAACTGCGCCCAATCCGTGTACGCCGCCTTTGCCGAGGACATGGGCATGAGCCAGGAAAAGGCTCTGCTGTTGTCCGGCGGACTGGGCGGCGGCCTCGGCGGGCTGCGGTTCACCTGCGGCGCGTTCACGGCGATGGCCATGGTGTTGAGCGCCCTGCGGGGCTACACCGACGGCGCGGATCTGGACGGCAAGAAGCGCCTGTACGCGCAGTTGCAGCAGCTGCATGAGCGCTTTGTGGAAAAATACGGCACTTCCGTCTGCCGGGAGCTTTTGGAGAAAAACGGCATTTCCGTTTCCAACGTGCCCTCGAAGCGCACGCCGGAGTACTACAAAAAGCGGCACTGTGCCCAGTACGTGGCCTTCTGTGCCGGATTGATCGCGCAAGAGCTGGAAAAGAACTGATTTCTCAGGCCCTGCTTCGGCAGGGCTTTGCCTTTTCCAGTCGTTCTATGTCGGCACTGAAACAAAGAAAACAAGGAGGACTTTCCTATGAAGCATCTGAAATTTCGCAAAGCGCTTTCCATCCTGACGGCCCTGTGCCTGCTGGGAAACGTTTTCGTCTGCGCGGCTGCGGAGGACAAACAGAATTTCCTCAATTTTGAAAAACTGACCGACACCGCCGACGGCGCAATTTACCGCTGCACGGCTCCCAACGGGCAGGAGGTTTACTTTGTGGCAGAACTGCCCACCGTCTGGATGGAGGACGTAAACTTCGACGGCACGGACGATATCGTAGTGCTCAGCCAGTTAGGGGTTTCCAACGCCTACTATGATCTTTACGTCTGGGACGGGGAGCAGTACGTCTATGCCACCCCTTACGGCGGGCTGGCGAACTATATGCTGGACGCGGACAAAGGGTATCTGATTTCCAGCGCCAACAACGGCCTTGCGGGACTGGAATGCGAATACACCTTTTATCGCTGGGAGGGCACGGAGCCTATGACGGCTCGAACCCTGCGGGCGGAAACAAAGTCGGAATGGCAGGATTCCACGGACGGAAGCTACAGCTTTGCCATCGTCTATGACAACCGAATCCTTCACGCCGCGGTAACGGACTACACCGCCGACATTTACGAGGGCAATGTGATCTGGGAGAAGGATTTCAACATGGAAGCCGACGGTTTCGACGGCGGACAGGTGTGGGACGAAATGTACGACGCGCTGACAGCGGGGCTGTAAGCCGACGTTTGGGAAAATCAAAAGCCGCCCGTGAGCTTTTCACGGGCGGCTTGTTTGGTTCCGGCCTTACAGCACCTTTTCCAAAAAGCTGATGAGCCGGGGGCTTTCCGGGTGGCTGAACAGCTCCTTGGAGGGCTTATCCTCCTCGATGCGGCCGCCGTCCAAAAACAGGGTGCGGCTGCTGACTTCCCGGGCAAAGCGCATCTCATGGGTCACGACGATCATGGTCATGCCGTCCTCGGCCAGCGTCTTCATCACGCCCAGCACCTCGCCGATCATTTCCGGATCCAGCGCGCTGGTAGGTTCGTCAAAAAGCATGACCTCCGGGTTCATCATCAGCGCCCGGACGATGGCGATCCGCTGCTTCTGTCCGCCGGAAAGCTGGCTGGGATAGGCGGTCAGCTTATCCGCCAGACCCACCCGGCGCACCAGCTCTTCCGCCTTGGCTTCCGCCTCGGCCTGCGGCATTTTACGGATGCGCATGGGAGCGGCGGTCAGGTTCTTCATCACGTTCATATTTTCGAACAGGTTAAACTGCTGGAACACCATGCCCATCTTCTGCCGGTGAACGTTGATGTCCGTCTTTTTATCGCAGATATCCACGCCGTCGAAAATGATCTGGCCGTCGGAGGGCGTTTCCAGCAGGTTCAGGCACCGCAGGAAGGTGCTCTTTCCGCCGCCGGAGGGGCCGATGATGCTGACTACTTCCTTCGCGCTGAAGGAGGTGCTGATGTCGTTGAGGACCGTCAGCTTTCCGAAGCGCTTGGACAGGTGGCGAACCTTAATCATTTCATTTCCTACCATTTTATTTTCTGCCATGAGCCATCTTCCTTTCCATCAGGGCAATCAACCGCCCGCCAATGAAGGTGAGGATAAAGTACATGATCGCGGCGATTGCCAGGCATTCCAGGCTGTTATACGTCTTGGCGATAACGCCCTTCGCCCGGTACATCAGGTCGGCGATACCGATGACCGACACAATGGAGGACTCCTTGATGATGGTCACGAACTCGTTGCCCAGCGCGGGAAGGATGTTTTTCACGGCCTGCGGCAGAATGACCAGCTTCATGGCTTCTCCGTGATGGAAGCCCAGACTGCGGGCCGCTTCCATCTGGCCCTTATCCACGGCCTGAATGCCGGAACGGATGATCTCCGCCACATAGGCGCAGCTATTCAGGCTCATGGCCACGATGCCCGCCGCAAAGCGATCGAAATCCGGGATAAAGCTGACGCTGGGGAAGGTCACGCCGATCATGGGCAGGCCATAGAAGATAAACATGAGCTGCACCATCAAAGGCGTTCCGCGGAAGAACTCGATATAGGCGGTGGCCAGCCATTTCAGGGGCTTAATGCGGCTCATGCGGGCCATGGCCATCAGCGTACCCAGCACGGTGCCCAGCAGAACGGCGAAGAATGCGATAATCAGGGTATTGCGCACGCCTTCCAGAAAGAAGTTATAGTAGCGCAGCACCAGTTTTTCCATGGTTGCGAAGAACTGCATTTCAGTGGCTCCTTCCGGTTAGAGAGAAGAGGGAAAAAGGGAAAGGGGAAAGGGGAAGAGAGAAGGGGTTCTTTGAGCGAAGAAGCCCTTACGGGAAGAAAGGGTTCGACGCGGAGGTGGCGTGGGCCTGCCGGGGAGGGAATTTTTTGGGGGGAAGGGGGGCTTCCGCAGGCACATAGCCCTTGTCCCATTGGCACGCCGACTCCCCGAAGGGGGTGCAGGGGGGCGAGCGGAAAGCCACCCTGCTTTACATGAAGAGAGACGACTTTGCCGTAAGAAATTCCCATTGGCGGGGCTTGACGCGCCGACTCCGGCGCGAGGGCAGGGCTTGCAGCCCTATGGGGCGCTCACACTTTTCTTTCGGTGGCGAAAGAAAAGTGTGCAAAAGAA
>SFGO01000001.1 GCA_004556545.1 Clostridiales bacterium
TCCTGTTCTCTCTTCAGCATCTTCATCACCTGCTCCTATTATTATCACCTATTATATCAAAAAAGGCCGCGATTCGCGACCTTTTTTGACAGGCTGAACCGGGCCAGATGGCCCGGTTATCTTTCGTTTTTTGCAGCATCGAAAACTTTATGCTATAATTCATTTCAGTCACAAGCTGCGATATTGGCTCACGGCGTGACTGCAATGAAACAATGCACTGGAGAACGTATGAAAAAACAGGAGAAGAAGGACTTATTTTTTCAGAAGATGTTTTTGGACTCGCTGATTCCCGTTGGGCTGATCGTTTTTGTGTTGCTGGCGTTCAGCCTGATGCTGCTGAGTAAAAATGCCAACGATAATGAGAAGGCGATGGTTCGCTCCAAACAGGAAAAACTGACGCAGATGTGTGAGAATATAACGTCTGAGCTGGAACAGTTGGAAAAAACCCAGCGGCGAATTCTGGCAACGGATGAAATGTCGCAGATTGCTTTCTTTTATCGCGATTTTGATTATTATACTTATTACCGGCTTTTACTGGATGTGGAAAAAGATTTGCATAATCTGGTGGAGGACTATCGCTATGCCAAAAATGCATGGCTGTATTTTTATGAACCGTCGGTAATCCTTTCGCAGCAGGGCTACGCCAGAGAATTGCCGTTTCCCGTGACGGAAATTCAGGATGGCAATGAAAATGCACTTTATTCCGCTGGACAAGCGCTTTATCTTATCCGGAAACGAAATCTGTACCAGATAGAATCGGGCGAAGAAACACCCATTTGTGTCTCCATTGTGGAGCTTGATTCCACTGTTCTGCAGGAAACACTTTCCTATCTGTGCGAGGAAGGCGACCGGCTTCGGTTATATATGCCGAACGGAAAAATATGGGTCCAGACGGGGGAAAATGAAAAGAAATTTGCCACCATTCGCGATACGATTTCTCAGGAAAAAATCGTCGCAGAAATCCAACTGAGCGCTCTGCAGCTGGATGCAAACGTCCACCAGCTACAGCTGATGGTCTGGATCTTTGTGGCACTGGTGCTTGTTCTGAGTGTTTTCTATTTTGGACTGGAGTATAAAAGGCTGTATCTTCCCCTTAAATTGCTCCTGGTGGATGCATTTCACTCGGTGGAGGGCGGAGATTTCTCCTATCGGATCCCGTCGCAGCCCTCGTCGCTTTTGTCGGGAATTTATGAGAACTTCAACAGTTTTCTGGCTAAAATGGAATTTTATATTGAAAATAATCTCAGGCAGAAGATGCTTATCAGTGAGGCAAATTATAAGCAGCTTCAAACGCAGATCAATCCGCACTTTATGTATAACAGCTATTATTTGCTTTACCGGATCATTCAAGATGGAGATTGGGAAAACGCCAAAACTCTTGCCCGTTATCTGGGACAATTCTATCAGTATATTACCAGAAGCGGCGAAGATGAAAAACCTTTGGAAGCGGAGTTGCGCCACGCACAGGCTTATGCGGATATTCAGGTGATGCGTTACCGCAATATACGAGTGGAATTTACGCCGCTTCCGCCGGAGCTGCGAGACGTCCGAGTACCAAAACTGTTGATTCAGCCGGTGATTGAAAATGTATTTACCCATGCTCATGAATGCGTGGAAACTCCGGGAAGGATTGTCGTTCAGGTAGGATACAGACAGTGGGAAACGGAATTGCTGGATATTATGATTGAAAACAGCGGCAGTCTGACCAGAGAACAGCTTCAACAGATCCAAACCAGGTTGGAACATCCGGAAGAGGCGGCAGAAACAACGGCGCTGATCAATATTCACAAGCGCCTGCGGCTGCGCTACGGGCCGGAGGCGGGGCTGACCGCCTCGCGTTCTGAACTGGGCGGCCTGCGGATTACCATCCGGATCGTGCTGGAATAATACGGGGGAAAAGAAATGAAGCATCGAATCTGTGTTCTGGATGATGAAATGTTTATCGCCGATTCTTTGGGAAAGCTGCTGCGTCAGTCTTTCGGAGAAGAGGCGGAGGTGTTTGTTACCTATTCGGCGGAACGTGCGGCAGAAACCATCCGCTCCAAAGAGTGCGATATTGCGCTTGCGGATATTCAGATGCCGGGAATCAGCGGTTTGGAAATGCTTCGACGCCTTCGTCAGGAGAACAATCAGGTGCAGGTGGTTTTTCTTACAGGGTTTGATTCCTTTGAGTATGCTTATGATGCCATGCAGCAGGAGGCGGCTGGCTACCTGCTGAAAACGGAGGAAGACGAACAGGTGGTAGAAACCCTTCGCCGTCTGATGAAAAAAATCGAACGGCGGCATGAATTGGAAAACACCTGCCTGAAAACCAGAGAACAACTGAATCAGCTTCAGCCGTTGATTCGCCGTCAGGCGCTGATGGATTTTCTGCGTGGATTTGAGGAGAGCGGCGATCGGTTTGAAGAGGCTACGCTGATGGTGTTGGCCAGAAGCACCAGCCGGGAAGAAAAGCCGGTGGAAAACGAGATGGTTTTGCAGGCGGTCAGCAGTATTCTGGAACCGGTGCTGGCAGGGGGAACGATCGAAGCCGTGCGCTTGCGGCGGGATCTGATCTGGCTGGTCCGCAGCGACGCGCCGGAAGTGCAGAGCGAAGTTTTTGAACGGCTCTGCAACGCACAGGAAGCGCTGAAACCGACGTTTGGTCAGGAATGGAGCTTTGTGATGGAACCCCGTCCCATTCCGGGTCGGGAATTGCGCCGCCAATACGAGCTGCTTCGCGCTTATCTGACTTGTCAAATGGTGACGGAGGAAGGCGGGGTTTCCATTCTGCAAAACGGATGGATGGCTTCGGAGTACAATGCACGGCTGGAAGAACAGCTTCACAGGCTGAGTGGGATGGCCGGGTTTTGCCAGCGTTATCTGGAAGAGGGGATGCGCGCTGAATACGAAGGGGCGGTTCACGAAATCTGCGATTTTCTCGAAAATGCCAGCCCGGCATCATCCTATGAATCGGCTGCACTGTATATGATGGTGGCTGCACCACTGATCTGCCTTCTGCGCCGCACCCTGCCCGATGGAACAGAAAATGCAGGAAGATTGACCCAGCTGTGCGAATCCAACCTGCAAATGGACTGGGGAAAAAAGGCAAAGCTTCTGCGCACAATGGCACAGGAAGCCTTCGACGATTCAGAACGCCAGCGCCTCAACGGGCTACAGGGGCTGATCCTGCAGGTGGAACATTACGTGCAAAGCCATCTGGATGAAGATTTGAGCCTTGGAAAAATTTCACAGGTGTTCAGCTACAGCCCCGCTCATATGGCTCGCCTGTTTAAGCAGTATACCGCCGTTTCCCTGCGAGATTATGTGCAGGATCAGCGTATCAGGCTGGCGTTGGAGCTTCTTCGTTCCACTTCCCTGAAAATATACGAAATTACTCGGCGCTGCGGCTACGAAAATACGGCCTATTTTATTCGGGTTTTCAAAGGCGTGACAGGCGTTACGCCGCAGGAATGGCGCAATGGAGAAAACCGGCGTTTCTGACGACAGGGAGATGTCTTTCCCCTTTTGCTGAGAAAAGTCAATAAATCTCTCTTTTTTACTATTTTCGGCAGGAAATTTACCGGATATAATGAGGCCGAAACAAAGAAAAAAGGAGAGTTGCTGCGTGCAGTGTACTGGTGCAAAAAAGAAAAAAGGTTTTTCTGTACGACTGAAGCAGGAATGGCCGTTTCATCTGATGCTTCTGCCGGCTGTTCTTGTGGTATTGATTTATAAGTACCTGCCCATGGCCGGACTGACCATCGCCTTTCAGGATTATTCACCAATTTTCGGTATCTTTGAACAGGAGTGGATCGGTTGGGAAAACTTTGAATACATTTTTTCACTGCCCACGTTTCCCAGAGTCATTTTGAATACGCTGGTGATTGCCGGACTTAAACTGGTGGGAAATCTGATCGTTCCCATTACGTTTCTATCTTCCGCATTTTATTTCCTGGGTGGCGCTGGCTGGTATCTTTATGGATATTCTTTCGCCCTCCAATGGGATTGTAAATGAGATTATTCGTTTCTTTGACGGCCAGCCTGTTTATTTTCTGGGTGATGAAAAGGTTTTTCCATTCACAGTGGTTGCCACTGCCATCTGGAAACACTTCGGCTGGAACGCCATCGTTTATCTGGCAGCTATTACCAATGTAGACGAAACCCTTTACGAGGCGGCTTATCTGGATGGTGCCGGACGCTTCAAACAGGTGTGGCATGTGACGATTCCCGGAATTATGCCCATTGTGGTGTTGATGACGGTTCTTTCCATCGGTACGATTTTGAAGGCAGGCTTTGAACAGGTTTATAATCTGTATTCTCCACAGGTTTACTCTACAGGTGATATAATTGATACCTTTGTCTACCGCATGGGCCTGGTGGACGTGCAGTTCGGTCCGGCGGCCGCTGTCGGCCTGTTCCAGTCCGCCGTCTCCTTCGTGCTGATGTTGCTGGGGTATTTCCTGGCTGACAAGGTGGCCGGTTACCGCGTATTTTAAGAGGAGGAAAAGCGCATGAAACCCACCAAGGGACAAAAGATCTTTCGCGTGTTCAATGCCGTGCTGCTGGCGTTGCTTGCCTTTCTGTGCATTATGCCCATTCTGAACCTGCTGGCGATCTCTTTTTCTTCCCGCAATATGGTTCAGGCCAATCTGGTCAAGCTGTGGCCCAAGCAGTTCACCATTTCCAATTATCATTATATGCTCAATGAACCCATGTTTTTCGACGCATTGCTGATTACGGTAAAGCGTGTTCTGCTTGGCTGGGCAATCAATCTGGCGCTGACGGTGCTGGCGGCTTATCCAATGTCCAAGAGTGCGCAGCAGTTTAAGAGCCGCAAGTTTTACGTTGGTTTTTTCATCATTACGATGGTTTTTTCCGGCGGTATGATCCCCACCTATCTGGTGGTGAGCCAGACAGGGTTGATCGACACGATCTGGGCGCTGGTCCTGCCCGAGGCCGTGGATATGTTCTATGTTCTTCTGCTGATGAACTTTTTTCGGGGCATCCCCAATGAAATTGAGGAAGCCGCACTGGTGGATTCCGCCAACTGGTTCCAGATTCTGGTAAAAATTTATCTTCCCCTTTCGCTGCCGTCGCTGGCCACGATTACGCTCTATATTCTGGTCCATCACTGGAATACATATATGGACGGCATGCTGTACATGAACAATTATCACAATTATCCCCTGATGACCTATCTGCGCTCTGTCATTATGACCTTTAATACGCTGGAAATCCGTCCGGATGAAATTGCTGCCGATCCGATTCTGGCGCAGTTGACAGGGCGAAGCACCAAGGCGGCTGCCATTATTCTCTGCACGGTACCGCTGCTGGTGATTTATCCCTTCCTGCAGAAGTTCTTTGTCAGCGGTATGGTGATGGGTTCCGTGAAGGGTTGAACCAAGACCTGATTCTGTTTCGGCTGGAAATACTTCGGAACAAATGGAACGTAACCGCCAGGGCCCGGCGGTTGCAGATAAAAAACAACATGATCACAGGAGGCAATTATGAAAAGAATTCTCGCTCTGGTAACGGCACTTTTGCTGATGCTGACTGCCATTCCCTCTCTGGCGGCTGAAAATGAGTACGATGAGCAGGGAAGACTGATTCGCTATGGCGAGCCCGTTCACCTGACGGCGTATTTCTGCCGTTCCAACCCCCGCTTTAATGAAGGCGATGACATCAATCACAATATCTGGATTGACACCTATAAGGAAAAGTATAATATTGATCTGGAAATCGTCGTGCTGGCAAACGGCGAAGATTATAAGCAGAAGCTGACTATGGCGATTGCATCCAATTCTCTGCCTGATCTGATGTATCTGGACGGCAGCAGCTATGTGCAGCTGGCCAAGGCTGGCAAGCTGAAGGAAGTAACGGACCTGTTTGATCTCTACACCGGGGACATTCTCCGTACGACCCTGATGGGTGACGATCAGGCGGTGTTCAAGCAGGCGGTTATCGACGGCCATCTCTACGGCCTGCCCAAAACTAAGGGCATGATCTGTCCCGGCAGTATTCTGTATATCCGTCAGGATTGGCTGAAGAACCTGAATCTGAGCATTCCCAAGACCTTTGATGACGTAGTGGAAATCGCGCGTGCCTTCACTTTTAACGATCCCGACGGCAACGGTGTGGACGATACTTACGGCCTGGGCCTGAACAATGAAATGATCGCTGCGGCGGACGCCGGTTCCATTCAGGGCGTTCTGGCTGCTTACGGCGGATTCACCAACACCTGGCTCTATAACGAAGAAACCGGCTCCGTGGAATATGGTGCGCTGCGCCAGGGCACCCGTGACGGTCTGGAAAAACTGGCTTCCATGTTTGCCGAGGGACTGATCGACGTGGAATTTGGGGTGAAAAACGCGGATAACGTAGGTGAAGACATTGCGGCGGGCAAAATTGGCATGTACTATGGCACTGCCGGCGGCAACCTGTATTTCCTGAACGATTGCACGCTGAACGACCCCACTGCGGACTGGATTACCATTGCAGCACCCGATCTGAACGGCGATATGGCGACTGTAGGCTCCAGCTATGTGCTGGCTGACTTTTTCGCAGTCAACCAGAATTGCGAGTATCCTGAAGCGATGTTCCTGTTGGCCAACTGCTTCCAGGATATTATCAATAATCCCGAAACGACACAGGAAACGCTGGATATGTACGGCATCGACCCCGTCACTGGCGTGAATAAGGCCTCCTATCCCTATTTTGCCTGCGACCCCGCTGTTTCTAAGGATATTGCCTATATGAAGGCCATCCGTGACGTTCGTGAGGGCAAGGCGGATGAATCCACTCTGGCGCCTGAAGCCGCCAAGTACTGGAACGGTGTTAAGAAGTTCGAGGCGGACGGCCGGGTGATCGATCCCGACAACCGTTGGGCGTGGCAGTACAACATGAACTACGGCACCGGAAGCACCTTCGACCGTTATCTGGAGGAATATGAAAGCGGCCACATGGTCATGTCCGCCTGGTTCGGTGTTCCCACAAAGACCATGACCAAGAAAATGTCCACGCTGGAAGCCCGTCAGGCCGAAGTTTTCACCAAGATCATCTCCGGCAGCGAAAGCATCGAGGCATTTGACGCTTTTGTGGAAGACTGGTACCGCCTGGGCGGCACGGACATCACCAACGAAGTGACCGACTGGTACAAGAGCTATTACCTCAATTGATCCGGAAAAGAACCGGTCAAAAACGGCGGAGGGTCCTGAGACTCTCCGCCGCAGTTTCTCTGCCTGAAAAGTTTAAGAAAGCAGCCCGCTGAAAGGAGTCACAAACGTGGACGTTTTTTACAAAGCCAGCGCCGTGACGCGCTGCAGTGACATTATTCCGTTTTACGATAACGGCAGATTCAAGCCTTTTTATCTGAAACGCTGGCCTCCGGGCTATCAGGGAACGGACGCGGATCCCGGCTGGAGACTGCTGGAAAGCGACGATCTGGTTCACTTTGAAGAGTACCCCACAGGGATTGTGGGAGCGACTGGATGTGTCATCAATGTGGACGGCATGTATCATATGTTTTACTGCACGCTGACCCCTGAAGCCCAGATCATTCATCATGCGACCAGCACGGATTTGCGAAAGTGGGAAAAGCATCCGGAGGATTCCTTTCGTCCGGACGATCATTATTATGCCATGAGCGACTGGCGGGACGCTTTTGTCTTTTTCAATGAGGAAGAACGGAAATGGTGGATGCTGGTATGCGCTGCGCAAAAAAAAGCGCCCACAAAGCGGAACGGGTGCATTGGCCTGTGTGTTTCAGATGATCTCAAGCACTGGGAATACCGTCCTCCTTTTTATGCGCCGTGCTTTCAGCAGAGTGCGCTGGAGTGCCCGGATTTGTTCCGTATGGGCGACTGGTATTATCTGTTGTATTCCTGCGCAACGGAAAAATTTCAGACGTATTACCGTATGAGTCGCTCCATGAACGGTCCCTGGATCGCGCCGCCGGTGGACAGTTTTGACGGCCGGGCATATTACGCGGCCAAAACGGCCTTTGATGGTGAAAAACGTTATCTTTTCGCATGGTCCCCTGCCAAGGAATATAACACGCTCCAGTTTAATCCGCAGTTTTATCCCGGCAAGGACTATAATGCATGGGATCACGGCGGAACCATGGTGGTGCATCAGCTGCTGCAGCGGGAGGACGGAACGCTGTGCGTTACTCTGCCGGAGACGGTCGGAGCTGCTTTCGCTTACGAAAAGAAGATGCCTTTTAAGCCCTTACAGGGAGAATGGCGTCAGAAAGAAGAAAGTTATCTTTGCCTGTCGCCCTATGGCTATGGTTGCGCACTGCTGGGAAGCATTCCTGAAGTATGCCGTCTGGAAATGAAGGTTCGATTTACAGAACGGCCTGTGCAGTTCGGCGTGGCGGCAGAGGTGGATGAAACCTTCAGCGAAGGATATTATTTTTCTTTCCAGCCGGCTCGTCAGCGCGTGGAGTGGAAGAGCCCGATTCATATGTATGAGCAAGGGGCGATTCGTTTGCCCTGCGAGGTAGAACTGGAACGTCCCGTGCATTTGGAGGCGGATCGGGAATACCGGCTGACGCTGATTCATCAGCGCGATTTGATGGTACTGTATTTCGGAAATGAGATTGCGCTCTGTACCCGTAAATTCGATTTCAGTGCCCGCAAATTTGGCCTTTTCGTGGAAAATGGCCAGGTGGAGTTTTCACAGGTGAGGCTTACCCTTACAGAGTCGGAAGAATAATTCTGTCATTTTCTTCAGTACAGAGAGTATCCCTTGACGGGAAGCATAAAAACACACCCTGTTTACCATACGTTTTGGCAAACAGGGTGTGTTTTCAATACGCCGCCTCCACCGTCCCGTTTTCAGCCCTTGAGCATGTTCAGAATGTGCTGCTTGCTCTGAACGCCGACGGAACGATCGACGGCCTCGCCTTGACGGAAAACCATCAGCGTGGGAATGGACATGACATTGTAGCGGGCCGCCAGATTGGGCGCTTCGTCCACGTTCAGCTTCACGACCTTGCAGCCGGTGATTTCTCCGGCAATTTCATCCACCACGGGGCTGAGCATCTTGCAGGGGCCGCACCAGTCGGCGTAAAAATCCACCAGTACGGTCTGGGGGCTGCTCAGCACCTCCGCCTGAAAATTCTGTTCGTTTACCTTGGTCACAGCCATGAAAGGTTCCTCCTTTATCATCGCCTGCCCAGGCAGGCTTCCTTTCAAAGTATATCCCTTTGCAGAACCGGCGAAACCGATTTGCCGATTCTATTTTAGTATAATCCGGCGGCCCGCGCCATGCAAACAATATTTCGGAAGAAACGACAGAACCTCGCATTTCAGCAAAGAATTGTCAGGGTATTTTGACCCCGATAGGCCAAAATAGCGTTGAACCCACATCAAGGAGGTGAAAAGAAGATGGTAAAGCAGAGCAGCAGTTCCTCTCGGAACACCCAGACCACCGTGCCCGAAGCGCGCGCCGCGCTGGACAACATGAAGTATGAGATCGCCCGGGAATTGGGTATCAACTTCAACCAGGGCTATAACGGCGACCTGAGCTCCCGGGAAAACGGCTACGTGGGAGGCTATATGGTGAAGCGCCTGATTGAGCAGGCGGAGCGGCAAATGGCTTCTCAGGGCGGAAAGACCTCCCGATGAACGGGAAATATTTTGATGAGGTGAAGGGAAAATGTATCAGAATCAGCAGAGCGGCACCAACAACGGCGGCATGGTCCCCGAGGCCAAGCAGGCCCTGAACAACATGAAGTTCGAAATCGCCAACGAACTGGGCATCAACCTCAAGCAGGGCTACAACGGCGATATGCCCAGCCGTCAGGCCGGTTATATCGGCGGTTACATGGTCAAGCGCCTGATTGAGCAGGCCGAGCGCGCCATGAGCGGCAGCCAGAAGTAAGCTTCTGAAAAAAGAGAGGCGGCACGACGAATGCGTCGTACCGTCTCTTTTGCTGTGTGCCGAAAAGGAACGGAAGATGGGTTTATTCCGCAGAATCGTCCGCTTCTTCGGCAGCGTCTGCTTCCTCTTCCGGCTCTTCCTCTGGCAGCAGCTCCTCCGGTTTTTGCAAAAGCCCGCCCAGCATGCCCAGAAGCTCGCTGCGGCCCTGACCGTTTTCGCTGGAATAGCAGAGAATCTCCCACGGCTGTACCAGCAGCGCCCGGCAAATGGGAGCGATCTGCTTCATCCGCGCGCCTCGGCTGATTTTGTCCGCCTTGGTGGCGATGACCGTAAAGGGAATGCCCATCTGCCGAAAATACTGGCTCATGGCAATGTCTTCCTGCGTGGGTTCGTGCCGGATGTCCACCAGATGCAGCACGTGGCGCAGGTGGGTGCTTTGCTGGAAGTAGCCGTCCATCATTGCGCCCCAGCGCATTTTTTCTTTTTTGTCTACTTTGGCAAAGCCGTAGCCGGGCAGGTCTACCAGATGAAAACTGCCGTTGATGAGAAAAACGTTGATCAGCCGCGTTTTGCCCGGGGTAGCGCTGGTCTTGCAAAGCTTGCGGCGGTTGCACAGCGAATTGATGAGCGAGCTTTTGCCCACGTTGCTCTTGCCGACTACCGCCAGCTGGGGCAGGGTAATGGGCGGCTTTTCACGGTATTGATCCATACTGGTGACGAATTCAGCGGTTTTGATTTCCATCTTCTTTTTCCCTTTTGAACATTCGGACGTTTGTTTCGTTGCCGGTCAGCCTTGATGCATCATGGTAGGCTGACGGGATTCGCTGGGGGATACGCGGGGCAGCGCTTCGGCGGGCGCGGCGGGCAGAGGAGCGGTCAGCGCCCGTTCCAGCACCTGCTTTACATCCCGCACCGGCGTGATACGAAGCTGTTCCTTGACCACCGGGGCCACTTCTTCCAGATCCTTCTCATTTTCTTCCGGGATCAGCACTTCTGTAATACCCGCCCGGTAGGCGGCCATCAGCTTTTCCTTCAGACCGCCGATGGGCAGCACCTTGCCCCGCAGAGTGACTTCGCCGGTCATGGCGATATCCTGCCGCACGGGAATGCCCGTCAGTACGCTGACCAGCGCGGTAGTCAGCGTTACGCCGGCGGAAGGGCCGTCCTTGGGCACCGCGCCCTCGGGTACATGAATGTGAATGTCGTGCTTTTTGAAATAATCCGCTTCCAGTCCCCATGCCTCGCTGTGGGCCCTTGCCCAGCTGAGAGCTGCCTTGGCGCTTTCCTGCATCACATCGCCCAGCTTGCCGGTCAGCTGCAAGGCGCCGTTTCCGGGCATGGAGAGACATTCCACCGTCAGCATTTCGCCGCCCACGGAGGTGTAGGCCAGTCCGTTGACCATGCCCACGGAAGCTGTTTTCTCGGGCTGCTCCCGGGAGAAGCGGGGCGCGCCCAGATACTGCTGCAGCTTCTGTGCCGTCACGGTGACGGTTTCGGCATTTTCGTCCAGCATTTCCACCACGGCCTTGCGGACTACCTTTGCCAGCACCCGTTCCAGCTCGCGAACGCCGGCTTCCCTAGTGTAGCCTTCGATGACGGCCTTGAGCAGCCGGTCGTTCATCCGGACGCTGCCCGGCTTCAGCCCGTGCTGACGAATCTGCTTGGGCAGAAGGTGCTTGCGGGCGATGCGCAGCTTTTCCTCTTCGGTATAGCTGGACACTTCGATGATCTCCAGACGATCCAGCAGCGGCCCCGGGATGGTGTCCATGGAGTTGGCAGTGGTGATGAACATGACCTTGCTCAGGTCGAAGGGGAGCTCCATGTAATGGTCGCGGAAGGCGTAATTCTGCTCCGCGTCCAGCACTTCCAGCAGCGCCGAAGCCGGGTCGCCCCGGAAATCGCTGCTCATTTTGTCGATTTCGTCAAACAGGAACACCGGATTCATGGTGCCCGCCTGCTTGATGCCGGAAATGATTCGGCCCGGAATTGCGCCTACATAGGTGCGCCGGTGACCGCGAATCTCGGCTTCGTCCCGCACACCGCCCAGCGACATCTGGACGAATTCCCGGCCGACAGCCTTCGCCACCGCCCGGACGATAGAGGTCTTGCCCACGCCCGGAGGGCCGACAAAGCACAGAATCGGGCCTTTCATGTCCTGCTTCATGCGCAGCACGGCCAGATATTCGATGATGCGCTCCTTGACCTTTTCCAGCCCGTAATGATCCTGATCCAGAATCCGCCGGGCCCGCTTCAGATCCAGATTGTCCGTGGTGGTCTTGCCCCAGGGCAGATCCAGGATCCATTCCACATAGGTGCGGCTGATGCCGATCTCCGGCGTGCCGGGAGCCATGTGGGACAGGCGTTCCAGCTCTTTTTCCGCCTTCTGCCGGGCTTCGTCGTTCAAGGGCGTTTTTTCCAGCTTTTCCCGAAGTTCTTCCACATCGGTGCCGTCCTTGTCGCCCAGCTCGGTCTGAATAGCCTTGATCTGCTCCCGCAGGTAATAATCCTTCTGGTTGCGCTCAATCTGCTTCTTGATGCGGGCCTGCACCTGCTTTTCCACGTCGGCCAGCTCTGTTTCCCGCAAAAGGATGCCGCAGAGCGTTTCCAGCCGTTCCCGGGCCTTGAGCTGTTCCAGAATGGCCTGCCGGTCTTCCAGACGGGTCAGCACGTTGGCGGCGATCACGTCCGCCAGCTGGTCGGGCTGCTCTACTTCCAGAACCGAGTTCAGCGTTTCCTGAGAAACCCGCATGCTGGTCTGGCAGTACTGCTCAAAATATTCCTGCGTGGTGCGCACCAGAGCCTTCATTTCGGGGCTGTCCTTCAGACTGGTGTCTACGGAAGGACGAACGTCCGCCATCATGCAGGGCTCTTCCTCGGATACCTCCAAAAGAACGGCCCGCTGCAGGCCCTCCACCAGTACGCGGATGCTGTCGCCCGGCAGATTCAGCGCCTGCTTGACCACTGCAATGGTGCCCACCCGGCAGAGATCCTCCCGCGTAGGATCGTCATTTTCCGCATCCTTCTGAGCGACCAGAAAAATTTTCTGATCGCCTGTCATTGCTTTTTCCAGCGCGGCTACGCTTTTGGGCCTGCCTACGTCAAAATGCAGCACCATATGGGGGAATACCATCATTCCCCGAAGGGGCAGCACCGGCATGCAGACCGCTCTCGCCCTGCGCGTCGTTTCCATATACCATGCCTCCATCGGCCTGCGCCCGTCAGCGCAGGGGTGTGTTTCAAGCAAAATCCGCTCGCGGCGGAAAAACCGCCGTTCCATGATTATAGCGGCACCTTTCTTGAATTGCAAGGGATATATATGGAACAACGATTTCACCATTGCATTTTGAAGCGGGTTCTGGTATATTTCAATCAGTAAACAAATGCTTCTGCCGTGAATCTCATGTACCCGAGCGTTTATGAAGGAGGAACTTAACCAATGAAAAAAAGCTGCCTTGCTCTGCTTCTGGCCGTCCTGATGACGATGAGCGCCACGATGGCCTGGGCCGAGGGCCTCAATCCCGCCGCGTATCTGAAAACCGACGAACAGCGCGCCTCCGTGGCAACGCTGACCGACGTCAACGACGGCAAGATTTACACAATGGACTATACCGCCGACTACCAGCTGGACGCGCTGCTGGAAGCCAGTGTGGCCGATGTGGAAGGCATGGTACGTTTTTTGCAGGAAACGCTGCTGGGCGGCGGAACGGCTGCGACGGGCACGGTGGACGCCGGATGCAGCGCCTTCACCGCACAAAGCGAGGAAGGTCAGATTCTCTACGGCCGCAATTTCGACTATAAAATGGATATGACCGCCGTGCTGATCCGTACTGCGCCGGAAAACGGCTACCGTTCCATCGGTCTGGCCAATGTGGGCTGGATCGGCTATACCGCCGGTTCGTTGAACGACGGAACCACTGATCTGTCCATGGCAGCGTTCTTCCCGTACCTTCTGATGGACGGCATGAACGAGAAGGGCCTTTCCATGAGCGTTTTGAAGCTTCGGGGCGACCCTGCGCTTCAGGATACGGGCAAAAACAAAATTTCCACTACCGTCGCTCTGCGGCTGGTGCTGGATCGGGCCGCCAATGTGGACGAAGCGCTGGAACTGCTGGATCAGTATGACATGCAGTCCTCCATGCCGGATGCGAACTTCCACTTCCTGCTGGCGGATGCCTCCGGAAAGGCCGTGGTGCTGGAATACCTGCCCAACGGCAAGCGCATGGTGTACGATCAGAATTACGTGACCAACTTCTATCTGACGGAAAACGTGCCCTATGCGCCGGTGCGCGGCAAAGACCGCTATGACCTGATCGAGCAGACCCTTGCCTTCAAAAAGGGCGTGATGAGCGAAGCCGAGGTCATGGCGCTGCTGGCCGTTATCGGTCAGCCCGAAACCGAGGAAGCCACCAGCATGACCCAGTGGTCTGTGGTGTACAACCTGACGGAACTCACGGGCCGGGTGGCCGTGGTACGCGAGTACGACAACGTGTTCCGCTTCTCACTGGATGACATGATCCAGCCGTAACCCTATCACCTTTTGACACGCAAAGGAGTCCTTACTACGATGGACGAAGCCAGAAGAACCCGGAAAAACCTTTGGATGTTCCCCCTTGGCACCGTAGGCCGGGATATGATCTACACCCTGTTTACCAACTTTATCCTGACCTATATTCTTTTTACCCGCAGCCTGACGGCGGCGCAGCTGTCGGCCATTACTGCCATCATGGTAGCCGCCCGGGTATTCGACGCGCTGAACGACCCCATCATGGGCAATATCATCGAACGTACCCGCTCCCGCTACGGCAAGTTCAAGCCGTGGCTGCTGGCGGGCATTCTTCTGACCAGCGCCGTGGTGTACGCCGCCTTCAATACCCGGCTGGAGGGCTGGAGCTTTGTGGCGTTCTTTGGCTTTATCTATCTGATGTACTCCATCGCCTATACCATGCATGATATTTCCTACTGGGGCATGGTGGCGGCACTGGGTTCCGACGAGGATACCCGCAACCGCTTCACATCCCGGGCCACGCTGTTTGCGGGCGTTGGCGCTACGCTGGCCAGCGTGGTGATCCCCATGTTCACCACGGGCGAAATGGCGATGGGCGGCAATGCGGAAACGGCCTACGGACGGGTGGCGCTGATCGTCTGCCTGCTGGCCCCGCTGTTTTTGTGCTTCACGATCTTCGGCGTTCGGGAAAACCGAGACGAAATGAAGGAAAAAGCCCCGCCGGTCAGCTTCCGCAAGATCTGGAACACTATCACCGGCAACGAACAGCTTTTGTGGATCGCGCTGATCTTTCTGGTGCAGCAGGTGGGCAATAATTTGGTGGTCGGCGGCATCGGCTCCACGTATATCTATCTGGCCTTCGGCTATCGGGGCGGCCTGTATTCCCTGTTCACCATCGTGGGCGTGGCGGCTACGGCCTTCCTGATGGTGTTCTATCCCACCATTTCCCGCCATATTACCCGCAAGCGCCTGATGGGCATCATGATGGCCGTTTCCACGGTGGGCTACGCCCTGACGCTGGGCTGCGGCCTGCTGCTTTCCGGCGGCATGACCCAGTTCTGGCTGGTGACGCTTGGCTATATGCTGTCCAACTTCGGCCAGTACTGTTTCTATCTGATGATGATGATCTCCATCATCAATACCGTGGAGTACAACGAGTATCGGTTCGGACGGCGGGACGAGGCCATTATCACCTCCCTGCGTCCCTTCCTGACCAAAATGTCCTCTGCAGTGGTGGCGGCCCTGACGACCGTCGGCTATCTGATCTTCGGCGTGACCGGCTACACGAATCAGATCTCCGCGCTGGAGCAGCAGTCCGCCCAAGGGCTGCTGGCCGAAGCGGAGAAGCTGGCGCAGATCGATCAGGTGCTTTCCGGCGTCAGCTCGTGGCAGACCCGCGGCCTGCTGCTGTGCATGACCGTTCTGCCCTTTGCCCTGATGCTGACGGCTTATCTTCTGTACCAGAAAAAATACAAGCTGGATGAGGACGAATACCGGCGCATCTGTCGCGAGCTGGAAGAAAAAAAGAAAGCGATTTAAGCGGACAGGCGGTTCCGAAGACGGAAAAAGTGCTTCGGAATCGCCTCTTTTTTGAAATTTTTCTTTGACTTAGAGCCAACTCCATCATGTATACTCCGCTTATGGAGGTGAGTCAATGACTATCAAACAGGTATGCCAGCGTTACGGTCTAACGCAGGATACCCTTCGTTATTATGAGAAAATCGGAGTGATCCCGCAGGTGCATCGTTCGGCCAGCGGAATTCGCGACTATGACGAGCAAGACCTGAGTTGGGTGGAAAACGCGGTCTGCCTGCGGAGCGCAGGCGTTCCGGTGGAAAGCATCGCTGAATACGTGAAACAGTATCAGGCGGGGGACGAAACGTTCGCCGCCCGGCGGGATCTGCTCAGCCGGGTGCTTTCCGAACTGACGGAACAGCGAAGCCAATTGGACGCCGCCATTCAGAAGCTGACCTATAAAGTAGGCCGCTACGAAGAAGCGGTTCGGACGGGGGTACTGAGCTGGGAACCCAGGGAAACGGCGGAAAGGAACGAATAGGAATCTCCCTCTGGCTGACGGGGAGTGACTCAAAATCGAAAGGAGAACCAGAATGATTTATCATGATTTTCAAGGACTGAAGCTTTCTGCGCTGGGCATGGGCAACATGCGTCTGCCGGTGATGGACGGCGACGACAGCCGTATCGACGAAGCGGCGACAAAAGAAATTCTGGATACCTGCATGGCGAATGGCGTCAATTACTACGACACCGCATGGGGCTACCACAGCGGAAATTCCGAGCTGGTGGTAGGCAAGCTGCTGGCGGAATATCCTCGGGACAGCTTTTATCTGGCTTCCAAATTCCCCGGCTATGACCTGCGCAGCATGGGCAAGGTAGAGGAAATTTTTGAAAAACAGCTGGAAAAATGCCGGGTAGATTATTTCGATTTTTATCTGTTCCACAATGTGTGCGAGATGAACATCGACGCCTATCTCGATCCCCAATACGGCACCTACGATTATCTGATGGAGCAGAAGCGCCGGGGACGCATCCGGCATCTGGGCTTCTCCGCCCACGGTGATCTGCCCACCATCCGGCGCTTTCTGGAAGCCTACGGAAAGGACATGGAGTTCGGCCAGATCGAGCTGAACTACTTCGACTGGAATTTCCAGAATGCCAAAGGAAAGCTGGAATTGCTGCAGGAGTGGAACATTCCCGTCTGGGTGATGGAGCCGGTGCGCGGCGGACAGTTAGCCAAGCTCCAGCCAGAGGATGAGACGCGGCTGAAGGCGGCCCGGCCGGAGGAAAAGATCCCCGCGTGGGCCTTCCGTTTCCTGCAAAGCCTGCCTGTGACCGTCACCCTGTCCGGCATGACCAGTCTGGAGCAGGTGAAGGACAATCTGGCAACCTATCAGGAAGCCAAACCCCTGAACCCGCAGGAAATGGAATTGATCCTTTCCGTGGCTGACGATATGATCCGCCGCACGACGGTGCCCTGCACGGCCTGTCATTACTGCGTCAGCCATTGCCCGAAACATCTGCCCATTCCCGATCTGCTGAAACTGTACAACGAAGCCATGGTGGCCGGTTCCGGCGCGTTCATTTCGTCCATGAGGCTGGCTTCTTTCCCGCCGGAGCATCAGCCGTCGGCCTGCGTGGCCTGCCATAGCTGTGAAAAAGTTTGCCCGCAGCAGATTCACATTCCCGATGCCCTGGCGGATTTTGCCCGGCGCATGGGGCGGTGAGCCGCTTCCCCGCACATTTGACTGAAAAGAGGAGACGCAACATGAGCAATGTTCTTGTGATTTCTACCAGCCTGCGTTCCCGCAGCAATTCCGAGGTTTTGACGGAACGCCTTGCCGCCGGAGCCCGGGACGCGGGCCATCAGGTGGAGCAAATCAGCCTGAAGGGAAAAGAACTGAAATACTGCATCGGCTGTCTGGCCTGCCAGAAGACCCAGCGCTGCGTGCAGAAAGACGACGCCATCTGGATCGCTAAAAAAGTGTTGAACGCCGACACGCTGGTGTTTTCTACGCCTATCTACTATTATGAAATGAGCGGCCAGATGAAGACACTGCTGGATCGAATGAACCCGCTCTATTCCGCGGACTATCGCTTCCGCCGCGTTTACATGCTTTCCGTAGCAGCGGAGGACGAAGCCCATACCCCGGAAAAGGCTGTCAGCGGTCTGGAAGGCTGGGGCGATTGCTTTGAAAAGGCAAAGCTGTGCGGCTCTCTGTTTGTGGGCGGATTGAACGAGCCCGGAGAAGCCGCCGAGAACGCTGTGGCTCTGGAAAAGGCGTACCAGTTTGGAAAAAACTTGAAATAAGCGGACAGACAATCAAAAAACCGGCGCATGTTCAGACAATGCGCCGGTTTTTTGATTGAGCCATGCTTATTCGAGAAATGCGGCGTTTTTTCTTTGTGCGAGCAGCTTCGTCAGCCCGAACCCGTCCGCCAGCGCCCAGCCGATAGGAATCGACAGCCAGATGCCCGTAACGCCGATCAAGCCGGAAAGCAGATAAGCAAGCGTCACTCGGGTTCCCAGAGAGATTACGGTCAGGATTACCGACATCATCGGTTTTTGAATGGCGCGATAGTATCCGTATAGCAGGAAAAGCCAGCCGATGCCGAAGTAGCAGGCTCCCTCGATGCGCAGGTAACGCATCCCGGCGGCAATGACGGCGGTTTCACCGGCGTTGACAAACAGCCCCATCAGTGGTTCGGCCAAGAGAAACACCAATGCTGAAATAACCGCGCTGAAAAGAAAACTGAGCAAGAATGCCTTTCGGGTTCCTTCCCGAAGCCGTTGTCGGTTTCCGGCGCCAAAATTCTGAGCAATAAAGGTGGAGAAGGCATTGCCGAAATCCTGCACGGGCAGGTAAGCGAAGGTGTCGATTTTGACGGCTGCCGCAAACGCGGCCATGATGGTTTCGCCGAAGCTGTTCACCAGCCCCTGCACCATCAGAATACCGAAGTTCATGACCGACTGCTGCACGCAGGTCAGGGCAGAAAGCTGAAGAATCTCATGCAGAATGCTGCGCTCATAGTGCAATTCACTCTTTTGGGGAAGCAAATGCTTGCATTTGGTAAGAAAGTACCCTAACATCCCCACGTCGGAGACCCACTGCGCCAGAACCGTAGCCCATGCCGCACCCGCGATTCCCCAGTGAAAAACCAGCACGAATATGAGATCCAGCCCCACGTTCAGCAGCGCGGATACCGCCAGAAAAACCAGCGGAACGGTGGAATTTCCCAGCGCCCGCAGCAGGCAGGAAAGGTAGTTATACAGGGAAGTGGCCAGAAGCCCCACAAAGATGATCCGCAGGTATTCCCGCATTCCGGGTGCGACGATTTCAGGCGTTCGCAGGAAGCACAGAATGGGTTCCAGAAAAAGATAGACCGCCGCGTTCAGCAGCAGCGTAACGCCCAGGATCAAGCCGAAAGCATGGACAATGCCAAGCCGGAGGGAGCGTTCATCGCCGCGGCCCCGATAGATGGAAAAAAGCGCGCCTGCGCCCATGCTCAGCCCCAGAAAGATAGAATTCAGGAACGTCATGAGCGTATAAGCGGAGCCGACAGCCGCTAAAGCGCCGGAACCCAGTGCCCGCCCAACGATCAGCGTATCGGCAATATTATAAAACTGCTGCAGCAGATTTCCAGCGATCATGGGCAGGGCAAACAGAATCAGCGAACGGGAAATGCTTCCCCGTGTCAGGTCACGATACATGACGGCAGGCCTCCATTGGATGGGAATGGGGTCAGTATAGCATTCAGAATTACAAAACGCAAGTAAAACATTTCATATTGATGTTTTACGTCAAAAATGCTATGATGAACCTGTTCGCTCAGGATGGTTCGAGTATTCGAGAAAAGGGTGGGTTCGATGTATCTGAAAGGGCTGGATGAACTGGATCGGAAAATGCTGGATCTATTGACGCAGAACGCGCGCTACACCTACTCGGAGCTGGGGGAACGTCTGGGGCTTTCCCGTGTGGCCATCAAAAACCGCATGGACGCATTGGAAGAACGGGGAATTATCGAAGGCTATACGGTCATCGTCAATCCGCAGCAGTTGGGAAGCGCCGTATCCTGCTATTACGAACTGGAGGCGGAGTATGACGCGCTGCCGGAGATCCTGCATCGGCTGAAAGAATGCCCCACCATCACGCAGATTTACCGGGTGACGGGGGAATGCTGCCTGCACGTTCACGCCGTCGCAGCCGATCAGGAGGAACTGGAACGGCTGATGAACGATGTGCTGGATCCGCTGCCCGGAGTCAAAAAGCTGACCACTTATGTAATTCTGTCCAGAGAGAAGGACGTGAAGGGACTGCGGCTATAGCGACCGAACAGCAGGCCGAATTTACAGGAGGGTCGAGAAAGTGGATATTTGGGAAAAGCTGTACGAAAAGGCCAAAGCGCAATATCACCCGGAAGAAGTGTCTCCGTTTGTGTACGCGCATCATGTCGTTTGCGCACTGGAAGCGGAAAACGGGGAAATTTATACGGGCTTTTGCATCGAAAGCTGCAGCGGCGTAAGAACCTGTGCGCGGAGCGGGTCGCCGCCCTGAATATGTATGTCAGCAGCGGGCAGACCAGAGTCAAGCGGCTGATTGCATTCCGGGATCAACCGCCCTATGGCGAGGGCAGCGGCATGCCCTGCGGAGCCTGCCGGGAATTTTTCTATCAACTGAATGAAGCAAACGAGCAAATGGAAATTCTGGTAGATTACGAAAAACGGGAAATCGTTACCCTCAAGGAACTGATGCCGAAATGGTGGGGGAAAGAACGGTACGAACAGGCAAAGCAGACATAGTGCCTGCTTGCAAAACGAATGCTGAAAAGAAAAGGGTTTTGCTATGAATGAACCGGATAAACCAACGGCCTATTACCATCTTCCGGGGCTGTTTGAGTTTTACGAGCTGTACCGCGTATTTCTGCCGCTGTACCGGGAACATCGGGAATTCTTTTACGACTGGTGCGGCATCGGCTCGATCTATGGCGCTCCCGCAGACTGTCTCTGGGGCGGGGGCCGCGTGGGCGCGGGAGACTGCGATCCCCGGGCGGTGCTCCAACTGACAAGGGAATACGGCGTTTCCGCCCGCCTGACCTTCAGCAATTCCCTGCTGCTGGAGGCGCATCTTTCAGACCGAAAATGCAATGCGCTGTGCCGTCTGTTTGCGGAAAACGGCGGGCCCCAAAATGGCGTGATCGTTCATTCGGAACTTCTGCTGGATTTTCTGAAAAGACAGTATCCATCGCTGTATTTCGTGTCCTCCACCACGAAAGTACTGACGGATTTTCAGCTGTTCCGGCAGGAGCTTGAACGGGACGATTTTCTTTACGTCGTGCCGGACTTTCGCCTGAACAAGGACTTCGAACGTTTGAAAGCACTGCCCGATAACCAGAAGGCAAAGGTCGAATTCCTGTGCAATGAGTGCTGCTGGTTTGGCTGCAAGGAACGAAAAGCATGCTATGAGGCTGTCAGTCGAAAAAATCTTGGAGAACCCGGGCCGGAGCATCGATGCGCTGCACCCGACGCAAACGAGGGCTATCGTTTTTCCAAAGCGATGACCAATCCGGGATTTATCGGCATAGACGATATTCAGAACGTTTATCTGCCCATGGGCTTTTCCCATTTCAAGATCGAAGGCCGCAGCCTTGGCAGCGCGCTGATTCTGGAATTTCTGCTCTATTACATGACGAAGCCGGAATACCAGCTTCGCGTCCGGGAGGAAATCTATCTGGATAATTCGCTGGATCTGTTTTGATGATTCTGCCGTGCCTTCGGCGGCGCTGTTTCCCTTTCTTCCCGGGATTCCCAAAACTTTCCCCCGCATAAGCCATCCTCAAAATTCCATACTAGCCACTGCAAAGAGAAAACGGCAGGCAGAGCCAAAACGCGCGAAGCAAGCCGTCAAGGAGGCAGGGACAATGCGGGCAACCGGAATTGTACGGAGGATCGACGAGCTTGGGCGCGTGGTGATCCCCAAGGAAATCAGAAGAACACTGCGGATCCGGGAGGGAGACCCTCTGGAAATCTACACCGACAGGGACGGCGAGGTCATCCTGAAAAAATATTCGCCTATTGGGGAAATGTCGGCGTTCGCCAAGGATTATACGGAATCTATTTTCCGCGCCATGGGACATATCGCGTGCATCGTGGATCGGGATCAGGTGGTGGCAGCCAGCGGCGTAAGCAAGAAGGAGCTGTCGGATAAGCCCATCAGCCCTGATCTGGAAACGGCTATCGCCAACCGGCAGACCGTGGCCATCAATCGGGCAGGCGGGGGAAAGATGGTTGCCGTGACGAACGAAGAGGATATCAACGGCTATACGGCTCAGGTGGTATCGCCCATTATTGCGGACGGCGAGGCCATCGGCGCGGTACTGCTGCTTTCCAAGGAGCAGGGCGCCCGGATGGGGGACGCGGAAATGAAGGTGGCGGAGACTGCCGCCGGTATCGTGGGCCGGCAGATGGAACAGTGAAGACGGCAGGCTTCCAAACAGCAAACGCGGCAAAAACTTGATAAACGGCGGCTATGCGCTTATAATAGGCATAACCGCCGTTTTTTGGCAGGCGTATTTTTTGCGCGCCTGCGGACGCGGGTATGCCGTCATGCGTTTTTGGCTGACAGGCGCACTTGATAGTAATGGAGGCTGCTTCGTTTGAGCAAGGCACAAAAATCCATCTTAGGCGGAATGACCGTTCTCAGCGTAGTCGGGATCGTGAGCAAGATCATCGGCGCGCTGCACCGCATTCCGCTGGCTTGGCTGATCGGCGATACGGGCATGGGCGTGTATCAGCTGATCTTTCCGACCTACAATATGCTGCTGGCAATTTCCTCAGCCGGTCTGCCGGTGGCGATCAGCCGAATGGTGAGCTATTCGCTGGCCCGGGAGGATCCCCGCAACGCCAAACGCATCTTTCGGATTGCCCTGTGCTTCCTGTCGGCGCTGGGCTTGATCGCCATGCTGCTGATGATCCTGTTCAGCCCTCAGCTGGCGGTGCGTTCCAAGAATCCGGCGACCCAGCCCGGCTTTGTGACCATCGCTCCGGCGCTTTTGCTGGTCTGCTCCATGTCGGCCCTCCGGGGCTTCATGCAGGGACAGCAGAACATGGTGCCCACGGCCATTTCTCAGTTTATCGAGCAGGTGGCCAAGGTATTCATCGCCCTTCCGCTGGCGTATTTTGGAAGTAAGGTTTCGATCTCCTATGCCGTAGCGGGCGTTCTGCTGGGTACCTCTATTGCGGAAGCACTGGCGCTTCTGTACATGATCTGCGTCTATCTGCGGAACCGCCGGGAATTCCGGGAGCTTCCGCAGAATGAGGAATTGCCGGTCAACAGCGTGAAGAGTACGCTCTGGCGGCTGGTAGCTTTCAGCATTCCCGTTACGATCGGCGCGTGCATCGTGCCGATCTCGGGCTTCATTGACAGCGGACTTTTGCTGGGAAGACTGATTCAGGCCGGTATTGAAGCGGATGAAGCGACGGCGCTTTACGGCCGCTATTCCGGCTATGTGCTGACGCTGATTAACGTGCCTTCCGCCGTAGCCGCCGCCATTTCCATGAGCTTGGTGCCCACGATCTCCGCGGCCATCGCCCGGGGCGACGGCAACTATATGCGCCGCCAGAGCGCACTGGGTCTGCGGCTGGCATTTGTGGTGGGCATGCCCTGCACCGTGGCCATGGCCGTGCTTAGTCAGCGGCTGCTCAGCCTGATGTTTCAGTTCACCTCTCAGGCCAATCTGGAAAAGACGGCCCATATGCTCAGCCTGAGCGCCGTGACCATCGTGCTGTTTACCGTAGTGCAGGCGACCAGCGGCATTTTGCAAGGGCTGAAAAAACAGTGGGTGCCCATGGCCACCCTGCTGGCGGGCGTATGCGTCAAAATTTTCCTGAACTATACGCTGATCGCCATCCCGCAGATCAACATTTACGGCGCGTCGCTGGCATCCATCACCTGCTATACCATCAGCATGGTGCCGAACCTGTACTTCGTACACCGGTACACCGGCCTGAAGGCGGAGCCGGTCGGTATTTTCCTGAAGCCCACGCTGGCCTCGGCGCTGATGGGCGTGTTGGTAGGGCTTCTGTCCCGCTGGCTGCCAGACGGACGGCTATGGACGATTTTGATCGTGCTGGTGGGAGTCGCAGCTTACGCCGCGTTCGCTTTGCTGACCGGCGCTGTACAGAAGAGCGACCTTGCGCCTCTGCTTCGCAGAGGAAAGAAAGGAGCGGAATGAACTCATGGCGGTTTTGAGCGTTGTTTCTCTGGGAACGGGAAGCGCGGAGTATCTGACTCGCGGCGGCGAAGCGGCCCTTCGCAGTGCAAAACAGGTGGTGCTTCGGACGGGCCGCAGCCCGATCGCCGCTTTTCTGACGGAACAGGGTCTCTCTTTTGAAACGCTGGACAGCCTTTACGAACAGTGCGAGGATTTTGACGCCTTTCATCAGGCGGCGGCAGTGACGCTGTTCAGCCGCCTGAAAGAAGGCGATCTGTGCTACGTGGTCGGAGACGCGGCCTTTGACGGCACGGTATTCGCCCTGCAAAAGCTTAAACCCCGGGAAATGGAATTAAGAATCGTTCCGGGCGTCAGTTTGGCGGATTGCTGCCTTTCGCTGGTCAAGCGGCAGGGCGGCCATGTACGCATCCTGTCTGCCTGCGAGCTGGAGGACAGCAGGCTTCTCCCTGACGAACCGCTGCTGCTTTGCGAATTGTATTCCCGGGAATGTGCAGGCGACTGCAAGCTGAAGCTGATGGAGCTTCTGCCGGACGAGTTGCCTGTCACGCTGCTCACCGGCCGGGAGGAAGACGGGAGCCTGCAGGCAAAGGAAATCCCGCTGATGGAGCTGGACCGCCAGCCGTCCTACGATCATTTGTCCGCCGTTTATATTCCCGAGGTTCCGATGGAGCAGCGCAGCCGGTACGATATGGACGATCTGGTTCACGTGATGGCCCGGCTCCGCTCGCCGGAGGGCTGCCCATGGGATCGGGAGCAGACCTACGAGAGCCTGCTGCCTTATCTGCTGGAGGAAAGCTACGAGTACATTCAGGCCGTCCGGGAGGACGATCCTGACCATATGTACGACGAGCTGGGCGACGTACTTCTGCAGGTGGTATTCCATGCGGAAATTGGCCGTCAGCACGGAGACTTCGACATTCTGGACGTGACCACTGCAATCTGCCGCAAGATGATGGAGCGGCATTCTCACATTTTCGGCGGCGCGTCGGCGGACACGCCGGAGGAAGTCGCCCGCAACTGGGAAGCCATCAAGCGCCGCCAGCGGGGCATTACGACGGCACGACAGGCCATGCAGGAGGTTTCGAAGGGACTGTCGCCCACCATGCGGGCGGGCAAGGTGCAGCAGAAGGCCGCCCGGGCCGGGTATGCTTTCCCGGAGACAGAAGACGCTCTTCAGGCTGTTCGGAACGCAGCGGTCAAAGCGGAGGAAGCGCTGAGCAAAAAGCGCGACCCTGAAAAGGCATTGGGAGAAATGCTCTTTGCGGCGGTGAACGCCGTGCGCCAGTGCGGCAAAAACGCGGATATCGCTCTCAACGAGGCGACGGATCGTTTTATCGAGGATTTTCAGGAGGAAAAATGCCCTGAAAAGGCCGTAAAAATGCCTAAAAACGCGCCGAATACTTGACTTTACGGGATTTCGATGTATACTGATTCTGGAAAAGCAAGCAGGACAACGGTCTTCGCTGGAAGGACGGGCAATGTTGGCTTTTCATAGACCGTGAATCAACCATGAATCTCAGGTTCGTGGCACAACAAAAGGAGGACACATTTTATGAACAAAGCTGAATTGACTGCCGCCATCGTTAAGAAGACCGGTTTCACCAAGAAGGATGCTGAAAAGGCGCTGGGCGCTGTGACCGACGTGATCGCCGAAGCGCTGGCTGCCGGTGAAAAGGTTCAGGTCGTGGGTTTTGGTTCCTTCGAAGTGCGCAATCGTCCTGCCCGCGTGGCCCGCAATCCCCGCACCGGCGAGCAGATCGAGATCGCCGCTTCCAAGGCTCCCGTTTTCAAGGCTGGCAAGGCTCTGAAGGACAGCGTGAACAAGTAAGTTCCTAAAGAAATCAAAAACCAAAGAAACCGCCGTCCCCGATGACGGCTAGGACGTCCGTGCTTGCGCACGGGCGTCTTTTTGGGATGCTGAACGAGAATGTACACAAGAAAGCCCAACGGAAGCGCTCCGTTGGGCTTATGTTTGTTCAGATGGAACTTAGATGACGAAGTTCTCCATGTACTTCTTGCTCAGCCGCAGGGAATCCAGGATCTTTTCCCGGCTTCCTTCAAAAGCGCGGTCCTCGACTTCGATGCACACAGGGCCGTCATAGCCGATGTCCGTCAAAGCGGAAACGTACCGGCCCCAGTCCACGTCGCCCAGTCCGGGCAGTTTGGGGGCCATGAACTCCAGCGGATAGGCCATGATGCCGACCTGATCCAGCTTGTCGTGATAAAGCTTGATATCCTTGAAATGCACATGGAAGATTTTGTCTTTGAACTCGTAAATAGGCTTGATGTAATCGATCATCTGCCATACGAAATGAGAGGGATCGTAGTTGATGCCCAGATTGTCCGAGGGAAGAATCTCAAAGACCTTTCGCCAGTTGGCGGGGGTGGTCATCAGGTTTTGTCCGCCGGGCCACTGGTCGGGGCCGAAAAGCATGGGGCAGTTTTCAATGCCGATCTTCACACCGTATTTTTCGGCTTCCGCAATGATAGGCGGCCATACTTCCTTGACCAGCTCCAGATTTTCTTCTACGGTTTTGGTCTGATCCCGGCCGATGAAGGTAGTGACCAGATTCACGCCCAGCTTGTGAGAAGCGCGGATGACCTTTTTCAGATGCTCCACGTTGGCGGCGCGCTTTTCCAGATCGGCGTCCATGGTGTTGGGGTAGAAGGCCAGAGAGGAAATCTCCACGCCCTTCCTGGCGCAGTAGGCCAGAATTTCAGCGGCCTTTTCATCGGTCAGCTCGTCCACGTTGATATGGCTCACGCCCGCGTAACGGCGCTCCGCCTTGCCGCAGGGCCAGCAGGCCACTTCCACGCAGGAGAAGCCCATTTCCGACGCGGTGTCGATCATCTCTTCGAAGTTCCATCCGTCCAGAATCGCACTGACAAATCCCAGTTTCATAAAAGAACCCTCCGTATCGTAATAGGGGTAAGCCCTCCTTTTTATTATATCATGAGGGTCGAAAAAAAGTAAATATGGCCCCTTGCCGTCAAAAAGAATGATTTTGCGCCCTTCGCGGCTGAAAATGCGCTTTTTTCGACGGAAACGGGGGAAAAAGAAAGACGGGTTGATTGACAGAAGCATAGGAGTATGTTATGCTTCTGCCAAGCAAAAAGCGCGGACGAAAAGTGAATTTCTTTTTGCTCTGCGCCGGATGCGAAAACCATCCGAATGAATGAAACGGAGGAAAAACACCATGAAAAAGTTTCTGGCGATCGTTCTGACGCTGGCGCTGTGCCTGGGCCTGTGCTCCCTGGCTTCCGCCGAAACCTACAAGATCGGCATTCTGGCTCCCGCTGTGACCCACGGCTGGGTGGCCGGCGTGGCCTATCAGGCCGAGCAGCGCTGCAAGGAGCTGGCCGACACCGTCGAGTACAAGCTCTATACCTCCAATAACGCCGAAGAAATGACCACGCAGCTGGACGACCTCAAAACCTGGGGCGCTCAGGCCATCGTGGCGTTCCCCCAGTGGGAAGGCATGGAAGTGCCGATTCAGGCCGCCATTGACGAAGGCATCTATGTGGTGAACTTCGATATCGCCATCAACGCCGAGGGCGTGTACATGGTGACCGGCGACAACGAAGGCATGGGCATCGCGGGCGCGAAGTACATCGTGGATACCATCGGCACCGAAGGCACGGTCGTGGCTCTGCCCGTTCCCACCTCCGGCTCCGTCAGCGAGCTGCGCATGAAGGGCTTCACCGAGACCATGGCAGAAATCGCTCCCAACGTGAAGATCATCGAGTACGCCACCGAATTCAGCCGTGAAGCTGGCCTGAAGGACATGGCGGACATCCTGACCGCCAATCCCCAGATCGACGCCGTGTTCTCTCTGGACGATGAGACCTCCATGGGCGCTCTGCAGGCCATCGAAGACGCCGGCCGCACCGACATCAAGGTCATCACCGGCGGCGGCGGATGCCAGGAATACTTCAACATCATTGCTGCCAACGAGAATATCAACGTCTGCTCCGCTCTGTACAGCCCCCTGATGGTCAAGGACGCTGTGGACGAAGCCGTGGCCCTGCTGAAGGGTGAAACCGTTGACCCCGTGAAGGTGATCCCCACCACCATCGTGGATCGCTCCAACGTGGATCAGTATCTGGATCCCGAAAATACCGTGTATTGATCGGCATTTTCTCGGAAAGGGCCGTGGCTTGCCATGGCCCTTTCCGTTCTTCTGAAGCTTTTTTGGATGGAACTTTAGAACGGATGTGAACTCATGAACCTTTCCATGCGTGGAATCGTGAAGTCCTTTGGCGCAAACGACGTGCTGAAATCCGTCGATTTTTCCCTCAAGGGGGGAGAAATCTGCGCGCTGCTGGGCGAAAACGGCGCCGGAAAAAGCACCCTGATGAATATTCTGGGCGGCGTTCTGCAGGCGGACGCCGGAACCATCGAGCTGGACGGCAAGCCCGTTCAATTCCATACGCCTCATCGGTCTCTGGAGGCGGGTATCGCCTTTATCCATCAGGAGCTGAACCTGATCAACGATCTTCCCGTTTACGAGAATATGTTTATCGGCCGGGAGCTGAAGAAAAAAAGCGGCCTTCTGGATCATCGGGAAATGATCCGGCAGACCCAGCAGTTCTTTGACGAGATGGGGCTGGATATCGCTCCCAGGGCCATGGTGTCCTCGCTGGACGCCTCTTACAAACAGATTGTCGAGATTTCCCGCGCGCTGATGATGAAGGCGTCCATCATCATTATGGATGAACCCACCACCTCTCTGACGGATCCGGAAATCGAGCGCGTTTTTGATATGCTGCGCACCCTGAAAGGACAGCAGGTAGGCGTGGTTTTTATCTCCCACAAGCTGCGTGAAGTGATGGAAATCTGCGACCGTTACACCGTTCTGCGGGACGGCGTGGTGGTAGCGGACGGTCTGGTAAAAGACACCTCCATCAATCAACTGGCCTGCGATATGGTGGGTCACGCGGTGAAAACCGATTCTGCTCGCGGAAATACGACTGTGGGAGCAGAAGTGCTTCGGCTGGAAAACCTGACGCTGGAGCCTTATTACCGCAGTGTGAACCTTTCCGTCCATGCCGGAGAGGTTGTCGGCGTTACCGGCCTTCTGGGCGATGGCCGCAGCGAGCTTTTCCGCACGGTGTTTGGCGACATGGGCAAATATGAAGGACAGATTTTTCTGAACGAAAAGCCCGTGACGATCCATTCCACCCGGCAGGCGCTTCAGATGGGCATCGGCTATCTGCCCCGCAACCGCAAGGAAAACGGCATCATCAAGGATATGTCCATTTTGGAGAACGGCTCCATCGTTACATGGCCCCGGCTGACCCGGTTCGGCCTCATTGACCGAAAGAAACAGCTGGCGGAGTTTGACAGGCAGCGTCAGGAACTGGGCATTAAAATGGAAAAACCGGACGATTCCATTACCAGCCTGTCCGGCGGCAACCAGCAGAAGGTGGTGCTGGCCAAGTGGCTCAGCGCGCGGCCCGGACTGCTGATTCTGGATAACCCCACGCAGGGCGTGGACGTAGGCGCAAAGGAGGATATTTACGATATTATTCTCCGGCTGGCGGAAGCAGGCGTGGCGGTGGTTGTGCTCTCCAACGAGGCACAGGAGATCATCCGCGTATGCGACCGCGCCTACGTTATGTACCATGGCGACATCCGCGCTCAGGTACAGGGCGAAACCATGAACGAACAGGAAATGATGCGGCTGGCTACCGGCGGCTGAGGAGGTACATTCCAATGACTGTTGCAAAGCAAAAGAAAGAAACGTTTTTCCAGCGGGTCGCCCGGGAATGGAAAACGAACCCCATGTTCTCCACCGGCTGCGTGCTGGTGCTGATGATCGTCATCCAGACCGTTGCGCTGGGCTTTAACGACGCCAGCTTCGGCGCGTGGCTGCAGCGCTGGGGCAAAAACTGGATCAATATTCTGCGCAACAACGCGGGCGTAGGCATTGTGGCGCTGGGAATGACCTTTGTGATTATTTCCGGCGGCATTGATCTGGCCGTCGGCTCCACCATGGTCGCCATCGGCGCGGTGCTGATGTTCATCATCAACGGCTATCCCGCCGGTCTGCTGACCTCGATTGGGATCACCGGGGTGCCCGCCTATATCATCGGTATTTTGGCCGCCCTGCTGGTGGGCTGTCTGATCGGCACCATCAACGGTACGCTGATTGCCCGCAGCAAGCTGCCTGCCTTTATTGTGACGCTGGGCATGATGAAGATCTGCCGCAGCGTGACCCAGCAATGCATGCAGACCGTGGCTGTCAAGGTTCCCACCGGCTTTCTGGCGATTGCCAATACCAAAATCGGCGGCGAAACCGTGCTGCCCATTCTGTATTGGCTGGTCATCGCGGCGATCCTGTATGTGGTCTCCCGGCATACGCCCTTTGGACGGCAGATCTATGCCATTGGCTCCAACGAGCGCACGGCGCGGCTGTCCGGCGTGAACGTAGAAAAGGTGAAGACGTGGATTTATATCCTGATGGGCGCGCTGGTTTCCGTGACGGCTGTCATTCAGATTGCCCGCATCGGCTCGATGGACTATGCCAACGCCGGCAGCGGCTATGAAATGGACGCAATCGCCGCAGTAGTGGTGGGCGGAACGAGCATGGCCGGCGGCAAGGGCTCCATCGTGGGTACGGTGCTGGGCATGCTGATTATCGCCGTGATGAACAACCTGCTGAATCTGATGGGCGTTCCTCCGTTTCTGCGGGAAGCCTTCAAGGGCTTTATCGTAATCGTGGCCGTCCTTTTGCAGAAGAAGGAATCTGCGAACTAAACCATCCGACGTGGGAGGAGGAAAACCCATGCTTCGTATTGGTGTCATTGGTTGCGGAAAAATTGCGCAGGTACGCCATCTGCCCGAATATGCGGAAAATCCGGACGTACAGATCGCGGCGCTGGCGGATCTGAATCTGGAAAGGACGAAGGAGTTGGCGCAGCGCTACGGTGCGAAAGCCTATGCTTCCGACAAGGAGCTGCTTGCCGATCCCTCCATTGACGCGGTAAGCATCTGCTCCGCCAACAACAGCCACGCCGAAATGGCCATTGCGGCGCTGAAAGCCGGGAAACATGTGCTTTGCGAAAAGCCCATGGCTACCACGCTGGAGGACTGCGAGGCTATGGTCAAGGCTGCCGAGCAGGCCGGAAAGCTTCTGATGATCGACCAGAACCAGCGTCTGGCCCCTGCTCATCAGAAGGCGCGCGAATGGATTCGCGCCGGGAAAATCGGCAAGCCGCTGACGTTTCGCACCCGTTTCGCTCATGGCGGCCCGGAAACATGGAGCGTTGACCAAGGCTCCGGCACCTGGTTTTTTGACAAGAAACGGGCGGCAATGGGGGCGTTGGCTGATTTGGGCGTCCATAAAACCGATTTGATTCAATTTCTGCTGGACCAGCAGGTAACGGAAGTAACGGCCTTTTTGAGCACGCTGGATAAGTGCTTTTCTGACGGCTCACCCATTACGGTGGATGATAATGCCCTGTGCGTATACAAAATGTCCGGCGGGGCTGTGGGTACAATGACGGCTTCATGGACACACTATGGCTCGGAGGATAATTCCACTGAAATCGACGGAAGCGAAGGCATTCTGCGTATTTATGCGGACCCGGAGCATGTGTTAGTGCTGAAACGCAAGGATGGAACCAGCGAGTTCTGGGACGGCGGGGCGATTCAGACCAACGATGAACAGACCAACTCCGGGATCATTGATCTGTTCGTGGAATGCCTGAAGAATCCCTCGAAGGAAGGAATTCCGGCTGCCAGCGTTCTCCCGGCTATGCGTGCTGTTTTCGCGGCAATGCAGTCCTCAGAAGAAGGCCGAGTGATCCGGATAAACGGAAACGAGCGCTGAAGGTATCTGTTGTTTTCGGCCTGAATACCACCGCAGGAAACGCCTTGACAGCAGCCCGGAAAGCTACTATAATAAGGTCATGACCACCTGAAGTGTGCGCCAGTGCTCCATTTTTACCCACATTTCATAAAACGGAGCTCGTGTCCGTTCGGCGGATGTCATGCCCCCGTGGAAACACGCCAGGGGAAGGCAGAAACCGGAGGTAGAGCACCGGCCTGCTGTTAACATAGCGGGTGAAAAAATGGGGTGCAGCGGCACTTTGGGGTTATTGAAAAGCTCCTCGGATTTTCCGGGGAGCTTTTTGTATGCCTGCCGTGGGGCAAGGGGGATAGAAGAGCGCTGGAAAGCGTTTTTTCTTTGGCTCAAACAGAAGGAATCGTCTTCTTTCACAGAATCAAGGATTTTAAGATTGACTTTTGATGGGAAAAGAAGTAAAATAAGTTTGTCGGGAACAGCGTTCCCATATGTGAACAAAAGAAGGGATCGAATGGCCGAAATTCCGAACAGAACGCTGCAGCGAGGGCTGGAAATGCTGGAAATCCTTAGTGCGCATCCGCAGGGAATGGCACTGTGCGACCTGACGCACACGATGAACCTGCCGCGCTCCACGGCCTATAATCTGCTGCAAACGCTGGTTTGCTTAGGGTATGCCGTTCCGTCGGCGGATGGCGGAAAATACGTGATGAGCTCCCGGGTATTCGAAATCGGTTCCGCCGGAATGCAGGATCGGGACGCTATGCCTTTTCTGCGGGAGGGGATGCGGCAGATTCAGTCGGAACTGAACGAGACGGTGCATCTGGGCGTTCGTTCCGGCAGCGAGACGCTGTACATTGACAAACTGGATTCTACGCGGGCCATTCGGATGAGTAGTCGGGTAGGAACCCGGATGCCGCTGTACTGCACCGCGCTTGGTAAAGCACTACTGTCCGGCATGACGGACGATCAGATTCGCCGCCTGTACGGGCAGGAGAAGCTGAAAGCCTATACGCCCCACACCATTACGGATGTGGAGACGCTGCTTTCCCAAATGGAGACGATTCGCCAGGACGGCTATGCGGTGGAGCGTGAGGAAAACGAACCCAACGTCTGCTGCGTGGCAGTTCCGCTGCATAACGCAGCCGGCGAGGCGGTTTACGCCATGAGCGTATCTGCCCCCGCTTTCCGAATGCAGGAGGAGGAGCTTCGCCGCTGCGTAGAATTACTCGGAGAAATTCGTGACAGGATCGAACCTTATCTGAAAACGCTCTAACGAGGTTCAGATGAAAAGCGCCTTACAGGCGAATAAAAACAGGAGGAAAAATGCAATGGATATGATCGAAAAGCTTTCTCTGGCCGGTCTGGTTCCTGTGATTAAGGTGGAGGATGCGGCTGACGCCGTGCCGCTGTGCCGGGCGCTGGCGAAAGGCGGTTTGCCGGTGGCGGAAATCACCTTCCGCAGCGAGGCGGCGGAAGAAGCCATTCGCCGGGTTCACGAGGAACTGCCCGAGGTCATGCTGGGCGCTGGGACGGTTCTTACCAAGGAACAGGTGGATCGGGCCGTGGTGGCGGGCGCTGCCTATATCGTTTCTCCCGGCCTGAATCGGGAAATCGTTCGCTACTGCCGGGAAAAGATGGTCCCGATCATTCCGGGCTGCGCGAATCCCAGCGATATTGAAGTCGCCTTGGAGGAAGGCCTGAAAACCGTCAAGTTTTTCCCGGCGGAAGCGCTGGGCGGCATTCAGATGATCAAAGCCATGTCCGCTCCCTATGGCGGCGTGACCTTCCTGCCCACCGGCGGAATCAACGAGAGCAATCTGAACGATTATCTGTCCTTCCCCAAGGTCGTAGCCTGCGGCGGCAGCTGGATGGTTCCGCAGGATGCAATCGCCACGAAGGACTGGGAGCGCATCGAACGCCTGACCCGCAGCGCCGTTAACGCCATGCTGGGACTGGAGCTGAAGCACGTGGGCGTGAACAGCGGCGATCCTGAAACCGCTGCAAGGGATGCGGCTCAGTTTGCCAAGCTGCTGGGCTGGGAGCTGGACGAACATGCCAACGCCATTTTTGTGAACGACGGCTTCGAGGTCATGAAGATCCCCTTCCGGGGCAAAAACGGCCACATCGCCATCGGCTGCAACAATATCCGGCGCGCCCGCTGGCACATGGAACGCCGCGGCTTCGTTTTCGATGAGGAAAGCGTCATTATGAAAAACGGGAAAATGCGCGCTATTTATCTCAAGGATGATATTGCCGGTTTCGCCGTGCATCTTCTGCAGAAATAATCCCTTCCTCCCGAAAGCGTGAAACGAAAGGAAAAAAACTGTGAGTCAGAAAGTCGTTACTTTTGGCGAGATCATGCTTCGCCTCAAGAGCCCCGGATATGAACGTTTCTTCCAGTCTCCAGTATTGGAGGCCACCTTTGGCGGCGGCGAGGCCAACGTCAGCGTTTCTCTGGCCAACTATGGCATGGAAACGGCCTTTGTGACCGTCCTGCCCAATAACGATATCGGCGATGCCTGCATCCGCGAGCTGCGGGGCTTCGGCGTGGACACGAGCAAAATCGTCCGCCGGGAGGGCCGGATGGGTATCTACTATCTGGAAACCGGCGCGGTGCAGCGCCCCAGCAAGGTCATCTATGATCGGGCCGGTTCCGCCATCTGCAACGCCAAACCCGGCGATATCGACTGGGCTTCCGTGTTTGAAGGCGCTTCCTGGTTCCACATCACCGGCATTACGCCCGCCATCAGCGCAGGCGCGGCCGAGCTGTCTCTGGAAGCGGTTCAGGCGGCGAAAAAACTGGGCCTGCACGTGAGCTGTGACCTGAACTACCGCAAGAACCTGTGGAAGTACGGCAAGACCGCCGATCAGGTAATGACGGAGCAGGTTCGCTATGTGGATACCGTGATCGCCAATGAAGAGGACTTTCAGAAGGCGCTGCTGCTGAAGGCGGACAGCGTGGGTCAGGTGGAAGAGGGCCAGCTGAACGTGGAGCAGTACAAGGCCATCGCCCGTCTGGCCATGGAAACCTATCCCAACATCCAGCGGGTGGCCATTACGCTGCGGGAGTCCAAGAGCGCCAACCACAATGATTGGAGCGCCTGTTTGTACAACGGCAAGGATTTCTTCCTGTCCCGGAAGTACGCCATCACGGATATTGTGGATCGCGTGGGCGGCGGCGACAGCTTTGGCGCAGGCCTGATTTACGGCCTGAATCACTACGGCAACGATCAGACCGCATTGGAGTTTGCCGTGGCGGCCAGCTGCCTGAAGCATACCATTCCGGGCGATTACAATCGCTGCAAGGCTTCCGAGGTGGAAGCCCTGATGAACGGCAGCGGCAGCGGCCGGGTACAGCGGTAAAGACAAAACGCCATTCAGCCACCCCCCCTCCGAACGGGAATACTCGTTCGGAGGGGGTTCGTTCATCAATTTTTCTTGATTTTTCGCCTTTCCAGACTTCCCCAAGACGGGGGATTTTGATCAACCCTGTTCCGCAAACAAATCCCCCTCCAGCGCAATCAGGCTATCCAGCGGAATAATGGTTCCGTCTGTCAGAATCAACCGGCGCTCATAATCGCAGATTTTCTTTACGATGCCGGTACGGGTCACATAAGCGCCGCCCTCTTTGCGCCCGTCCGGCTGATAATACACCGCGCTGACCGTCCGCTTTTCCGAAAGGTGCTGTGCCAGTAATTGCAGCCGGGCGTTCAGCGCTTCTTTTTCATACTCGTCCAGTTCGATGAACGGTTCGGTCAGCCGCCCGGCCTCCTGCACCTCGGCGTCATAGCCGCTCAGCGCCGCAAAAGGGGCGAACTGAGCGGCACGGGCCAGCCGGGACATGGGCTTCCGGCTGGCGGAAACGTGATGGGGGAGCCGCAGAATATCGTCGTATTTTCCCGTCATGCTCGATGACCTCCGATCTGCCGGTTTCGTTCGATAGCCGTAGCGCCCTCTTCCAGATTCATCCCCCGAAACAGGGCGTTCCGGCCATATTTCTGCTTCAACAAAAGCGCGGTTTCCTGTAAGCTGCGTTCCCGCTTCAGCTCGGCTTCCTGCTGAAGACGGGCGTTTTCCTGAGCGGCGTAGTCGGCAAACAGATCCAGCTGCTCACAGAACGGATGTTCGGCAGCTTCGTTTTCCCGCAGAACCCGGCCTGCGACCACATACATCCGGCGCACCAGCAGCCGGGAATCCACGATTCGGTCAAACAGCCGCGCTGCGGCCTCCATCAGCTGGCGGCAGGAGGAGGTAGGCCGTTCCAGCATTTCCGTCCCGTGCGCGTGCTTGGGAATGGAGCGCCCGTAATGGTCGAGCGTAACCGGCCCGTGATAGCTTTGGCGAATGGCTGGATCCGTCAGATTCTCCACGTCATAGCCCACGGTCAGCACCAGCTGATCCGTCACCAGATTCTTTTCCAGCAGCGAAAGGGCCAGCTGATCCGCCATTTCCCGGACGACCAGCCGGGCTTTTTCAAAGGAATAAGCGCATTGCAGCACCTGTCCTGCGCCCAGACTGCTGGATTCCGGCTTGTATGCCTTGATCTCATCAATGGTGCAGGGTTCCCAGCCCCAGGCATGATCGATCAGCAGCTCGGCGTTGACGCCAAAAAGCTTGTAGAGCAGGTTTTCATTGTAATATTCCCCGGGGCCGCCCAGCGAACAGCGGGCTATGTCGCCCATGGTGTGCAGCCCTACGGATTCCAGCTTTCGGGCGTAGCCGGGGCCTACCCGCCAGAAATCCGTCAGGGGGCGATGTTCCCAGAGATTTTTCCGATAGGAAAGCTCGTTCAGCTCCGCAATGCGAACACCGTTCGCATCGGGAGCGATTCGCTTGGCGCCGATGTCCATGGCAATTTTACACAGATACAGATTCGTTCCGATTCCGGCGGTAGCGGTAATGCCGGTTTCTTTCAACACGTCCAGAATCATCCGCATGGCCAGCTCCCGGGCGGTGAGACGGTAGGTTTTCAGATAGCGGGTGACTTCAATGAATACCTCGTCAATGGAGTATACGTGAATGTCCTCCGGGGCCACATATTTCAGATAAATCTGATAGACCCGGGTACTGACCGCCATATAGCGGGCCATGTGCGGCCTGGCAATGAGATAGTCCAGCTTCAGCGCCGGGGATTTTTTCAGCTCTTCTTCCAGAAAGGAAGCGCCGGTAAACATGCGCCCGGGAGCGCGGCGCTGCCGCTGTAGGTTGATTTCCCGCACCTTCTGCACCACCTCGAACAGCCGGGGCCGTCCGGGAATCCCATAGGCCTTCAGGGAAGGCGAAACCGCCAGACAGATGGTTTTCTCCGTCCGGCTGGCGTCCGCTACCACCAGATGGGTTTTCAAAGGGTCCAATCCGCGTTCCACGCACTCTACCGAGGCGAAAAAGGATTTCAGGTCGATGGCAAGATAAACGCGCCCGGTCATGGGAGGCCAGCTCCTTTCCGAAAAAGTAGAAGGACGAAACCCCAATGAAAGCAGCGCGCACGCAAGGCTGTTTTTATTGGGATAAGAACATATGTTCGCATTTCATTTTATCACAGGATGGGGAGAGAGTCCAGTTTTTTCAGAATAGATGGCAAGCCGTCTGTACCCGCATTGAAGAAATGCTGGAAGCAAGACTGAAAAAGCAATGAAATGAAATAACCCCTTGAGTTTCCTACAATCTTGAGTATAATGAAAGCGAGGGCAAGGAATGGTTGCAGGGAAAAAGGTGTACAAAGTATGGAAAGACGGCGAAAGAACCCCTATGAAATACGAGCAGGTTTGCAGCGACCTTGGCTTCCGCTCTGACATCGGCTTTGTCCAAATTACTTCTGCTGGCACAATCACGTTCAGCATTGGGAAGTTCGAGGAAATAAAGGCGCTGTACGGTGCAATCATCAATAAGGGCTACAAACCAAGTAAGAGTTGCCAAAGAGCTTTAGAGTGCTGTTAAACAGAGAAAAGAAATAAGTGCTGTGAAATTTCAAAGGAGCTGATTCCATGTTCAGGAAAAAGAAATCAAACGAGCCAAAGTATTATAAAACTCTTGGATGGTGTTGGGGTTATTTGTTCCTCTACCCTCTTGGGTACAGTATGAGAGCCGTCACTGAATATGACCCTAACGACACCTATGAACTGTTCTGCCATGACGTATACGGAGTGCATCCGCATTTTATCAGTGGATGCCCGACCCCTGTATATTTTTCTCCGGCGATAAGCGCCATCATTGCCCTGTGGGGCATTGTGGAGCATTCCATTTTTCCAGCATATTTTATCCCCGGCTGGGCTTTGTTTGTGACGTTTGCTAACTGGTATTTCACTACATATGAAAGGAATAAGGAATATTGAAAAAGGCACTTCATGACGCTCTGGGGTATTTATGGGTAAAAAACTCCGTAGAAGCCGAGAAAAAACGAAAAGCGGATATAGCGCAGGAAAATGCTAGGTTTCAAGCAAATGTGGATGCAAAATGGGAGTACGTGTATGCCACAAAATATTGGGGTACCACAGAGCTAGGCTATTTTGCCACATCTCGGCCTGGTTATCCTTACAGATTGCATTGGTTTCCCAAAGACGAATTTATTGCAATTCTTAAAAGAAGCGGCAATCCAGGGTTCATGGGTCTTTGGTGGAATCCGAAGTTCGGGAATATGGAAGACTACTTTTCCGAAGCTAAACTTGAATATGTACGAGGGTCAATGAAGCCTTTCTTGGAAAGAGGTAATCGCTTGAACCTCCCCGGCCTGCCTTACGAAAAGCGCGACAATGTTGTTGATGAAATCATGAAAGGCATACTGCCCCGAACGGAATTTGATGACTAAAGTACATGATATGACAAGCCAAAACCGAATAGTGTCTTTGCTCCCTGAGTATTCAGGGAGCTCAGTCTGTCGAAAAGCCCCAAGTTGGCCGCTGTTGCCCGCAAACAGCGCTACGCTGGTTTGCGGGGAAAGTGCTGCGGCACAAGGGTTAGGGGCGCTGCCCCTATAACCCCGGCAGGAGGCAGTGCCTCCTGTTCATCAGGGAGCTTTTCTTGTCCCCAAAATTGAAAGGAGAATGAAATATGACGGTTGGCTTTTGGGCTCTTTTTGGTCTTTTGGCTTTGTCTGGAATTGGTATTACGATCATTTGCTTTCTTAGTGACGCGCCCGTTGGCGGCGTGATTACATGCTCTAGACATAAATCAGCCCTCCTGGCGTAGTTTTGACTTTCTCATTTCTACACCAAGGAGGGCATTTTTTCACTAGAACAGCTTCATGACTGCGCCCCCTGAGAAAGAGACGCGGAACCAGCCGAACCGCAGACGGGAGCCGCCTCTGCCTTTTCCGCAGCCAGAATAGGCGCGGTCATAGGCTGCGGAAGCTTCCGTTCCTTCTCTGGGCGTACCGCCTGAAGGGGCAGCAGCATCCGATCCAGCGCTTCCTCCAACCGGGCGATAGGTACTACCTGAATGGTGGTATGTTCGAAACGCTCCAGCTGATTTTCGGACGGGATCAGCACAGTGGTCAGTCCGGCGTGTTCGGCGGCTTCTACCTTGCTGGGCACGCCGCCCACCGGCTTGACGTTTCCCAGCACCGATACCTCGCCCGTTACAGCGACGTGTCCGTCTACCGGCCGCCCGGTCAGAGCGCTGGCGGCAACCACGGCCATGGCCACGCCTGCAGACGGGCCGTCCACCGGCGCGCCGCCGGGGAAGTTAATGTGCAGGTCATAACGATCTGTTTCATAGCCCATTCCCGAAAGCAGGGTCATAACGTTTTCCAGAGAGCAGCGCGCAGTGGATTTGCGCTTGATTTTCCGGGAATCCGCGCCGATCTCCTCTTCTTCGGCAATGCCGGTGATGGTCAGCTTGCCGGTTCCGGGATGGGCCACGGCTTCGATTTCCATGGTAGCGCCCTGATGACTGCCGACCACGGCCAATCCATGCACCACGCCTACCCGGTTGCTGGTGTCCGCCTTCTGATCGGGCCGGGCGGCGTAATGCCCGGAGTAAAGGACCCATTCCACGTCTTTTTTGACAATCTCCGTGCGGTTTTCCATCTGGGCCAGACCGGCGCACATCTGAACGATATTGACCGCGTCCCGGCCGCAGGAAGCAAAACGGCCTACCAGCGAGGCGTCCTCGTGGCTCATGGTAAAGCCTGCCCGTTCCGCAGAGTGATAAGCAATGTCCGCCACTTCCTCCGGCTCCAGCGCCCGGAAGTAGACCTCCATGCAGCGGGAACGCAGGGCGGGAGAAATTTCGGATGGGCTGCGGGTGGTCGCGCCTACCAGACGAAAATCCGCCGGAAGCCCATTCTTGAACACGTCATGAATATATCGGGGGATGGACGTATCCTCCGGGCTATAGTAGGCGGATTCCAGCATCACCTTGCGGTCTTCCAGCACTTTGAGCAGCTTGTTCATCTGGATGGGATGCAGCTCGCCGATCTCATCCAGAAACAGCACGCCGCCGTGCGCCTTGGTGACGGCTCCCGGCTTGGGCTGGGGCACTCCCTGCACGCCCAGCGGCCCGGCCCCCTGATAGATGGGATCGTGAACGCTGCCGATCAGCGGGTCGGCGATGGCCCTCTCGTCGAAGCGGACGCAGGTGGCGTCCATCTCGATAAAGGGTGCGTTGGAACGAAAGGGCGTGCCGGGGCTCTTCTTCGCGGCTTCCAGCACCAGACGGGCGGCGCAGGTCTTGCCGATGCCCGGAGGCCCGTAGATGATGACATGCTGCGGGTTTTTGCCGCACAAGATCGCTTTCAGGGATTTGATCCCGTCCTCCTGACCTACGATATCCGAAAATTTCGCCGGGCGCACCTTCTCCGCCAAGGGCTCGCTGAGGCGCAGCGTCCGCATTTTCTGCAGCTTTTCCAGTTCCCGCCCGCTGTCCCGGCGGTGGGAAGGCTGCGTTTTTTGCTGGGCGCGGAGCTGGGTGTAGAAATAAATTCCCACGATGCACGTTACCAGCAGCTGAATTCCAAACAAAACCATGCTGACCAATCCAAAACCCCCAATCCCATCGGAACGTTTGCTGTTCCGTCCGTTGGTATCATGTGAGAAACGCGGCGGTTCCATGTATGGGGGTTCCTGCCAGAAATGCCGGAATTTTTCCCGGTTCTTTTTTCGTTTCTCTTCCTCTTCCAGCCATACAGTCATTGACAAATGAAAAATATGCGGTATAATGACGGCGTAAATACAGAAAGGGGTGGAGTGCCATGCAGGAAAATCTTCGTTTGCGTCCGGCTGACTCCGCCCGTATGCCCAAGGCGGCTTTCTTTGCGTTTGCGATGCGCTATTTTGCGTATCGCTTTTTTTACCTGTATTTTTTCTTTACGAAGGCAGCAGGCACGCAAGGGAGCGCTGAATGGGCGCGGTAACGATCGCAGTTTTTCCAAGAGCGATTTCCTTTGCGGGAAATCGCCTTTTGTTTTGGAAAACGTTCTTCGGCTTCGGCTGGGGAAAAAGAAATGCAGGAGGGTACGGCAGATGGATGAGCTTCAGCAGGCAAGAGTGGAAATTGACGCGGTGGATCAGGAAATGGCCCGGCTTTTTGAGCGGCGTATGGCGGCATGCCGTCAGGTAGCCCAATACAAGCGGGAGCGCGGTCTTCCCATTCTGGATGCAAACCGGGAGGCGGCGGTGATCGAACGCGGTGCGCAGCGGGTGGAGGATCCCGACCTGCAGGAATATTACACCTGCTTTCTTCGGGACGTGATGAAGACCTCCCGTTCCTACCAGAGCCGTCTCAACGAGGGCATGAAGGTGATCTACGCGGGCGTGGAAGGCGCGTTCGGCTATATTGCCGCCAAGCGGGCTTTCCCCGAAGCGGAGCTGACGTCCGCCGCGGACTTTACGGAAGCCTACCGGGCCGTGGAAGCAGGGGAATATGACTGCGCTGTGCTGCCCATCGAAAACAGCTACGCGGGCGATGTGGGCGCGGTGATGGATCTGATGTTCTCCGGCAGCCTGTATGTGAACCGCATGATCGAGCTGGAAGTGGAACACAACCTGCTGGGCCGGCCCGGCGCGAAGCTGAACGAGATCCGCACGGTGGTCAGCCACCCGCAGGCGCTGGAGCAGTGCGCGGAGTTCATCCGTTCCCACGGCTGGCAGACGCTTTCCTATTCCAATACGGCGCTGGCGGCTCAGTATGTGGCCGGGCAGGATGATCCCACCATTGCGGCCATCGCGTCCGAAGAAACGGCCGAGCTGTACGGGCTGGAACTTTTGAGCAAGGGCATCAACGCTTCCCGTACCAATACCACCCGCTTTGCCGTGTTCTCCCGGGCGCTGCATCTGCCCGCGCCGGACAGCCGCACCGGCAGCGACCATTTCATTCTGGTGTTCACCACCAAAAACGAGGCAGGCGCGCTGGCCCAGCCGCTGAATATTATCGGCGCGCATGATTTCAATATGCGCAACCTTCGCAGCCGCCCCATGAAGGATCTGATCTGGAACTACTATTTCTTCGTGGAGGCCGAGGGCAATATCAGCAGCGTCAGCGGCCAGAATATGCTCCGGGAGCTTTCCGCCGTATGCGCGCGGCTGAAGCTGGTGGGCACCTACAGTGGGGTGAAGGCATGATTCTTCCGGTTGAATATCCCGGCGGCGGTTACGACATTGTATTGGAACGGGGCGCGCTGGCCCGTGCGGCGGAGTATCTGCCCCAGCAGGGAAAAGCATTGGTTGTTACCGATGACGGCGTTCCGTCGGATTACGCCCGGCAAATAGCCGCCGTATGCCCTGGCTCGACCATTGTGACCCTTCCGCAGGGCGAGAAGACCAAAAATCTGGATGCGCACCGCGCCCTTCTGAGCCGGATGCTGGAGCTGAATTTTCTTCGCAGTGATCGGGTCATCGCCGTGGGCGGCGGCGTGATGGGCGATCTGGCGGGCTTTGCCGCAGCGGTTTATATGCGGGGCATTGATTTCTACAATATCCCCACAACGCTGCTTTCTCAGGTGGATTCCTCCATCGGCGGCAAGGTAGCGGTGGATATGAATGGCGTGAAAAACGTAATCGGCGCGTTTTATCAGCCCCGAAAGGTACTGATCGACCCGGATACGCTGCGCACGCTGGATCGCCGTCAGATAGCGGCAGGGCTGGCCGAGGCAATCAAAATGGCCGCTACCAGCGACAGCGCCCTGTTTGAAAGAATGGAGCAAAGCGAAAATCTGGAAAAAGACATGGATGCGATCATTGAAGGCTCTCTTCGCATCAAGCGGGACGTGGTGCAGCAGGATCCCACCGAGAAGGGACTGCGCCGGGTGCTGAATTTCGGCCATACGGTAGGCCATGCCATTGAAAGCGCCATGGATGGCCAGTGGCTTCACGGAGAATGCGTGGCGGCGGGAATGCTGCCCATGAGCTTGCCGGAAGCACGGCGGCGAATCGCCCGGGTGCTGGAAAAGTACGGTCTGCCCACCCACACCGAACGAACGGCGGACGAACTGATCTCCTATATCAAGCATGACAAGAAAGCGGCGGATGGCGGCGTCAAAACAGTCTGCGTGGACGAAATCGGCTCGTTCACTTTCCAGCAGATGAGCCTTGCGGAAATCGCGGAAAGGATTCGGCAATGGCAGTGAAAAATTCCTTCGGTTCCAGCATTACTCTGACCCTGTTCGGCGAAAGCCACGGCCCGGCTGTCGGTGCGGTGCTGGACGGTCTGTGCCCGGGCATGCCCGTGGACGAAAAAACGATCGCGGCGCTTCTCTCCCGCCGCCGTCCTTCTTCCGGCACGGATACGGCTCGCCGGGAGCCGGACGCTTTTCAGCTGGTCAGCGGCGTATGGCAGGGCAAAACGACGGGAACGCCCCTGTGCATCCTGATCCCCAATCAGGAGCAGCACAGCGGCGACTATTCGGCCCTGCTGGGAAAGGCGCGTCCCGCCCATGCGGATTATACCTCCTACTGCAAGTATCACGGTTACGAGGACGCGAGGGGCGGCGGGCATTTTTCCGGCAGGATCACGGCGGCGCTGGTGGCGGCAGGTGGCATTCTGCTGCCGGCTCTGGCCCGGTTGGGCATTACGGTCGGAACCCATATCCGCCGCTGTGCGCAGGTGGAGGATCGGCCCTTTGGCGATTTACAAAAGGATATTGCTGCACTGACCGTATCATCCTTTCCTACGCTGGATACTCGTCAGGGCGAAGCCATGCGGGAAGCCATTCTTGCTGCAAAGGCCAAGCAGGACAGCGTGGGCGGCGTGGTGGAGACCGCCGTGCTGGGCATGCCCTGCGGCGTAGGCGAGCCGTGGTTTGACAGCGTAGAAGGCCTTCTTTCCCACGCGCTGTTTTCGCTGGGCGGTATTAAGGGCGTGGAGTTTGGCGACGGCTTCGCTCTGGCAGAGGGCTGCGGCAGCCGATGCAATGATGCGTTTCGGCTGGAAAACGGCGGTATCGTGACCACGACCAATCATAACGGCGGCATCAACGGCGGCATCACCAACGGAATGCCCATTCTGTTCCGCTGCGCGGTGAAACCCACGCCTTCCATTGCCCAGCCCCAGCAGACGGTGGATTTCCTGAAAAAAGAGGAGATCGACCTGACCATTGCCGGACGGCACGATCCTGCCATCGTCCGCCGCGTATGCCCGGTGATCGACAGCGTGACTGCGCTGGTGTTATGCGATCTGCTGGCAGAGCGTTACGGCACGGACATTTTTCTCAAGAGCAGGGAGGCCTTCTGATGGAAAAGCGGCTGGAATACGGCTTGATCGGCGCGAAGCTGGGGCACAGCTTTTCCCCGGAAATCCACGCCAGAATCGGCCATTATCCCTATGAACTTCTGGAACTGTCCCCGGACGGGGTTCGTCAGCTGCTGGAAGAACGCCGTTTTTGCGGCCTGAACGTCACCATTCCCTATAAAGAACTGGTCATTCCGCTGCTGGACGAGGTTTCCGAAAGAGCCCAAAAAATCGGAGCGGTCAATACCATTGTCAATCGGAACGGTCTTTTGTACGGGGACAATACCGATTATTCCGGCGCGGCTGCGCTGATCCGTCACGCAGGGGTGGAGATTGCCGGACGGAAGGTGCTGATTCTCGGCACAGGCGGCACCTCCAAAACTCTGCAGGCCGTGACGCAGGATCTGGGAGCGCGGGAGATCGTTTGCGTTTCCCGGCACGGCGGCGAGGGGCTTTGTACCTATGAAGAGGTTTCCCGGCTTCATCCCGATGCGCAGGTCATTGTCAACACCACGCCGGTAGGAATGTTCCCCAATGCAGACGGCTGTCCGCTGGAGCTGGACCCCTTCTCCGAGCTGGAGGGCGTAGTGGACGTGGTGTATAACCCGCTGTCTACCCGGCTGGTGCAGGCGGCCCGGCAGAAGGGCCTTCCCGCTGAGGGCGGTCTGTACATGCTGTGCGCGCAGGCGGTTTATGCAGCAGCCTGTTTCTTTGACCGGGAAACGGACGACAGCCGGATCGACGGCATTTATCGTTCTGTTCTGCGGGAAAAGCGCAATGTGGTGCTCATCGGCATGCCCTCCTGCGGAAAGACCACCGTGGGCCGCTGGGCCGCCCGGCGACTGAACCGTCCCTTCCGGGATACGGACAAGCTGATTGCCCAGCGGGCCGGAAAAAGCATTCCCGAAATTTTTGCGGAAAAGGGCGAGACGGGTTTCCGTCAGTTAGAAGCGGAAATGGTAGCGGAAGTGGCCCGGGAAAGCGGCGTGGTTATTGCTACCGGCGGCGGCTCTGTTTTGAATCCGGAGAGCGTGCGTCGGCTGAAACAGAACGGTCTGATTTGTTTTCTGGATCGCCCGCTGGAAAAGCTCCGGCCCACCGGCGACCGGCCTCTTTCCAGCAGCACAGATGCACTGAAAAAGCGCTTCGAGGAGCGCTATCCACTGTATAATGCGGTGTGCGACCGGCGGCTTCCGGCAGACGGCACCATCGAGGAAAACGTGGAGCTGGTACTCGAAGCTGCCGGTTTTGGCCGGAAAGTTACGCGATAAAACCCCATGGCAAAGGCGGGAGAGAAAGATGAAAGCAATCATTGAGCCGGGGATGGCCCGTGGAAAAATTTCTGCGCCGCCCTCCAAGAGCTGCGCGCACCGGCTGCTGATCTGTGCGGCGTTGGCGGCGGGGGAAAGCCGCATCGACGGTGTGGCCATGAGTCAGGATATTCTGGCCACCATGGACTGTGTTCAGGCGTTGGGCGCGGAAATTCGGGAAGAAAACGGCAGCCTGCTAGTAAAGGGCTGTGGCGGACAGTTTGGAGTGGGGGATTCCCTGCCGGTGCTTTCCTGCCGGGAAAGCGGAAGTACGCTGCGCTTTATGATCCCGCTCGCGCTGTGCGGCGGTGGTACTTTTCGCGGTGCGGAACGGCTGATGGCCCGGGGCGTAAGCGTTTATGAGGAACTGCTGGAAAGCCGGGGCGTGACTTTTGTTCATGAAAAGGATTCCCTGACCGTGAAAGGCCGTCTTCAGCCGGGCGTATATCGAATGCGCGGCGACGTGAGCAGCCAGTTTATTTCCGGTCTGCTGTTTGCCTTGCCGCTTCTGGATGAAAGCAGCGTGATCGAAATCCTTCCGCCCTTCGAAAGCAAGGGCTATGTGGACATGACGCTGGAAGCACTGGAAACCTTCGGCATTCGGATTGTGCGGGAGGAAGCCGCCCGATTCATCGTGCCCGGCGGACAAGGCTACCGTCCCGCACGTATCGCAGTGGAAGGAGACTGGTCGCAGGCCGCATTCTTCTATGGACTGAACGCCTTGGGCGGACAGATTGAAGTGACGGGCCTGCGGGCGGACAGCCTGCAGGGAGACAAGGTCTGCAAATCGTTGATGCAGAATATGACACGAGGGTTTCTTCAAGCTGATTTGTCCGATTGTCCCGATCTGGCTCCCGTTCTATTTGCCGTAGCGGCAGGTCTGGAACACGGCGCATGCTTTACCGGCACCCGGCGGCTGGCCATCAAGGAAAGCAGCCGCGCCGCCGTCATGGCCGCAGAACTGGCCAAATTCGGTGCGGAAATCAGTGTGGGGGAAAATACCGTTCAGATTGCGCCAACGGCTCTGCATCGCCCGGAGGAAGTGCTGCTGGGGCACAATGACCATCGAGTGGTCATGGCGCTGGCCGTGCTGGCAACGAAATGGGGCGGCGTGATCGACGATGCGCAGGCCGTTGCCAAGAGCTACCCGGATTTCTTTCGGGATATGGCCGCACTGGGCGTGAAGCTTCGATTGGAAGAAAGGGGAGGGATGGAAGCGTGACGCTGGATCAAGAAAAGAAGATTCTGATCGTAGGATTAGGCCTGATCGGCGGCAGCTATGCCGCGGCCCTGAGCGCGAAAGGCATGGAAGTCGGCGCCATCGATCCCGACCCGGATGCCATTGCTTTTGCTGAAAAAAACGGTTTCATCCGCCACGGGCGCACCGAGCCGGATGCGGATTATGTGGGGCTGTTTAACATCATTGTCTTTGCACTTTACCCTCACATTCTGCTGGACTGGCTGGACAAATACGGCCCTTGGCTGCGGGAAGGGGCCGTTGCCACGGATGTGACGGGGGTAAAGAGCGGCGTGGTGGAAAAGGCGCAGGCGCTGCTTTCCCCGCGGGTGGAGTTCATCGGCGCGCATCCCATGGCGGGCCGGGAGGTCAGCGGTGTCGAAAACGCCCGTGCCGACCTGTTTCAGGGAGCCAACTACATCGTGACCCCCACGCCGGCCAATACAGAAGAGACAATCGAATGCTGCGAAGCGCTGGGACGGCTGCTGGGCGTCCGCAGCATCAGCCGATTGACCCCGAAGGAACACGACGAGATGATCGGCTTTCTGTCCCAGCTGACCCATTGCATCGCCGTGGCGCTGATGACCTGCAAGGAGTCCCGGCACTTGGTGGATTATACAGGCGACTCCTTCCGGGATCTGACCCGTATTGCCAAGATCAACGAGAACATGTGGACGGAGCTGTTCCTATGGAACCGGGAGGAACTTCTGAGCCAGATGGATCTGTTCATCGCTCATTTCGGCAAGCTGCGGGATGCGCTTGCACAGGGGGACGAAGAAACCATGAAAAGCATGATGCGCCTCTCCACCGAGCGCAGACGCTATTTTGACAAGAAACCTGACGAACAGAAAACGATTCAATAACGAAGGGAAGACGGCACCATGAACATGGAATTCAGACGGAAACTGCCCGGGCCGGAAGAAGTCATCCAGATGTATCCGCTATCGGAGGAATCCAAGCGCCAGAAGGCCAAAAACGATGAAGAGATCCGCAAAATCTTTACGGGAGAAAGCGACAAGCTGCTGCTGGTCATCGGCCCCTGCTCCGCCGACCGGGAAGACGCGGTGCTGGACTATATTTCCCGCCTGCGTCCCCTGCAGGAAAAAGTGCAGGATAAGATTGTCATCGTTCCCCGCATTTACACCAACAAGCCCCGCACTACGGGCATCGGCTACAAGGGAATGCTGCATCAGAGCGACCCCACCGGCCGCCCGGATATGCTGCGCGGCCTGATGGCCATCCGCCGCCTGCATGTGACCGCTTTGGCCCAAACGGGCTTTTCCGGGGCGGACGAGATGCTCTACCCTGAAAACCACCGCTATCTGGCAGACATTCTTTCCTATGTGGCGGTCGGGGCCCGTTCGGTAGAGAACCAGCAGAACCGGCTGACTGCCAGCGGTCTGGATCTGCCTGTCGGCATGAAAAACCCCACCAGCGGCGACCTGTCCGTCATGCTGAACGCCGTTCGCGCGGCGCAGGTGGGCCACGTCTTCAGCTACGGCGGCTGGGAGGTGGAAAGCAAGGGCAATCCGCTGGTACACTGCGTACTGCGCGGCCGGGTCAATCAATATGGCCAGTCCTTCCCCAATTATCATTACGAGGATCTGAGCCTGCTGTGCCAGATGTACGCCGAAAGCGGCCTGAAAAACCCTGCCGTGATCATCGACACCAATCATTCCAATTCCGGCAAAAAATGGATGGAGCAGGCCCGTATTGCCAAGGATATCCTGCACAGCACCCGTCATTCCGCCGATATTTATAAGCTGGTCAAGGGGCTGATGATTGAATCCTATATCGAGGAAGGCTGCCAGAAGGTGGAAGAGGGCGTGTACGGGAAGTCCATCACCGACCCCTGTCTGGGCTGGGATAAGACAGAGGAACTCGTCATGGAAATCGCTTCCCTGCGCTGAAAACACCTTCCAAATTTTCAATTTTCGTTTACAAACCCGTTTTCCCGTGCTATAATCTTTTCTGCGTGTAAACGCACGGAAGAACCGCTGCCGCAGCTTACTGAACGCCAACGGCAGGCTATGACAGCGGCGATTACCAGCGGCGCGGGCGTGCCCGCGACCAGTTAAGGAGGCAAACCCACCATGGAAAAGTCCGAAATCATCAAGACTTATGCCCGTCACGAGGGTGACACCGGTTCCCCTGAGGTTCAGATCGCTCTGCTGACCGAACGCATCAACCACCTGAACGAGCACCTCAAGCTCAACAAGAAGGATCACCACAGCCGTCGCGGCCTGCTGCTGATGGTTGGTAAGCGTCGTGGTCTGCTGGACTACCTCAAGAAGACCGATATCGAGAGCTATCGTGCTCTGATCGCTCAGCTGGGTCTGAGAAAGTAATTTCGGAAATGCAACCGTGTTTGGCGGGGCAATCCCTCCAAACACGGCTGTTTTTGCATGGAAGCGTTGTCCCGAAGCGACTGACGCTGTTCCGTGCAAAGAGAGGTTGGCGCCCGGCAACGCGGCCCGGCGCAGGAAGAAGAGGAGAAAGAGAATGGATTACAGAGTCTTCACAACAGAACTGGCGGGTCGGCCGCTCAGCATCGAATTCGGCAAGTATGCTCAGCAGGCGGCTGGTTCCGCTTTCGTCCGCTATGGCGATACCGTCGTGATGGTCAACGTGACCATGAGCGCGCAGCCCCGGGAGGGCGTCGATTTCTTCCCTCTGGCGGTTGATTTCGAAGAAAAGCAGTATTCCGTGGGCAAGATTCCCGGCGGTTTCATCAAGCGGGAAGGCCGTCCCACCGAAAAGGCGACCCTGACCTGCCGTCTGATCGACCGCCCCCTGCGCCCCCTGTTCCCCAAGGGAATGCGCAACGACGTGCAGGTGGTGGCTACCTGCCTGAGCGTTGACAAAGATATTCCCCCGGAAGTGCCCGCGATGATCGGTTCCTCTGCGGCGCTGTCCGTCAGCAATATTCCGTGGAACGGCCCGACCGGCACTGTGGTGGTGGGCTGCGTAGACGGCGAACTGGTCATTAACCCGGACGAGCAGCAGCGGGCCAAGAGCTCCCTGCATCTGACCGTCAGCGGCACCCGTGACGCGGTGCTGATGGTGGAAGCAGGCGCGAACGAGGTTTCCGAAGAGCTGATGCTGAAGGCCATTCTGTTCGCCCATGACGAAATCAAGAAGATTGTCACCTTCATCGACGGCATTCAGGCCGAAATCGGCAAGGAAAAGGCCGAAGTGCCGCTGGTCGTGACCGGCGACGATGTGAAGGCCGCCGTGCGCGAGTATGCCTATGACAAGTGCTGCTGGGTGTTCGAAGCCTATGACCGCCATGAGCGTCAGGATCGCGAGGCTCAGGTGAAGGCTGAATGCGCCGAGCATTTTGCCGAGCAGTTCGAAGGCCGTCTGGACGAAGTGGCCGATGCGCTGTACTACCTCAACAAGGAGATCATGCGCAAAAAGATTCTCGAAAAGGGCATCCGTCCCGACGGACGCGGCCTGACCGACATCCGCCCCATCTGGTGCGAAGTCGGCGTGCTTCCCCGCACCCACGGCAGCGCGATCTTCACCCGCGGCGAAACTCAGGCTTTGACTGTGACCACGCTGGGCTCCATGAGCGATGTGCAGATGCTGGACGGTCTGGGCACCGAGGACAGCAAGCGCTATATGCACCACTACAACATGCCGCCCTACGCCACCGGCGAAGCAGGTCGTATGAAGAGCCCCGGCCGCCGCGAGATCGGCCACGGCGCTCTGGCAGAACGTGCGCTGCTGCCCGTGATCCCCTCGGAAGAAGAGTTCCCCTACGCGCTGCGTCTGGTGAGCGAAATCCTTTCTTCTAACGGTTCCAGCTCCATGGCTTCCGTGTGCGGCAGCACCCTGAGCCTGATGGATGCGGGCGTGCCGATCAAGGCTCCTGTGGCCGGTGTGGCCATGGGTTTGATCAAGGATGCGGAAAGCGGCAATGTGGCCGTGCTGACCGACATTCAGGGCTTGGAAGACTTCCTGGGCGACATGGACTTCAAGGTCGCCGGTACGGTCAAGGGCATCACCGCCATCCAGATGGATATCAAGATCGCCGGCATTGACCGCACCATTCTGGAGCGGGCGCTGAAGCAGGCTTACGACGGACGGCTCCACATCCTGAAGATCATGCTGGAGACGCTGGCGCAGCCCAGAGAGCATCTGAGCAAGTATGCGCCCAAGATCGTCCGCTTCACCATCAATCCCGAAAAGATCCGCGAGGTCATTGGACCCGGCGGAAAGATGATCAACAAGATCATTGCCGAGACCGGCGTGAAGATCGATATCGAGGACGATGGCCGCGTATACATCGCTACGCCCGATGAAGCCGCCGCTGCCAAGGCCCGGCGCATCATCGAAGGCATCGCCAAGGATATTGAGGTTGGGGACGTATATTTGGGCAAAGTCGTGCGCATCATGAACTTTGGCGCATTCATTGAGCTCACCCCCGGCAAGGACGGCATGCTCCATATCTCCAAGATGGCGGATCACCGCGTGGAGAAGGTGGAGGACGTGATGAACATCGGCGACGAGATCGAGGTCAAGGTCAGCGAGATCGACTCGCAGGGCCGCGTGAACCTGATCCGCAACGACATCACCTACCCCGCTGCCAGCGAAGGCGGCTCCCGCTCCGGCAACGGCGGACGCGGCAACCGGCCTCCCCGCAGGGATGGACGTACCTTCGGCGGCGGAAACGATCGCACCTGAGGGTAAGGAAACAAGCGAAACAGCCGCCGGTTTCAGGACAAGCGCCTGAAATCTGGCGGCTTTTCGCCCTCTACGACCTTTCAGAGAAAGGAAATGATTATGTTCGATCAAATCACTCTGCCAAACGGCCTGCGGGTGGTGGGCGAAAAGCTCGGCCACATTCACAGCTGTACGGTGGGCGTGTGGGTCAAGGTGGGCAGCGTCAACGAACTGCCCGAAGAAAACGGCCTGAGCCACTTTATCGAGCACATGGTCTTCAAGGGAACAGAGAACCGCACTGCCCGGCAGATCGCTGAAGAAATGGACATGGTGGGCGGCCAGCTGAACGCCTTTACCAGCAAGGAATGCACCTGCTTTTATGCCAAGGTGATCGACGAGGATCTCCGGCTTGCAGTGGATATTCTTTCCGATCTGGCGCTTCGGCCCACCTTCGATGAGAAGGAACTGAACAAGGAGCGGGGCGTGGTGCTGGAAGAAATCGCCATGGTGGACGATACGCCGGAGGACATGGTTCATGAACTGCTGGCCGAAGCCCAATTTGACGGTTCACTCAGCATGCCCATCCTGGGACCCCGGCAGCGTATCGCCGCCTATTCCCGGGAGGATCTGCTGAATTATTGGCGCAGACATTATGTTCCCCGGAATATGGTAGTGTCCATTGCGGGCAACTATGACTGGGAAGCGTTTCTGGCGTTGATCAACCGGTATTTTGACGCATTCCCGAATCCGCACGCAGAAGAAACGCCCGATCATCCGCAGCATTTCCGCTCCGGACGTCTTGCGCATGAAAAGGATAGCGAGCAGCTTCATATCTGCATGGGCTTTGAGGGCGCGCCTACCGGCAGCGATGAGCTATACGACATTTCCGTATTCAGCAATGTGCTTGGCGGGGGCATGAGCAGCCGAATGTTCCAGCGTATCCGGGAAGAACTGGGCATGGCCTACACCATTTATACCTACCCTGGCGCGTATAACAGCATCGGCTGTCTGAATCTCTATGTGGGAACCAATCCCGAAAACGGAGAGACGGTCATCCGGGAAATTCAGGAACAGCTTCGGAAATGGAAAACCGAGCCCATGAGCGAGAAGGAATTTCTGAGCGCCAAGGCGCAGCTTCGCAGCGGCTACGTGATGGGGCTGGAAAGCTCCAGCGGCCGGATGCAGAGTCTGGGTCGGGGCTTGCTCTTGCAGAATGAACTTCGTTCGCCGGAAGAAGTGCTGGCCAAAATCGAGGCCGTCACGCCTGAAAGGGTCATGGCGGTAGCGGAAAAGGTTCTGGATTCCGTTCCGGCGGCAGCCGTCGTGGGACAAAACGCCAAAACTTACCTGCAGTGGATGGGGGAAAGCAAGCTTGGATAAACTGGATTCAATTTTTGAATTGCAGAAGGGCTTTCAGGATAAGCTGAAGCGGGAACGAAATCTGGACGGTATTCCCATGGAACAATGGCTGCAAAAGCAAACGCTGGCCATGGTTTCCGAACTGGCGGAGCTTCTGGAAGAGGTCAATTTCAAGTGGTGGAAGAATCCTCATGAGCTGAGCCCGGAACGGATCCACGAGGAGCTGTCCGATATCCTTCATTTTTTTGTCAGCATGTGCATTGAGTCCGGCATGACGGCGGACGATCTTTACCGCGTTTATGTGGGCAAGAACAAAGAAAACCATATGCGGCAGGACGGTACCAGCCAGAAACACGGCTATGAAGTTCATCAGGAGACAGGGGAATCCGCTTCTCACTGAGGGGCGGGTAAAACGCCAAAACGTTGGTCAATCATGACCAACAGACAAAAATTCACAAACAGAATCCCCCTTCTTCCGGGAACGCTAATTCGGAAGGAGGGGGATTTCTGATGCGCAAATCAAAGCGAGTGATTTTGCTGTTGCTGCTTTGTGCGGCCGTGTTTTCCTGCTGTCAATCCTGCGCCGGCAGCGCCGGAGCAGCAGAAGCAAAACCATCGCCGACCGGAAAAACGGTGCGTTGGCCCAAGCAAAAACTGACCATGGGGGAAGACGGCGCGCCTGTTCTGCATGTTTACGTGGTGGAAGAAGAAAAAGTCGAAAACATGGCGCTGGAAAGCTATGTGGAAGGCGTGCTGGCGGGGGAAATGAAGAACGATTGGCCGTTGGAAGCATTGAAAGCACAGGCCATTTTAGCTCGAACCTTTGTGCTGAAGTTCATTCAGGAGAAAGAAAGCCGCTATCCGGGCGCTGAAATTTCGACCGATATTGAGGAAGCGCAGGCCTATGACGCTTCTGCCGTCAACGAAAAAATTCGGCAGGCAGTGCGGGAGACCCGCGGTCTGGTGCTGAGCTGCGACGGTGAGCTTCCCTATGCATGGTTCCATGCGCACAGCGGGGGAATGACCGAGTACGCCCGAGCCGGGCTGGGCTGGGATCAGGAGGAACCGGCCTATACGAGGCCAAACAAGGGCACAGAGCCGGAAAAGCTGAATGACGCCAAAGAAAATCAGCAGCTTCAGAACGCCGCCGCATGGGAAGCCGACTTTACAGCTGCGGAATGGACGGCAGCCTGTCAAAAACAAGGAATAACCGTAAAGCCCCACGCAGGCAGCGAATTGCTGATTGGGCAGCGGGGCGAAAGCGGCCGGGCAGTTACACTGGAATTGGACGGTCAGTCCGTCAACGCGCCCGAGCTGCGGCTAGCGCTTGGCAGTACCAAAATGCGCTCTGCCCTGCTGACAAGTCTGAAAATGCAGAACGGTAAAATTCACATGGCCGGAAAAGGCTATGGTCACGGCGTGGGCATGAGTCAATGGGGAGCCTACGGCATGGCGCAGAACGGCAAAACAGCAGAACAGATCATAAGGCACTATTTCCAGAACGTAGAAATTGCCCAAGTCTGGGAATAAGTCGCGCATGCCAGAATCTCGGTAATATCAAACGCCGCCCATCGCTTCCGAAAGAGAAGGCAATGGACGGCGTTTCATTTCTCAATATATGATTTTACTTTCCGAGCTTAATGCAGGCCGGACCCTCCGGACGGATGTCCAGCACATTGCAGCAGTGCTGGCCGAAAACGGACTCCATTTCTTTGACAAAGGAAGGCAGTTCCTTCGTAGGCACGAAGTTCAGCGTGGTGCCAGCGAAACCGCCGCCGTGGACGCGCCATGCGCCCTTGCCCGTCAGACGGCGCTCGGCCATCATCAGCGCCAGACAAAGCTCCTGATGCTGTGCGGAAGCGAAAAGGTTCTGCAGATAGCAGTAGCTGCTGCGGCCGCTTTCGATGACCAAACGGAGGAATTCCGGCAGATTGTCTTCCTGCAGGGCGGCCACCTGATCGGAAACACGGCGGTTCTCATCAAAGAAGTGGGCGGCGCGGAGAATGGCCCGGTCAACATTGGGCACATCCAGCTTTTCCCGAACCATGGGCAGGCTCAGGAAGAACTGTTCCGGCTGCACCTGACGCAGCACTTCCTGACCAAATACCTTGGCTACAGCTTTCATCTCGGCAGGAATGGAAGCATAGTCAGCCGTCAGATCGTCATGGCTGCCGCCGGTATTGACCACGACCAGCGAATATCCCTTCTTGGAAAAGTCATAATTCATAGGCTTGACCTGAGGGTCTTCGTTCTGGAAATCGATATACGCCAGACCGCCGGTGCTGCTGGCCATCTGATCCAGCAAACCGCTGGGCTTGCCGAAATACACGTTCTCCGCAAACTGGGAAATCTTGGCCCGGTGCTTGTACTCCAGCGTACCGTGATTGTAAAGTTCATCAAAAATCGCGCACAGCATGACTTCAAAAGCCGCAGAGCTGCTCAGACCGCTGCCGCCGCGTACGGTCGAGGTAATGGCCGCGTCAAGGCCGCCGATCTGATAGCCTTCCTCGCGCAGCTTATAGGCCACGCCGCGAATCAGCGCCGCAGTAGTGTTCTTTTCTTCTTCACGGGCCGCCAGATCATCCAGAGAAATAGAAATAGCCGGATATCCCTCGCTGTGAACATTGACCACCCCGTCCTCCCGGGGAGAAACGGCGGCGACCGTATCCAGATTGACAGCAGCCGTCAGCACCTTCCCGCGGTTATGATCGGTGTGGTTGCCGGAAATCTCCGTGCGTCCGGGCGCGCTGATCATATATACCGGGCCGTTGGTATTGAACAGATCCTCGTGGCGTTTGAGCAGGGCGGTGTAGCGGGTGGTCTGGGCCACCATCATGCCCTCCCGCTGCCCATAAAGGGTGTTGAGGCGCTTCATGACCTCAGGGGTTTTCAGCTGTCGAATCATCTGTGCGTACTGGCTCATATCCTATCCCATCCTTTGCTTGTGTTCACATGCCTGTAAAGCGGGTTATTCTTGGATCCTTGCGGCAACGCGCTGCCAGAAATCGATCATTTCCTGCATTCCCTTTTCCCGAAGGGTCTGACGGAACTGAGCAATGCTTTCGTCGTTCAGTTCTTTTTCGCCCATCACAAACTGGGCCAGACTTTCGTCCACATAACGTCCCAGCTCGTTCTGCAAAGGGCGAAGCTGAGCGCTTTCTTCCAGCGTGAGTGTGTAATAGGTGGGGAAGGGCTCTTTCAGATAAACCGCAAAGTCTGCCATTTCCTGCGTCAGGCGGCTGACGCTCTGCTCAGCGTAGCGGGTGTAGAATTCCTGCGGGAAGAGCCAGGGCATTTCGCCGCTGTCATAGATGCTCAGTTCGTACAGCTGACTGGAAGTTACCTTGTCGATGCCGCCCTTCCACTGCCACTGATTGTCGTCGTTGATGATGTACATGTCGCCTTCTTTGCCCAGCATGGCTTCGGTGGCGCCTTCTTCGGTGTAAAGGATGTCCACCCACTGAAGCAGCGCGGCGGGATCGGAACAGGCGGAAGTGATGGCAAATGTGCCGCGGGTCAGCGTTCCGCACAGATCACGATAAATCTGCTGGCCGCCTGATTCCAGAGGCGCGAGAATCACATAGTCCGAAGCCTGATCGTAGGTGACGATATTCATAGGGCTGGGGGCAAAGAAAACGCCGTAGGTTTCGGGCGCTTTGCTGTCCGTGCTGCGGCGCAGCACATCGGAAGTGTAGAAGCCGTCGGGATCCAGCAGCCCCTCGGCGTACAGCTCCTTCAGCCATGCGGCCAGTTCAAAGAAACTGTCCTCGTCCGGCCAAAAATGAACGGTTCCGTCATCTGCCAGATAAATGTTGTAATCGTTGGCCACTACGCCAAAGGCGGAAGAAAGGAATTTCAGCTCCCACGGGCCCAAAAAGCCCAGCGGAATTTCATCCTTTTTATTGTTCTGGTTGGGGTCCTTGTCCCGGAAGGCAATCAGAACCTGCTTCAGGGATTCCATGTCGGTGGGCATGTCCAATCCCAGATTTTTCAGCCAGGTCTGGTTGATCCAAAGTACATCCTGCGTACTGGCAGAGTGCAGCGCCGGAAGCGCGCCGATCTTGCCGTTGGGCAGGGTGATGGCTTCCATCCACTCCGGGTTTTCCGTCAGAAGCGCCCACAGATGGGGAGCATTTTCCTCCAGAAGCGGCTTCAGATCGATCAGCTGGCCGGATTCGGTATAGCGAATCAGCTCTTCGCTGGTCAGGCTGGCCTTGAACAGCACGTCCGGCAGCTCGCCGGTAACGAACATCTGATCCTTTGCCTTCTGCCAGTCCGCGCTGCTTTTGTATTCCTGGAAAGTAAAGGAAATGCCGGTACGCTCCTGCATCCGTACAAAAAACTGGTTGGTTTCCCAATCGTGATTGCTGTCTTCGCCGTCGTAGCCCGCCATGGAAAAAGTGGCTTCCGCATTTGCCACAGCCAATGGTAGGCACAGAACGCACAGCGCAAGGCAAAGAAAACGCTTCAACATCGCCATAGCCTGCCTCCGTTCAAAAATAGTGAAAAAACCGGTAAACATACGAATTGAATGCCACGATATATTATAACCGATATACCCCCTTTTGCAAAGAAAAAAATTTTGTAAAAATGGGTTGACAAGTTCATATGAGCAGTGTATCATATGAATGTAAGTTCAAATGAATGAAAATTCAAATGAACTTCAATTCATATGAACGGAGGTGCTTGAAAATGCACGATCATCACTCTTTGCTGGATGAAGTCCATCAGGTGATTCCGGATGACGAGCTTTTGTGCGATCTGGCAGACCTGTTCAAGATCTTCGGCGATTCCACCCGCATCAAGATTCTTTACGGCCTGTTTGAATCTGAGATGTGCGTGTGCGCCATCGCCGAGCTGCTTGGCATGAGCCAGTCCGCCATTTCCCATCAGTTAAAGGTACTCAAGGATAACAATCTGGTCGGAAACCGCCGGGAGGGCAAAACCATCTATTACTATCTGGCGGATGAACACGTCCGCAGCATGATCGGGCAGGGCTTCGAGCACCTGACAGAAGAAAGGAAGGCAGCCAAATGAAAAGGACCTATGCGCTGGATGAACTGGATTGCGCTAACTGCGGGCTGAAAATGGAGGATGCCATTCGGAAGATTGAGGGCGTCAAGAGCGTCAATATTTCCTTCATGATGCAGAAGATCACGCTGGAAGCGGACGACGCGGATTTCGAGCGTGTCCTGAAGGAAGCAGTCAAGGTCTGCAAAAAGGTGGAGCCTGACTGCCGTATCGTTGTAAAGTAAAGAAAAATAAAGTCCAACTCAGCCGAAACAACAGAAGACCCTGCGAAAAGCGCGGGGCAGGGAGGATATTTCCATGAGCATGAGCCGGAAACAGAAAAAGAACCTGATTCGGATCATCGTATCGCTGGTGCTGCTGGCCGCAGCGTGGATCGTAAGCGCAACGGTTCTGCCGGAGCAGAGCCCGTGGAACCTGCTGATTTTTGCGATTCCCTATCTGGCGGCAGGCTATGATGTGCTTCTGTCCGCCGGACGGAACATTCTGCATGGGCAGATTTTCGACGAAAAATTCCTGATGGCGCTGGCCACGTTGGGCGCATTTGTGCTGGGCGACTATAAAGAAGGCGTGGCCGTCATGCTGTTCTATCAGGTGGGCGAATGGTTCCAGAGCGTGGCCGTCGGTCAGAGCCGCCGCTCCATCGCCGCCCTGATGGAGATTCGTCCCGATACCGCTACCGTCCTCCGGGACGGTCAGAAAATGGAGGTTTCCCCCGAAGAAGTGCAGCCGGGGGAAACGATTCTCGTCAAGCCGGGCGAAAAGATCCCGCTGGACGGCGAGATCCTGGAAGGCTCCACCACGGTTAATACCGCCGCGCTGACCGGCGAAAGCCTGCCGGTGGATAAGGTGGCGGGCGAAAACGTGGTCAGCGGCAGCGTGAACCTGAGCGGCGTTATTACCGTGAGGGTACAGAGCGTTTATGCGGAAAGCACCGTAGCCCGTATTCTGAACCTGATGGAGGAATCCGCCTCCAAGAAGGCAAAGGTGGAGGGATTCATCACCCGCTTTGCCAAGGTCTACACCCCCTGCGTGGTGATCAGCGCGTTGCTTCTGTTCCTGATCCCGCCGGTATTTTTCGGCGGCGTATGGATGGAATGGGCGGAGCGTGCCCTGAACTTTCTGGTGGTCTCCTGCCCCTGTGCGCTGGTGGTTTCGGTGCCGCTGTCCTTCTTCGGCGGACTGGGCGGCGCTTCCAAGCAGGGCATTCTGGTGAAGGGTTCCAATTATATGGAACTGCTCTCCAAGGTGGATACGCTGGTTTTTGACAAGACCGGCACACTGACCCAGGGACGGTTCGAAGTGAGCGCCATTCATTCCGGCAGCGTCAACGAACAGCAGCTGCTGGATCTGGCCGCGGCGGTGGAAAGCTTCTCTTCTCATCCCATTGCCGCGTCCATCGTGCGCGCCCACAAGGGACATATTGAATCCGACCGGGTAACGAACGTCCGCGAGGTAGCCGGTCAAGGCCTGACGGCTGAGATTGACGGCCGGCTGGTGGCTGTGGGCAACGGCCGCCTGATGGAGGCACAGGGCGCGCAGTGGCACGAGTGCCATCTGCCCGGCACAGCGGTGCATATCTGCCGGGACGGCGAATATCTGGGGCACGTGGTGATCTCCGACGTGGTCAAGCCGGAAGCCGCAGAAGCGCTTCGCCAACTGAAAGCCCTTGGCGTGAAAAAGACCGTCATGCTCACCGGTGATAAAAAGGATACCGCCGAGGCCGTTCGGGCGGAGACCGGCGTGAACGAGGCCTACTCGCAGCTGATGCCGCAGGATAAGGTCACGCGGGTAGAAGGGCTGCTGGGCGAAGGGCACACGGTAGCCTTCGTAGGCGACGGCATCAATGATGCACCTGTGCTTTCCCGGGCCGACCTTGGCATTGCCATGGGCGCCATGGGCAGCGATGCGGCGATCGAGGCCGCCGACGTGGTGCTAATGGACGATCATCTGGATCGCCTGCCCAAAGCGATCGCCATCTCCCGCCGCACCATGCGCATCGTTCATGAAAACATCGTTTTCTCCCTGGCAGTCAAGGGCATTGTGCTGGTTCTGAGCGCACTGGGTCTGGTCAATATGTGGGTGGCTGTTTTCGCAGACGTGGGCGTGCTAATTCTGGCCGTGCTCAACGCCATGCGCACTCTGCGCGGCTGACGCGGAGCCTGACGGACACTTGAACTTGATTTTGGAAGGCTGCTCTTTTCATCGGAAGGAGGTTCCTCTTGATGGAAGAGCGGCCTTCTTCTTTTATCATTAGGGATGCTGCCGAAAGCCGAGGATACGTTTTTCAGCTGCACTCTGCTCAATAGAAAACGTCCCGGCCCTGCGCTTCAGCCGTCAGCGCGGGCACGGGACGTTTTCAAACTGTCAGAAATCAGATTATCGCCAATCCCGTCCGGTAGGAACAGGCTGTTCCTGTTCATCCAGCCAGTAGGTTTCCAGCTTGGGCATATCGTCCGTTGGGGCAAAGCGCCCTTCCGGCACATCCAGCCCGATAGAACCGTGGTTCAAAATTAGCGAAACGTAATCCTGAATGGAAGTCAGGGGCTTTTCCAGCCGGACGCCGAAAATGTCCTCCCGGCTTACCTTCCGGGGCCAGCCGGAATTGTGATTGTCCGAACCGGCCGTCATGGGAAGCTGGAACTCCGTTCCGTAGCGATAAGCCATGACATCGTTATAGGGATGGTTGCCCGCGTTGGCCGCTTCGATGCCGTCGCAGTAGCGCAGCCCAAGGCGAATTTTGTCAATGTAGCCCCTGTCCCGGAAGGGATGGGCCTGCACCACGCAGCCGCCTGCCGCGTGAATGCCGTCCAGCTGCTCCTGCCGGTTCCAGTGCTCGACCTCCGGGTGAGCCAGCAGCCACTCCTTATCAAGGCCGTAGATCAGGTATTCGTCGCCCTCATAATTCTGTTCCCAGCCGAAAAATACGTCCAAGCCGATTCGCTGCCCCTCCCGCAGCGCGTCCTCGTAGCCGAGACAGAAGAGTTCCACCCGTTTCTCCCACGGCAGGTCATACGGAACGCCTGTATTGCCGCCGAAAAAGTGATCCGTGATGATAATGCCTTGAAAGCCCAGTTTTTTATAAAATTGGGCGTGCTGCTTGCCAGTGGATACGCCGCACAGGCTGCCAAAGCGGGTGTGCATATGGGTTTCGTACAGGTAGGACATGGGTTTTTAGCGCTCCTTTGGTATGCTCTTTGGCATGCTATGGTTATTTTACCGCCACCAGATGGAGCTGGGTGGCCATATAATCGCCCCATGTACGGGGAATGGTCAGGCCATGAGACATCAGCTCGTCGCCGCCGTAGATGCGTCCGCTTTCCACGTCGCGGTAATCCTTTTCGGGATCCAGTCCCCGCAGGGGCAGCAGCACGGGCAGCATATTGGGCTGCGCAGGGCCATAGACGTGCGTGACAATCGCCTCGCTCTGGTCCTCGCTGACGCTCATGAAGGCCGTCTCATTGCCTTCAAAGGGCGAGCGCAGCCGGTAGAATTCGCCGTACAAAAGCAGGGGCTGCAGCGCCTTGACCTTTTCGTTCAGGCGGCGAATTTCCTCCAATTCCTCTTCGGGCAGCTTGGTCAGATCCAGCTCATAGCCATAGGTGCCGCTCATGGCCACGGCAGCCCGGGTAAACAACGGTGTAATGCGGCCGGTCTGATGATTGGGCACGGCGGATACGTGAGCGCCCATGGTGGATACCGGGAACAGCATGGAAGTGCCGTATTGGATGCGGCAGCGCATGAAGGCATCGGAATCGTCGCTGCACCAGGCCTGAGGCATGTAGTACATCATGCCGAAGTCGAAGCGTCCGCCGCCGCCGGCGCAGCTTTCAAACAGCACATTGGGGAAGCGGCTGGTCACGGCTTCCAGAATCTCGTACAGGCCCAGAATGTAGCGGTGATTCAGTTCCTTCTGATGGGCGCTGTCCAGCCCGTCGGAATGAAGCATGTTGATGTTGCGATTCATGTCCCACTTGACGTAGTCCACGTTGCCGCGTTCCATGGCTGCGCAGACTGCATCGATGACATATTCCCGCACTTCTTTTCGGCTCAGATCCAGCACCAGCTGATTGCGGCTTTCCACCTGCATCCGTCCGGGAATGTGAATGCACCAGTCGGGATGCGCGCGGTACAGGTCGCTGTCGGGCGAGATCATTTCCGGCTCCAGCCACAGGCCAAACTTCAGACCCAATCCATGGATTCGATCGGAAAGGCCGCGCAGTCCTTCCGGCAGCTTGCGGCGGTCGTCCACCCAGTCGCCCAGAGAGCAGTTGTCCAGATCCCGGTGGCCGAACCAGCCGTCATCCAGCACAAACAGGTCGATGCCTGCGTTCTTGGCGCAGGAAGCCAGCTCCAGCAGCTTCTCCTCGTTAAAGTTGAAATAGGTGGCTTCCCAGTTGTTGATCAGCAGCGGACGGGCGGCATGGGCAAATGCGCCCCGGGTGATGTAACGGCTGCACAGATGATGGAATTCCCGGCTCATGCCGTTCAGGCCGTTGGGGGAGTAGCACAGGTAGGCTTCCGGGGTCTGGAAATCCTCACCGGGCTTCAGCTCCCAGCTGAACTGGAAGGGCTGAATGCCGATCTGAGCCCGGGCCATGTCATTGCTGTCCACGAACACATTGGCCAGAAAGCTGCCGCTGTAGCACAGGGACAGAGCATAGACCTCGCCCGAATCCTCGGCAGCCCCGGGCTTGAGCAGCGCCATAAAGGGACAGGCCTGATGGCTGCTGGCGCCTCGGACAGATTCCACGCCCTGATTGCCGGGCGTCAGCGGACGAGTATAAATCTGCCGCTCCCGCAGCCATGCGCCGCTCAGGGTCATCAGCTGTTCGTGGGCGTTTTCAAAATCCACGCAGGCACTCAGGGCTTTTTCCAGCACCAACGGGAATTGGCCGCCGTTGATTACCCGCAGATTCCGGGCAATCACGTCCACATCCGGGTATACCGTATAGCTCAGCTCCACCTCAACGCCGCTGTGCTCGTCCTGCAGGCGCAGCACCAGCGTTTCGGCGTCATCGCCCCGGGCAGATGGAAGGCCCTTCAGCGCAGGCTTTCCCTTCAGAATTTCGTGGGAGACATAGCAAAGATCCAGCGCGCTGCTGCCGTCGGCCTGACGGACTTCCAGCATGCCCTGCCGCAGATCTCCGCAGCCGTAAACCGGGCACTCCTGCGGCAGCGTATCCAGCGGAAGGCCGTGCAGGGTAAAGTTTTCTTCCTCCTGCGTGCAGCAACGCTCCATAGCGTCCGCGTGAATGGCGCGAACCCTTCTGCCCCAATATTGGTGAATGGGATACTTGCCCGCCACCAGGCGGATGATATAGCTGATGTTGGCGTTTTGCAGATGAAAGACATGATTCTCCGGCGAATACAGGATCGGCATAGGCATCCTCCCACCCATAGATGATTGATAGTTTTTTCCAAGCAAAAGTATATCCCGCAGGACTTTCGTCTGTCAAGAGAGAAAGCTGCACTCCTGAAGGCCTCTTCTTGACAAATTCTGCGCGGTGTATTAGGCTCTGACTGGAACCTTTCGTTTGAATGCAATAAAAGGTACTGGAGGAATTTCCATGCTGGCAATGGAACGGGCAAAGCTCTGGGCAACGGATCCTCATTTTAATGAAGAAACTCAAAAAGCGGCCAAAGCGCTTATGGGCAGCGAACAGGAGCTGCTCTCGGCCTTCGGAACGGAACTCACCTTCGGGACGGGCGGTCTTCGGGGCGTTTTGGGCGTCGGCACCAATCGAATGAATGAATATACCGTTGGCCGCGCCACGCAGGGGCTTTCGAATTCTCTTCGGGAAAACGGCGGAAAAAGCGTCGCCATCGGCTACGATTCCCGGCTCCGTTCCCGGGAGTTTGCTTTTCTTGCCGCAGGCATTTTGGCGCATAACGGGTTGACCGCCTATGTATACCCCCACCTGATGCCTACGCCCATGCTTTCCTTCGCGGTGAGGGAGCTGGGCTGCAATGCGGGCATCGTCATTACGGCCAGCCATAATCCGGCCCAGTACAATGGTTACAAGGTCTACGGCCCGGATGGATGCCAGATCACGCAGGAAGCCGCAGAAGCCATTACCGCCTGCATCGAAAAAGTGCCCTACGGCGCGGCACAGGCAATGTCGGAGGAAAAAGGCCGCGCCGCCGGTCTGCTGCGGGACGTGCCGGAAGAAATCGTGGAGTGTTTTCTGGAAAAGACGCTGGCCTGCCGGGTAGCCCCGGAGGCGGAAGCGCCCCTGCATCTGATTTATACGCCTCTGCACGGAACGGGACTGGAGCCGGTCACGAAGGTTTTCAGACGTATGAAGGGGATTCAGTTCACCTGCGTTCCCGAACAGACTGCGCCGGACGGGCATTTTCCCACCTGCCCCAAGCCCAATCCGGAGCTGCGGGAGGCGCTGCGCTGCGGGCTGGAATGGGCGGAGAAGGAGAAGGCCTCCCTGCTGATCGCCACCGACCCGGACTGTGATCGGGTGGGCGTAGCCGTCCGGGAAAAGGACGGACGCTATACCGTGCTGACGGGAAACGAAGTGGGGCTTCTGCTGCTGGAGCACATTCTAAAGACGCGCACCGGCCTTCACACCCTGCCGGAAAATCCCGTGGTGGTCAAGACCATCGTGACCAGCGATCTGGCCTTTGCCATTACGCGCCGCTACGGGGCGGAACTGAAAGAATGCCTGACCGGCTTCAAGTATATCGGCGAGATCATCGGTCGTCTGGAGCAGGAGGGACATCCGGAACGCTATGTGTTCGGCTTCGAGGAAAGCTGCGGCTATCTGGCAGGCACCCATGTCCGGGACAAAGACGGCGTGATGGGCAGCATGCTGGTGGCGGAAATGGCGCAGTGCGCCGCCGCCGAGGGCCGCACACTGGCCGAAGAGATGGAACGTTTGTATGAAACCTACGGCTTCATGGAAAATCGCCTGCTAAATTTTGATATTGCGGGTGCGCAGCCCATGAAGGAAATGGCCCGCGTCATGGCTTCAATGCGGGAAGAACCCGTCCGCACACTGGCGGGCAGCCCGGTGGAAACGGTGAAGGACTACCGCGACGGAATCGAAGGCCTGCCTGCCAGCGATGTGCTCAGCTATCAGACGGCTGACGGACGGAAGGCCATCGTGCGTCCTTCCGGGACGGAGCCCAAGGTCAAAGTCTATCTCAGCGCCCGCGCTGCCACCCGTGCCGAGGCCGAGGAGGCCCTGAACCGCATGGAGGCAGAAATGAACGGGCGGATATTGGAAAAATAAGGCGCTTCAAGGAGGTTTCCCATGCAGTTTATCCCATCCAACGAAATCAAGGTTTCTGTCCTGCCGGAACAGCGTCCATGGGTCTGCTCACCGGATATGATCCGCCGGATGGTGCAGCGGGAGGACACCATTGCCTTTGATATTTGGGAGGAAAAGCAGCTGGTGGGCTTTGCGATGCTTCGGAAGTTTCAGGAGGGAGAATGGTTCCTCTGGGAATATATGATCGCCGGAGAGCAGCAGGGCCGGGGATACGGGCGAAAGGCTCTGCGGGAGCTGATTCGCCTGATGAAGACGCAGTACGGCATGCATACCATGACCACCACCTATATCTGGGGCCATGCAGTAGCCGCGCGGCTGTATGAATCGCTGGGCTTTGAACAGACGGATGTGGTGGACGAGCCGGACTGCCACGAGGTCAACATGGTTCTTCACTGTCCGCAGGAGTGATAAGCACAAAAGCACATCACAAACCCCGCCGAAAACGCTTGCTGCACTTTCGGCGGGGGTTGATTTTTCCCGAAAAATTCTTTTACACTCGAACCTTTAGAACCTGCTGCGTCCGGGAGCTTTCGAAGGCCAAATCCACGATCTTCATGTCGCGCCGCATGTCGGCAAAAGAAACGCAGGGCGCTTCCAGACTGGCGCAGGCACGGGCCAGATTGCGGTGATAGGCCAGCGGATCCGTGGAAACCTGAGGCAGGGGAAGCTGCTCCACAAATTCCGGCTTCAGCGGAGCCATCGTGCGGCTTGGGCCCAGATGCTTGCCGAATACGCTGTCGAATCCCTGTACATTCTGGCGGATGCGGGCCATTCCGCCGGTTTTGCTGGAAAAATCGTCGATTTTCAGTGTGCCGCGGTCGCCGTAAACAAACCAGCGGGGGAGTTCCTGCAGACAGAACGTACCCACCTGAATTTTTCCCACCACGCCGTTATCAAACTCCAGCTGAAGCTCAAAGCTGTCATCGACCGCAGGGGTCAGAATGCTGAGCAGACGGGCGTATACGCTGACAACTTCATGCCCACGGAACATGCACAGCAGTTGGTCGATCAGATGAATCCCCCAGTCGTAGAGCATGCCGCCGCCTGCCACCGGGTCAGCCCGCCAGCCGAAGCAAACGCCCCGCTGGCCGTAAACGCGGGACTGGATGGTGGTGATATTTCCGATTTCTCCGCTCTGCACGGCCTGACAGGTCATGAGATAATCTTCATCCCAACGGCGGTTCTGATGAACGGTAAAAATGCGGCCTGCCTTTTCGGCAGCGGCAATGACCTGTTCCAGCTCATCCGAATTCATGGTGACGGGTTTTTCGCACATAACGTGTTTTCCGGCCTGCAGGCAGGCAATGGCCAGCTGGGCATGGACGTTATTGGGCGTGCAGATGAAGACCAGAGAAATGCGCTCGTCCGCCAGAAAATCCTCCAGACGGTCATACGCGGTCAGGCCTTCTTTTTCCGCGTCAGAACGCTTTTCAGCATCGATGTCGTAAGCTGAAACCACTTCCAGTTCTTCCAGCTGGTGGGCTTTATTCAGGTGGAAATGCCCCATATAACCAAATCCGATAATGCCTGCATTGATCGTGTTCATGCCGCTGCTCCTTGTCCTTCAGGCAGCCTTTCAGCGCCTTTGTTTGAGAATATTATAAGCGGGAGGGGCTTTTCTGTCGCGCCAGTTTGTGATATGATTGTGCCAAAATCAGCTATGATCGATTGCGGAAAGGCGGCGAGAACCATTCAGCAATTTTATGAACTGGCCAGAGATCAGCGCATGGAAGCACAGGTATGGCATGCGGTCAACAATCAGGCAATGGCCCATTTCCATGGGGCCGTCGAACTGATTCTGGTTGAAGAAGGCACTCTGATGGCAATTCAGGAGGGGAAAAGCAGGCTGGTTTCCACCGGGGAAATAATAGTCAATTCCAGCTATATGATTCACGGCTATACCACGCCCGATTATGCCAAAACCATTGTAGCGACCATTCCGCTGGCGACGGTGCCCTCCCTGCAAAACGCCTTAAGCCAAAAGAAATTCGCCGCTGAAATTTTGGGCGCGGAAGAGGCGGCTGAGTGCGCTCGGCTTTTGCAGCTGGCAGCAGAACCCGCCCATGAGCGAAACCCGTTCTATATGAACGGACTGAATTTGGCGGTGCTTGCCCTGCTGATCGAAAAAGTCGGCCTCAAGGAAAAAGTCCCCAGTGCCGAAAGCGATCTGGTGCGCGAAATTCTGATCTATCTGCAGGATCATTTTGCGGAGGAATTGACGGTGGCCGGAACAGCAGCGCGCTTCGGCTACAGTGCCGGGCGGTTTTCTCATATCTTTAACGCAAGGGTGGGCTGCTCGTTTACCCGGTATATCAATGGCCTGCGGTGCCGGATGGCGGAAAAGCTGCTGCGGGAAAGCGGCCTGCCTCTGACCGACGTGGCTTCTGCCTGCGGTTTTTCCAGTCTGCGAACCTTTCACCGGGTTTATCGGGAATATGCCGGCCATACGCCCCGCCGGGCAAAAGAATAGCTTCTTGTCAAACGCCGTCAAAAGGGCTACAATCGAAACGAAAAAGCCGGATACAGGGGGAAAAGCATGAACGAAACCATTCGAATGGAAGGCGAAAAAATTTTTCTGCGCCCCATCACGACGGAGGATACGCCGCTGATTGTGCGCTGGCGGAGCGATCCCCGGGTTTACGGCACACTTTTCCGGCAGGAGCCGATCACGGAGGAACGGCACCGGCAATGGCTGCAAGAAATGGTGCTGTCGGGAAAATGCGACCAGTTCATCATTGTGGATAAGGCGCTGAATCAGCCGGTAGGCACGGTATTTCTCAAGGAGATCAATCGGGAGCATCTGCGGGCAGAGTACGCTATTTTTATCGGAGAGGAAACCGCCCGTGGACGGGGGATCGGCAGCGAGGCAGCGCGGCTGATGACGGATTACGGCTTTGAGCGGCTGGGGCTGAACCGGCTTTACCTGTATGTATTTGCGTCCAATACGCGAGCCATCTCCAGTTATCGAAGCGCCGGTTTTCGGGAAGAAGCCCGTCTCCGGGAGCATTATCGCCGGAAGGACGGCAGCTTTGCCGATATTCTGATGATGGGGCTTCTTCGAAGCGAATGGCAGGAACGTCGCGCTGCATCTCAGAGCCTTTCCGGCCGTTAAAAGGGTGTATAGACCATTGCAAAAAACAGATTCCGCGCTATAATGATAGCCCGTCGGGATTTCCCGATTTCAGAAGAAAGGCGGAAGACCTGCAATGGAGCATGTCACCAAAGATTTGACCGAAGGAAGACTGGCCAAACAGATTTTCTTCTTCAGTGTCCCACTGATGCTTTCCAACCTGCTTCAGGCGCTGTTCAACATGGCCGATATTATGGTGGTCGGACAGTTTGTCGGGCCGGAGGCGCTGGGCTCTGTCGGCTCGACGACCATTCTGGTGACGCTGTTTACCGGCTTCCTGATCGGCATCGGCAATGGGGTCAATGTCATGGTGGCGCGATATTTTGGTGCGCACAGCGACCGCGACGTTTCGGAGACCGTCCATACTTCGCTGATTCTATGCCTGATAGAGGGCGGGGTGATTCTGGCGCTGGGTCTGCTGTTTTCGCGGGCCATGCTGGAATTGCTCAATACCAAGGAAGTGCTGATCGATGATGCAGCGCTTTATTTGAGGATTTATTTTCTGGGCATGCCTGCCATGGCCGTTTATAATTTCGGCAATGCCGTTTTCAGCGCTGTTGGCAATACCCGAAAGCCGCTGCTGTTCCTGACCACCGCCGGTGTGGCCAATGTGCTGATGAACCTGTTTTTCGTGATCGTCTGCGGATTGGGCGTTGCGGGCGTCGCGATTGCCAGCGCGGCGTCGCAGTGGCTTTGTGCTGTTTTGATCCTCGCTTCCCTGCTGCGCAGTAAGGAGAATATTGCGCTCAGGCCCAGTGCCCTGAAGCTGACCCCGGATAAGGCTCGTTTTGTGCTCCGGCTGGGCATTCCCGCCGGATGTCAAAATGCGATTTTCGCCATTGCCAACCTGTTCATTCAGACCGGCGTGAATTCCTTCGACGCCATTACGGTGGAGGGCAATTCCGCTGCCGCTAATTCCGACGCACTGGTCTACGACGTGATGAACGCATTCTATATGGCATGTTCCAGCTTCATCAGCCAGAATATGGGCGCCCGGAAGAAAAAGCGCATGCTGCAAAGCTATTTTATCAGCCTGGCCTATTCCTTTGGCGCAGGTGCGATTCTCGGCCTTTCTCTGGTGATTTTTGGGCGGCAGTTTTTGTCCCTGTTCACCAGAGACGCCGCGGTTATGGAAGCCGGTATGGCCCGGCTTCGGGTGATGGGCTTCTCCTACATGGTATCCGCCTTTATGGATAACACCATAGCCGCTTCGCGAGGATTGGGAAAGGCGATGGTGCCTACCGTCATTGTGATTCTGGGTTCCTGCGTCTTCCGGGTGATTTGGGTGTATACGATCTTTGCTTATTTCCACACGCTCTCTTCTTTGTATCTGCTGTACGTGTTCTCATGGACGATCACCGCCATTGCCGAAATTCTTTATTTCGCTCACAGCTATCGAAAGCTGGCGGCAACCCTATCCTAAGCAAATTCAAAGCCGCCTTCGGCCTGCTTATCAGACCGAAGGCGGTTTTTGATTTCAAGAATCTTATTCGTAGTTTTCGAACCGGCGGCACCAAACATATTTGGAAATGGCGCTGTTCTGCGCGCCGTGAACGCAGGTGCAGAGCAAATCACGGATATAATTGGGCAGCACCCGATTGAACTTGACTTCCAAAATCATCTCGTCATGATCGAAGGGGGAAATCGTGGGAACATAGGGATTGAAAATGTCGATGGAGTTCAGCCCGGTGTGCAGCTGCTTGTCAAAGGTGATGCGCACTTCCTCGGCGGGGTGCAGGTACGCTTCCCGAACGTAGTCCACGATGACGACCGGATGCAGGTAGTTGATTTTCATTTCCCGGTATACGTCCCGCAGAAGACCGCTCCGGCTCTGCTCCAGCCCTGTAGGATCTCCCGCAATGAGCTGCTCGGCCAATAGCTTGGGGATCGCTACCGAACGTTTGGAAATCAGGGAGCCTACTTTGGTCTTGCACTCCATGCGGATGAATTTATCCGAAAAGTTGTAGATGCGGATGCGGTACTTGTCACGGTTTTTTACGCCGTCCAGCTTGTCCAGCAGCGCATCATTATAGATCGTATCGAAATACAGGGAGCGAATATGGTACTCGTTGTTTTCATCGCCGTTTGGATCCCGCTCCAGCACACGGTCCAGCTGGCGGGAGAGCACTTGATATTCCACGGGATTGATATAGAATTTCAGCTCATGCCGCAGGGGCACGGTAATGGCCATGACGGAGGGACTCCTTTCGAGGCATCAGACAGATGGAAATAGGCCTTGCTTAAGCGCCGATCTCGGACTGGCAGGCGACAAGGGTGGCGTCATGAACGCCTTCGATATCCAGCATGCGCGTGACCACTTCGCTGCGGGCGTCGATGCGGACTTCGTAGGTCATTTCCGCGCCGCCCCGGGTCAGAGTCTTGGAACGCAGCTTGGAGTTCTTTACACTGCGGTGCAGCTCGGACTGGATAGCGCCTTCGCAGAACTCGTCATAATGCACCACCAGCAGATAGGCGTTGGTGGAAGAGAGCTTGGCGAAAGAAAGCACGATCATCAGAACGGAAATGCAAAGCACCACGATCATAGCGATCAGGTACAGGCCTGCGCCCAGCAGAATTCCCATGGTCAGCGCCCAGAACATGTAGGCCGTGTCCAGCGGGTCTTTCACTGCGGTACGGAAGCGCACGATAGACAAAGCGCCAACCATACCCATGGACAGCGCAATGTCGCTCTTAATGCACATAACCACCGGCGTGGTGATAAGGGTGAGCATGACAAGCGTCAGGGCAAAGGAGGGACTGTACAAAACGCCGCGATAGGTTTTGCGGTAGACAATGGCAATGATCAGACCAATCACAAACCCCAGACCAAGGGCCAGAAACAGGTCGGAAGGAACGATGGACTTAAACTGCGCGGCCAATCCGGTGGCATTGACGACGCTGCTCAGCTGCAGCAGGGAAGAAGAGTACATGACAGGGGTTCCTCCTTTGACTATGGCATAATGATAGGGTAACGCATTGAAAGAGGCTTGTCAATCAGATGGGGTGATTTTCCAAAGCCGACCGCCACGTTGACATTGTGAAGGTCAGCGGCACGGCATTTGCCCAAGCCATTGAAACGGCGATAGTGGGGGAAAGTCGGCCAACTGAAATGCGAATTGGAATTCAGGGACGCTGACCATGAATATCCATGCGGCAGTAGCAGGTGAAACCAGCCAACTGGAACGCGAACCGGGGTTCAGGGACGCTGACCCTGACTATCCACGCGGCGGTAGCAGGTGTAACCGGCCAACTGAAACGCAAACTGGGGTCCAAGGGCACTGTCCCATAACCATCCACGCGGCGACGGTGGGGGAAACTGAACAACTGAAACGTGAACTGGAGTCCAGGGGTACTGCCCCATAACCATCCACGCGGCGACAGTGGGGGGAAACTGAACAACTGAAACGCGAGCTGGGGTCCAAGGGCACTGCCCCTGGTCAGCCCCACTTCTTGCCTTCGGTGACAATCGCATCGCTGGGCAGCTCCGGCTTTACGCCGAAGTAGTTCAGCATCTGCTCGTCGCTGAGATTGAAACGCTCCTGCACCATCTCGTAGAAGTAGGTGGGCCGTTTCTTGAGCACGTTGCGGGTGAAGTTCAGACGGGTGTTCCAGTAGCGCAGCGCACCCTCGGGTGTGGTGGGAGAGTCAAAGTTGATGGCCTTGTCGTTTTCTTCTGCCCAGCGGTTGAAATGCATGGTCATTTCCGGTTCCAGAATGGCGGCCATAGCATTGAGCTCATTGGTCATGGTTTCGGTGGTCATGAACTGATAAATTTCTCCCAGACGGGTCAGGAATTTGTCCTTCATTTCGTCGTTTTCCAGCAGCTTGCGGATCAGCGTGTTGCGGATCTTCTGCTGGCCCGCACCCGATTCCTTCAGGTAGCTGGTGGGGCTGTCAAAGCCGGAGTTAAACAGGCCGTAGTCCGCATCGTAGAAGATCCAGCGCCATTTGGAGCCTTCCTGCTTCAGCTTGTAGAAGCGGATGTTGCCGGGGTCGGAGTTGCCGAAGAACATTTCGAAGGCCATGTAGTCGAAGTAGTTGTCTACGTCTACATTGTCCAGAATGTATTGCAGATCATCGGGATTGGTGCCGGGAGAGGATTTTTCAACACGATCCACCAATTCCTTGTATTCCTTGTTGCTGCCGTAGAAGATCTGGCTGGAACGGGTGCCGCTGCTTTCCAGAATGTCCATCTGGTCGGCTTCCTCCAGCGATAAGCCTTCGTGCTGCGCCACAAAGAAGCGGTCAACGCGTTCGCGCATATTGTAATGGCCCCAGTAAGCGCCGTTCAGATAGACGACCACCGGATTCCACGCCTGATGAAGAACCGTGGAGGGATTGTCCGTCTGCTCGTTGAAGCGGTCAATCAGCCGGCTCTGCAGGCCATCGTTCAGACGCGTCCAAACGGAGTCGTTGCCGGAGTTCCGCAGGACGAAGCCCTTGTACTGGGTAAAGTCCCGATCCGGGAACAGTTTGGCGTTGAAATACTTTTCGCCGTATTTGGCCTTGGAACGGAACTTGAAGGACTTCTGGGGCATGTCCAGACTGTACTGCCCCTGCAGCTTGAACTCCATGTCCTGATTCAGCAGCTGATTGTTTTCCTTGTCGTAGTATTCCACGTGGCCAGGCTGCGCCCCAAGCTGCTCCTTCACTTCCCGGTAAACGGTGTTTTTGAAGGGAATGCCGTTGGACTTGTCCACGTTGTCGCCGATGGTCAGCATGCCGCGCTGCGGGTTCCACAGCACATCCGGGTCGGCCACCAGACTGACGATGGGGAAGGCGTGGTACAGGTTCATCAGATAGGTGCTGGTAATGACCTCGCTGGGCTGCAGAAGTCCGCTGGGATCGAAAGCCCGCGCCCGAAGCACCACGGTGCTGTTGATTTCAAAGGTATCTCCTTCGTTGTAGCGCGTGGCGTTTTCTTCCGTGGGAATGGAGCCGTCCATGGTGTAATAGACCACGGTGTTTTCCGGAATGGAGATGGTCAGGGTCAGGGTGCCTTTATATTCGCCGCCGCGTTCAGAGAACGACGGATTGCTTGCGTAGCCATAGTAGCCCGTTCCGTTGGGCTCGCCGGGGGTAGGGGAATCATAATAATAGAAGCCGCCATAGCCGGAAGTGCGGCCATAGCTGTGATCGGTGGGAATCAGGCTCAAAGGAATCCGATCCAGCACCTTGCCGGTGGGGTCGCAGAAGGAGACGGTTTCGCTGCCTGCCCGTTTGATTTTGAAATTGGTGTGATATTCGGTATTAGAAGTCAGGGTGCTCTTGCCGTCGCAGTAAACAATCAGGTATTCGCCCGGGCCGATGGTCGTACCCTGCGGAAACTGCCACCGGCGGGGACGCTTCAGAGAGTCGCTCAGACCATAATTGGACAGATCGACGGAAGAGCCGCTGGTGTTGTACAGCTCAATAAAATCCACTGTCGCCCCGGAAGCGCCGAGGGCGACAGCGTCATTGGAGGCCAGCACTTCGCTGATGATGACCCCCGTTGGATTGTAGGCGCGGATCAGTTCATCCGCCTTTGCCTGACCGTTGGCATCATTGCTCTGGCCGGGTGTGCTCAAAACGAACTGCACCCAATTGCCGTTGGAATCGCGGCCGACGGAATAATCCACCTGCACGTTTTCAATGGTCACCCGATCCAGCAGGTGGCCACCCGCATCGCTGAGAACCAGCGTTTCCCGTTCGGCGCTGATACGGAAATTGGTGTGGGGAATGCCGTTCTGCTGCATTTTGTCCTTGCCGCTGCAGTAGACCAGATAGTAGCCGCCTGCCGGGATGGTCGCGCCCTCCGGAAAACGCCACTTCATGGGCTTGCTCTCTTTATCGCTCAGGTAATAGCCGCTGAGACGAATGGTCTGATCGGTGTTGTTTTTCAATTCCAGCCAGTCGGACATATCGCCGTCCTCATCCGGAATGCCCACCTTGGGATCCGGGCATACCTCGTTGATGACCAGCGAACCCGCTTCCATGGCGTTGACGGAACGATAGGCCAAAAAACCCGTTTCCGTGTTTTCGTAACCGGGGCTGTAATAATCCGTCACTTCGTAGTGACGGGTGCCGTCTTCATCGATGGAAGCCAGAATATAGCTGGTATCCGGCGTCATGGTGGGGACGGTGATCTCGTCGATCAGGTACATATCCGGATCGTACAGCGCCAGATGCGCCCCTGCCGACGAAATTTTGAATTTTCCGTGGAAGGGCTTGGTAGGATCGTCCTTCTGCCAGCTGTTGGACGCATACACGATCACCCGTTCGCCCGCCTTCAAGGTGTAGGCAGGAAAAGGGAATGAGATCCGATCGCTGCGATGGGAGATCATCACGCCTTCCATGTCGATGTCGTGGTCGGAGCCGTTGTAAATTTCCAGCCAGTCCGGAAAATTGCCGTTTTCATCCGGCACGGCGGAATTGTTGGCGCTCATGACCTCGCTGATGACCAGTCCTTCGTATTGGGAGTGCCCAACATGACGGCCCGCCTCTTTAGGAAAGATCACATACATCAGCGCCAACAGCGCTATGAAGATCAAAAGAAGCGGCAGGTTCGCCAGGTTTTTATTCTTGCGCTTTTTCGGAGCGTAGTCCCGCGCAGGGCGGCTTTTGGGCTGTCCCGCGGTATTATACTGCATGCGCAGGGCCTCCTTTCGTTCCTTTACGTTTCACAAAGCAGCCCGGTTCAAGGGGCATGCGCCGGTATTATATCATATTTCTCCGCAAATTCCTACCCTTCCGTTTCAACTGTTACACCCGTCACGGGAAGCACGATCTGAACTTCCCGCAGGCACATTTGTCTTTACCTTCTCCGTATCGTCGCGTCGTGTACCGCCGGGCCGTTCCGCCAATGACCGATTCCATCAAATTGGGAACCGTGGCAGGGACACTCCCAGAGCCGCGAAGAGGGATTGAAGCGCATCCGGCATCCCAAATGCGGGCAGCGCGGCGCGTGGGTACGGAACAGGCCGCCTAGATAGCGCGTTCCGATGGAGCAGCAGGTTTTGAGCGCCTCCACGTGGGAAGCCGCCGCCTTCCGCTGCCCAGAAAAAAGTAAATCGCCCTCGCAGCGCAGTCCCAGAATTCGCGCGCTGATGATCTGCGCAGACGTAACGCTGCCAAGGATTCCCTGCCCACTGTAGGCGGCGGCTACAAAGAGGTTGGGCGTGCGCCGGCCATAGGGGCCGATGTAAGGCAGTCCGTCAGCGGAATAAACCTCCGTACCGTCATAGCATGGGCCGGACGGCAGGCTTTCCAGATAGGGCGACAGCCTTTCCCGGCATAGCTCCACCGCCGAACAGTCGGATTTCTCACCCACCCGTGAAAGGGAAAGCTGCGCAAGCGCGCCCCTTTGGAGCGGACGGATCGCAAAGCGTCCGTCCAGAGCGCTCAGCATAGATTCCAGTCCCGAAGCATCGTTCAAAGGGATCAGGCAGCCCTTTCGCTGGACGGTTCGAAGAAAGTACCAGCCGGGGGTATTTACAATGGGATAGCCCGTTGCCACAACGATATAAGGTGCCTGTACGCTGCCGCGTTCCGTGGACGCCAGATTGGTTTCCAGTGCAACAACCCGGGAATGCTCGAAGATTTTCAGCCCGCGCGTCTCTCCCTGCCGGGCCAGAAAATGCAGATACCGCAGCGGATGCAGTGCCGCCATATCCCGAAGCATCAGAGAATCCTCCCCGGTAAAACGAGACGAAAACGCCTTTTCGGTTTCGAGGGCAACGCCCGCTCTTCGAAAGGCTTCGGCCTCCTGAAACAGCGCCTTGCCGCTTCCAAGCACCCGATCGTCCAGCGTGTGCCAGCCGAAGGAAGCGCCATCTTCCCGGCTCATCTCCCGCAGGGCGTAAAGGGCATTCTGACGGGCGGATACGCAGGCTGAGGCCCCTTCCTGCCCAAAGCGCTTTTCCAGCCGCACCAGTGAGGTTCCCCCAAGCAGACTGACCCGTCCCAGACAGCAGGCCGAAGACCCGGAGCCCAGAGTTCGTGCTTCCAGCAGGATCACCCGCAGCCCGGCCCGGCACAGCCACAGGGCGACCGTCAGCCCGGTCAGGCCGCCGCCGATAATCACCGCGTCTGCGGTTCGTCTCCCCCGCAAAGCGGGATAGGCGCGTGTATCCCCCTGCTGCCAGTACATTTCTTCGGCCATATCAGCATCCTCCCGAGCGATTTTACGTGATGAAAAGCCAAGCAAAGGCTGAAGCCAGTTTTTCCCGTTTGCAGCAGCCGTATACAGGCGGCGAGGCAAGGCGCATATTGGGCTTCTGGTCGTTTAGGATCTTTTTTTGCATAAGCGTGGAAATCCGGCACTTTCTTTCGGGAGAATACGCGGGTTTTGACGTATCGAAGCGACTGCCTGCATACGCCCCTCTTTTCAGGCATACATATGAATCGACTGCAATGATTGCAACGGAAAACGCGGAGGGAGGGCGATAACCGATGAGCAACAAGCCCCTGAAACTGATTCCGAAGGGGCGGCCGCTGGAAGCGCCGGAGGCCCAGACCGGGAGCCGGGAAAAGGCTGTTCGGCGGATTTTCAGAGGAAAGAAAAGCCTGTGGACGAAGCTGGGGCTGGGATTCTGTCTGGCGGTGATCGGCACTGCCTATACGGTCGGGCTGAATCAGCCTGCCACGACGGTGGTAGCCCAGAAGCGGGAACTTCCCATCTATTCCGTCGAGCGGGATGATAAGGTGGTTTCCATCAGCTTCGACGCATCCTGGGGCGCGGATAAAACGATTCCCATTCTGGATATTCTGGATCAGTACGGGGTAAAAACGACCTTCTTTCTGGTAGGCGGCTGGGTGGACAAATATCCGGACATGGTGAAGGAAATTTTCGCCCGGGGCCATGAAATCGGCAATCATTCCAACACCCACCCTCAGATGAGCAAGCTGGGGGAAGAGGGGATCCGGGACGAACTGCGCATGATGTCGGACAAAGTGGAAAAACTGACAGGGGTTCGGCCCACGCTTTTCCGGCCGCCGTATGGCGACTACAACAACCGGGTCGTGCAGGTATCCCGGGCGGAAGGGTATGAGGCCGTGCAGTGGAGCATCGACTCGCTGGATTGGAAAGACCGGGGAACGCAGGACATTATCAAGCGCTGCACCTATAAGGTAGAAAACGGCGATATTGTTCTGTTCCACAACGATTCCAACGATATCGTCAACGCTCTGCCGACGGTCATTCAGCACTATCAGGGCCTTGGGTACACCATCGTTCCGGTCGGCCAGCTTATTCTGACGGGCGATTACACCATCGACGTGCAGGGAAAGCAGCATCCAGTTCAAACTACGCAACCAACACAAGAACCGCAGCAAACATGAGGTGAGAAACATGGAAGAAACAGGAAATAGCATCCATCTACGGGGACACGTATGCCAGCCATTGCAATTCGGTCACGAGCTTTTCGGCGAACAGTTTTTCGTTACGACGCTTCGGGTGCCGCGTCTCAGCGGCGCGGAGGATTTTCTGCCGGTCACGCTGAGCGAGCGGCTGCTGATCGACGAGCCCATTGCCGCCGGCAGCGTTCTGTGTCTGGACGGACAGCTTCGCAGCTACAACAAAGTAGTGGAAGGCTCCGGCCGGCTGCTGATTACGGCCTTTGCCCAGCGCCTTTTGCCGGAGGAGGACGATGAAAACCCCAATCGGGTTCAGTTGACCGGCGCACTGTGCAAAGCGCCCAGCTACCGAACCACTCCCTTTGGACGGGAAATCGCCGATCTGATGCTTGCCGTGAACCGTTCCTACGGCAAAAGCGATTACATTCCCTGCATCACCTGGGGCCGCACGGCCCGATATGCCGCCAACCTGAAAATCGGCGACAAGGTTCAGCTGGTGGGCCGCTTTCAGAGCCGCAATTATCAGAAACAGCTTCCGGATGGCACCGTCCTCAACAAAGTGGCGTATGAGGTCAGCGTCAGCAGACTGAGCGCCATGAAGGAAGACAGCTTTTCCGAGCAGCTGCAGAGCATGAGCCAGCGAATACCGCTGCAGGATACGAATATGCTGAACCGGGCAAGGGAGTATTAAGACAGCACCGATTCGGCAAAGCTGTCAACGGCTGGCCCTTGCAATGCGTTCCATATGATAACGCTCCTTCGGACTTCCGAAGGAGCATTATCATATGTTGTGAATTCAAGAGGCGTTCTGTCACATTGGGTACGATTATTTCAGCATCAGCTCAATGACCGGCACCAGCGTATCCGGCTTCACCGGCGGCAGATACAGCACCAGCTGATCGCCGTGATCCGGCAGACCCTCGCCGAAATGCGCCATTTTGCCGTCGTTAAATTTCACTTCGCTGCCGTCATGCAGGAACTGAGCGTAATCGACCTTTCCGGCTAAACCGCGCAGGATCAGATGGGCGAAGGGGTAGGCGAACAGATGAACATACAGCCGTTTCCCGTCCTCGCTCTGGGTCAGGCGGCAGTCGGCGGGCGCTTGAAACTCCGGCTCGGCCATGGTGCAGCCGTAGATGGAGCGGGCGTTGTATTTCATCCAGTCCGCATAGACGCTCAGTGCTTTTTCGGCCCGGGAATCAAAGTATCCTCGGGAAGTAGGCCCCACGTTCATCAGCAGGTTTCCGCCCAGCGATACGGTGTTTACCAGCATCCGAATAAGCATTTCCGGGCTTTTCCACGTCTGCTCGTCCCGGTAATAGCCCCAGCTGCCGGAGAAAGTCTGACAGGCTTCCCAGTTAACCAGCTCACCCGTTTCAGGGTGACGCACCCATTCCGTGGGCTGAAACTGCTCCGGCGTCCACAGATCCTGCTCGATGCCGGTGCGGTTGTCGATCATGATATGGGGCTGCAGGCTGCGGGCCAGCGCAATCAGCTTTTCCGCCTCCCAGTCGTCCTTGCCCTTGCCGCGCATCCAGGGCGTTTTTTCGGGGATTTCGTTATCCGGATAAGAAAAATCGAACCACAGAATGTCGATCTTGCCATAGTTGGTCAGAAGCTCCGTGACCTGATTGCGCATATATTTGGCATACCGGCGCATGTCGCGGCCCTGATTCTGCTCGTAGGCATCCGGGTCATCCCGGCGGGGATGAAGCATGTCAATAGGGAAATCCGGGTGGTGCCAGTCGATCAGAGAGTAATAAAACCCTATGTGCAGCCCTTCGGCCCGGAAAGCGTCCACATATTCCCGCACCAGATCGCGTCCGGCGGGCGTGTTGGTGCATTTGTAGTCGGTATACTGCGTATCCCACATGCAGAAGCCTTCGTGATGCTTAGTGGTCAGCACGGCGTACTTCATTCCCGCCGCTTTGGCCTGCCGGGCCCATTCCCGGGCGTCGTACAGATCCGGATTGAAATACTGGAAATACTTGTCATACTTTGCTTCCGGAATGCGCTCATTGGTCTTGACCCACTCGTGACGGGCCGGCATGGCGTAAAGCCCCCAATGGATAAACATGCCGAAACGATCGTGACGGAACCAGGCGGTATCGCCGGGCGTTTTTCTGATAACATAGCTGCTCATGGGAAATCCTCCTTCTTTCGTGACAGGATCATTCGGATATAGTATAATAACGGCATGGTTTTCCGGCAATGGAGAATCAAGATCAAACATGGAGAAAACGTCATGAATCCCTTTCATCAGATCGTGCCGGAGTTTGAAAACACGGGGGCGGCCCTCCGGCTGAATATTGTCGTGCACGGCTGCGCCAGACTGGATCAGCGCTGGGCAGACATCAGCATTCGTCCGCCTTACTCCCGCCTGTACTATATGATCGACGGCGAGGGCGAAGTGATCGTAGAAAAGCAAAAAATCAAGCTGCATGGGGGAAAGGTGTATCTGTTTCCGGCTGGGACCACGATTGCCTATCGGTGCCCGAAAAGCATGACGCAGCTTTATTTTCATCTGGAAACCAGAACGGCGGACGGATATGATCTTTTCACCCGAACCCATCAGCCGGTGGAACTGCCGGTAGAGACAGACGTTTCGCAGTTAACGGCGGATTATCTTTCCGGCGGCTATTTGCCGGAAATGAGGGTGCGAAGCCGGGTCGAAACAGACGTGGCCCGCTGCATCGCCGCCAGCAGATTGGAAGAAACGCTGCTGCATCAGCCCTCCGCCTTTTTGCAGGCGGTTTTTCGCACGGTACAGAAGCAGCTTCGCTCTTCGCTGACCATCGCAGAGATCGCCCGGGAGCTTTCCCTTTCGGAAAGTTCGCTGACCAAACGCTTTCGCAGGGAGTTCGGCACGCCGCTGGGTCGGTACATGGATGAGATTCTGGCGCAGGAGATCGCCCGGCGGCTGCTTCAGTCCGATGAAAGCATCCAGACCATCGCCGAAGAGCTGGGCTTCTGCGACCCGTTCTATCTGTCCCGCTTTTTTCGGGCGCATCGGGAGCTTTCGCCCCGGGAATACCGCCTTCGCATGAAGGCGCAGATTTAATGACACCTGATGGAATCCTCCATCTTTTTTACGTTTCACGGGTAGAAGGCGTTTGGAATGGATGGTTGACAGTTCGGAAAAGAAAAGATAAAATACAGTTGTAATGCATCGAATGTTTCAGGAGGCTTACACGATGGAAACCTGCGGCATACCGAATGAATTGCAGTCTTTTCTGAACGAACGGAAGCAGCTGAAGCTTTGGCCTGCGAAAAGAAAAAAGCAGCTTATGGCGCTCTGGTATCTGGCCGGACGGTTGGAGGCAGGAAAGACCTACTCGGAGTCGGAAATCAACGTTCTTCTGGATGAATGGACTACCTTCCATGATCCGGCTACGCTGCGGCGGGAATTGTACAATCATTTCCTGCTCGACCGCCTAAGCGACGGGCGGCAGTACTGGCGCACGGAAGAAATTCCGCCGCTGGAGACGTTTTTGTCAACCTATCTTTGATTGATTATGCAAAGGAGCGCTTTGAATGAAAAAATGGTACGCGGAGGAATATGAATTCACGGTGGAAGTAACGGGCTTTCTGCGCGGCGACCACACGGAGAGATACTGCCGCAACGGCGAAGAGATCGGCGATACCTACCATTGCACCTACGGATGCCCCGTCAATCAGGATGGACAGGGCATCTGCTCCAAAACGATGATGATGCTGTATCCATTGATGGAAGCCGTCCGCAGCGGCGGCGACCTGACGTATGTGGGCGGCGAGGACAAGTACGAAAAGACCATCGTTTGCCCGGATGGATGCGTGATGTTCCGGCTGACGGCCCGTCCGCTTGGCAACGAAAATTTTCATAAAGGCAAGTTCTATGACTGAACCGCCGCCTCATAAAAGAAGCATTCCCTTTTCAGCAAAGATACAGCCTGTTTGCTGCAAATCCTTGCGCAAAAACGCCGCCGGCGCTATAATGCTGCTGGGCGGCGTTTGTTTGTTTTTTGGATAATATAGCGTAAAGGAGCGTTTTTCATGGCGGACAAAAGCATTATGAGCTACGAAACCGTGGCGCTGGATGAAGAAAATCACGCGCTGGTCATCATCGATCAGACGAAGCTGCCGGGACAGGTCAAAATGCTGCATTTGACAGAGCAGAAGGACATCTGGCAGGCGATTTATCTTTTGCAGGTGCGGGGCGCGCCCGCCATCGGCGTGGCCGCAGGCTTCGGCCTGTATCTGGCGGCTCGGCGAATTCAGGCAGATGGCTTCGAGGACTTTTACCGGCAGCTTCACGAAGCCAAGGAATATCTGAATTCCTCCCGTCCCACGGCGGTGAATCTTTCCTGGGCGCTGAACCGGATGGAGCAGGTCGCCCTGAACCATCGGGAAAAGCCGGTTGCGGAGATCCAAGAACTGCTGCGCCGGGAATGCATCGCCATCAAGGAAGAGGACGTGTGGATGTGCCGTAAGATCGGCGAATACGGCCTGAGCCTGATCAAAGACGGCGACGGCGTACTGACCCACTGCAACGCCGGTCAGCTGGCCACCTCCAAATACGGCACGGCCTTGGCCCCCATTCACCTTGGCCGGGAAAAAGGAATGCATTTTCGCATATACTGCGACGAAACGCGCCCCCTTTTGCAGGGAACCCGTCTTTCCTCTTTTGAAATGCTGGCCGACGGCGTAGATACCACCGTGATCTGCGATAACATGGCTTCTCAGGTGATGAAAAACGGCTGGGTAAACGCGGTCTTCGTGGGCTGCGACCGGGTGGCGGCCAACGGCGACGCCTGCAATAAGATCGGCACTTCCGGCGTTGCTATTCTGGCGAAATACTACGGCATTCCCTTTTACGTGCTGGGGCCCACTTCTACCATCGATATGAGTATCGAAAAAGGCGAAGATATTCCCATCGAGCAGCGTCCTGCCTCCGAAGTAACGGAAATGTGGTACAAGCAGCCCATGGCGCCCGCCGGGGTGAAGGTATACAATCCGGCTTTTGACTTTGCGGATCACGAGCTGATTTCCGGCATTGTTACGGAATATGGCATTGCCCGTCCGCCTTATACTGAAAGCCTGAAGGAGATCTTCCGCAAAAAGGCGGAAGCGCAGGGAAAAAAATAAGCGCTTTTCAAAAAGCACGAAAAAAGGGGAACGATATGAGGATCAGAAAAGCGGAAAAAAGAGACAATGATGAGATCTATGCTGTCATAAAGACTGCTTTTGAAAGCGCCGAGCATGCAGACGGCAACGAGCAGGATCTGTTCCATGCCTTAACGGCGGGAAGCGCCTATATCCCCGAATTATCGCTGGTAGCCGAAGAAAAGGGCAAGATCATAGGACATATTCTGTTTACGAAAGCGCAGGTAGGGCCAGAGTCCGTTCTGGCTTTGGCACCGCTTTCCGTTTTGCCGGAGCATCAGAAGAAAGGGATCGGGACGGCGTTGATCCGAGAAGGGCATCAAACAGCCCGGCAGTTGGGATACGGCTATTCCGTCGTTCTGGGAAGCAGCTGCTATTATCCCCGATTTGGCTACGTGCCGGCAGACTGTTTCGGGATCGCTGCCCCCTTTGAGGTGCCGCGGGAAAACTTCATGGCCTGCAAACTACAGGAGGAAGCGCCGGTTCTTCATGGCGTCATGCAGTATGCTGAAGCCTTTGGCATAGCATAATCTTTCTTCACTTTATGGGCGGTTCAGCGTTGGACAGATGTGCGCCCAAAATAGAAACCTTCCAATATTCTTATGTCAACACCCCTCGCTCAGCGGAAGCCGAAGGCCGTCCTGTGGGCGAGGGGTTGTTGATTTTCTTTTGAATTAGGCAGCCTGTTCAAACTGGCTGTTGTACAGGTCGGCATAGAAGCCGCCCTGCGCCATCAGCTGGTCGTGGGTGCCGCTTTCCACCACATCGCCTTCCCTCATGACGAGGATCAGATCGGCGTTTTTGATGGTGGACAGACGGTGCGCGATCACGAAGCTGGTGCGGCCTTTGGTCAGTTCGTCCATGGCCCGCTGGATCAGCAGCTCCGTGCGGGTATCCACGGAGGAAGTCGCTTCGTCCAGAATCAGCATGGGTGCGTTCTGCAGCATGGCCCGGGCGATGGTCAAAAGCTGCTTCTGACCGGCGGAGATGCTGGTGCTGTCGGACAGAACCGTGTCAAATCCCTGAGGAAGGGAATGAACGAATTTATCCAGTCCGCAGGCCTTGCAGACCTTCTCCAACTGCTCGTCCGTAATGCCCTGCATATTGTAGACCAGATTTTCCCGGACGGTTCCTTCAAACAGCCAGGTATCCTGCAGCACCATGCTGAACAGATCGTGTACCGTCTCCCGGCGCATATCCGAGATTTTCACCCCATCAATGGAAATGCTGCCGGAGTTGATTTCAAAGAAGCGCATCAGCAGTTTGACCATCGTGGTCTTGCCTGCGCCGGTGGGGCCGACAATGGCCACCTTCTGACCGGGACGCACCTGAGCGGAGAAATCCTTGATGATGATTTTGTCCGGAGAATCGGGATAGCTGAACCGCACATGGTCGAAGGTAACGGCCCCCTGCACCTGAGGCAGCGCAGCAGTCTTTTCACTTTCGTCGTCCAGCTCTTCGCTCTCCAGAAAATCGAAAATACGGTGAGCGGATGCGGAAGCCGTCTGCATATTGGTCATACCCTGCGCAATCTGGGTCAGCGGCGAGGTGAACAGGCGCACATACAGGATGAAGGAAACGATCACGCCGAATTCGATGGTTCCGTTGATGGCCAGAATGGAGCCGACGACGCAGACCGCCACATAGGCGATATTGCCGATGACATTCATCAGGGGCTGCATCACGCCGGAAAGAAACTGCGATTTCCAGTTGGCGTCATAAACGGCGGCGTTCAGGCGGTCGAAATGCTCGCCGACCTTGCGTCCGGCGCGGCTGATGCGTACCACTTCATGCCCGGAATACATTTCCTCCACGTAGCCGTTCAGCTCGCCAAGGCTCTTCTGCCGGGCGGAGAAATACCGCTGGGATTTAGACATGATCAGGATGATCGCCAGCAGGCCGATAAAGGTGACGGCCAGTGAGATCAGCGCCAGCCGCCATTCAGTGGCAAACATCATAATCAGGCAGCCCACAAACTGGGTGGCGGCGCTGATGATGGTAGGCAGGCTGTTGGTCAGACCCTGCTGCAACGTGGAAACATCGTTGGTGATACGGCTGAGAATGTCGCCCTGAGAGGTGACGTTAAAGGTCTTCTGGGGCACCCGGTTGATTTTCTCAGACAGCTCAGCACGCATACGGTAGGACATTTTCAGCGTGACCACCGACATGATATAGTGCTGCGTAAAGCTGAACAGGGCGCTCAGCCCATAGATCACAGCCAGAAAAATGCCGATTCTGGCAATGGCGTTCAGGTCGATGCCGGTCATCAGCCCGTCGGACATGATGGTGGCAATACCGCCGATCTTGTCCGGGCCGATAATGGTCATGACGGCGCTCAGCGCTGCCAGCACCAGTGCGACGATAATCACGCCCATGCTGGAACGGAGATAATCCGTCATCCGCGGCAAGGCGGTGCGGATATCGCCTTTTTCATTGGGACGTCCATGCATATTTCTCATCATCATTTGTTCCCTCCTTTACGCCAGCTCGGCCGCGCTGAGCTGAGAAGTGGCAATCTCCCGGTAAACCTCGCAGGTTTTCATCAATTCCTCATGGGTGCCCATGCCGACGGCCTCGCCGCGATCCAGCACGATAATCTTGTCCGCATGCCGGATGGTGCTGATGCGCTGAGCCACGATGATCTTCGTGGTGTCATGCAGCTGCTTGGCCAGGCCTTCCCGCAGCTTGGCGTCGGTGCGGTAGTCCAGTGCGGAGAAGGAGTCGTCGAAGACCAGAATTTCTGGCTTGCGGGCCAGCGCCCGGGCAATGGAGAGCCGCTGCTTCTGACCGCCGGACACGTTCCGGCCCAGCTGGGCGATATGATGCTCTGCGCCCTCCGGCAGCTTCTCCACGAATTCCTTCGCCTGAGAAAGCTCAATGGCGCTATCCAGCGCGCCGTCGTCTGCGGCGGCCTTGCTTTCCCCGAACAACACGTTGTCGCGGATGGATCCGGAGAACAGGACGGCCTTCTGAGTCACATAGCCCAGCTTATCGTATAGGGCATCGAAAGCATAGTCCTTCACATCCACGCCGTCCACCAGCACCTGCCCGGAAGTCGCGTCATAAAAGCGGGGAATCAGGCTGACCAGCGTGGACTTGCCGCTGCCGGTCGCGCCGATAATGGCCAGCGTTTCGCCCTGATTCACCCGGAAGCTGATATGGCTCAGCTCTTCTTCGGACGCATGGGGGTAGCGGAAGCTGACATCCCGGAATTCCACCGAGCCGCGTTCTTTCCCTTCGCTGACCTTGCCTTCGGTAATGGAGGCGTTTCGATCCAGCACTTCATTGATACGCTCGGCGGAGACCTGCGCCTGCGGCAGCATCATGAAGATCATGACCAGCATCATAAAGGACATAACAATGTAGGTAGCGTAGGTGCTGAAGACCAGCACATCGCTGAACATGGTCAGCCGGGTCATGGGATCCGTCAGCGGGATCTGATTGACCAGCGCCGCGCCCAGCCAGTAAATAACCAGCGCCAGACCGTTCATGCCCAGCGTCATGGTGGGCTGCACCAGCGAGAAAAGCTTCTGGTTCTTCATCTGAACGTTCATCATTTCTTTGCTGGGGCCGTCGAATTTTTCGTTCTGATAGCCTTCCGCATTAAAGGCATGCACTACGTTGATGCCGGTGAGATTTTCCCGGGCCACCCGGTTGATGCTGTCTGTCAGCTTCTGCACAATGCGGAAACGGGGAATACAGGTGGCCATGACCATGAAAATCGTCAGGCAGATGGCCAACACAAAACCGGCAGTAACGGCGGACAACTCCCAGCTTTTGCCCAAAATTTTGATGACGGCCCAAACGGCCATGATGGGCGCTTTGATCATCATTTGAAGGCCCATGGCGACGATCATCTGAATCTGGGTAATATCGTTGGTGGTACGGGTAATCAGACTGGCAACGGAAAAGTCGGCCATTTCTTCCTGCCCAATGTCCATTACATGATGGAAGACCTTCTCACGCACGACGAAGCTGAAGCCGGAAGCCGTCCGGGCGGAAAGATAGCCGCAAATGACGGCCAGCAGCGCACTGGCTGCGGTGCAGCCCAGCATTTTCAGGCCTACGTTCAAAATATCAGACGTCTGGCCGGACGTTTTGATCAGCATGGTCAGTTCCGTCATGTAGTCCGGAAGCCGCAGGTCAAAGTAGATCTGTCCGACGACGAAAACCAGACAGATCAGCGCCATCAGCGCCTCTTTGCGGCGCATGTTTTTGAATAGTTTCAGCATGGTTCACCCTCCTTATTTCCTGAGCTGAATCAGAGCCCATGATGCAGAATGCCTTCCAGATTTTGTCCGAACCGGGCCAGGGTCCGGCGGAAGGACTCCATATCGCTTTCGGCAATGCCGTCCGCCAGTCTGGCGGCAAAGGCTTTTTGCAGCCTGCGGCCTTCCTCAATCACCGGCCGGGCCTTTTCCGTACAGGCAAGCCGCGTTTTCCGGCGGTCGCTCACGGATTCCGCCCGCACCAGTAGCCCTTCATTGACCAGCCTGTCCACGTGTACCGAAACAATTCCCGGCTTCAATCCGCGGCATTGGCAAACATCGCTGGCCGTGTTGTTTTCCGGGTTGTTTGCGATGAACAGCAGAATGTCCACCGCCATCGGCGGCAAGCCTGTTGCGCGGCACAGGGGCTGAAGCACCATGTGATAGGCATCAATAAATTTGGCGGCATGGCTGAACATCCGGGAGCCAGTCAGATTCCACTCAGGCATTTTTTCCTCCAAAATTATTTCAATATTGGAACATCCAAAATTATATGGATTCATCATCGAATGTCAATGAACAAATGATGAACGCTGCGTGAATTTCATGACAAACCAAAAACGCCGCCTCTCTGCAAAAGAGAAGCGGCGGAAAATGGGGGAAAGCTCAGCCTTTAGAAACCTGCCGGCCATTGACGAACACAGCCTTGGTTCTGCACTGAATATCCCGCAGGGGATTGCCCTCGAAAATGGCGATATCCGCGTCCTTGCCCACTTCCAGCGAGCCGACGCGGTCGGCAATGCCGATCACATGGGCGGGATTGATGGTGATGGCCCGCCAGGCGGATTCTTCCTTCATGCCCGCTTTGACCGCCAAACCGGCGCACAGGGGCAGATAATACAGCGGAATGACCGGCGCGTCAGTGATGATGCAGACTTCCAGCCCCGCGTTGTCCAGAATGCCGGGTGTGGCAAAGCTCTTCTCCCGCAGCTCCACCTTGGTCTTGGAGCCAAAGGAGGGGCCTACCAGCACCGGCTTGCCCGCCTTGACCAGATGATCCACGATCAGGTGTCCCTCAGTCACATGATCCAGCGTAATGTCCACGTCGAATTCCCGGGCAATGCGCAAAGCGGTCAGAATGTCGTCCGCGCGGTGCGCATGCGCCTTCAAGGGGATCTCCTTGCGGATCACAGGCAGCAATGCTTCCAGCTGCATGTCGAAAGGCCGGGTCTTTTCCGGATCCTTTTCAGCGGCTTCCACTTCGGCGGCATAGCGCTTCGCCTTGAAAAGCTGCTCCCGCAGCAGCGCCGCAATCGCCATGCGGGTCACGGGTTCCTTTTTGCCGTTCTGGCCATAGCAGCCCTTGGGGTTTTCACCGAAGGCAATCTTCATCGCTGCCGGATACTTGACGATCATATCGTCTACGCAGTCGCCGTACAGCTTCAGCGCAACAAAGGAGCCGCCCAGCACATTGGCAGAGCCGGGGCCGGTAACGGCGGTGGTCACGCCTCCAGCCAGTGCGTTGGCAAAGGCCTCGCAGCGGGGGTTGATGCCGTCGATGGCCCGCAGCTCGGGCGTGACGGGACTCGAATACTCGTTGGTGTCGTTGCCTTCCCAGCGTACTCCTTCTTCATCAATGCCGATATGGCAGTGAGCGTCGATAAAGCCGGGCGTCACCAGACAGCCGGAAGCATCCAGCACCTCTACGCCCTCCGGGGCATTTACTTTCGAGCCGATGGCAGCGATTTTTCCGTCGTCGCCGATCAGCAGTTCGCCATTTTCGATTTCATCGCCTGTAATAGGCTTGATTTTTCCTCCACGGATCAAAAGCATCGGATGAGTCCTCCTTTAATTTGTTCCTATACGAATGGTTATTTATCCATGGAAGGGGGAAAATCCTTCTCAAAAGAGACGGATAGAAAAATATCGGGTCAAAGGCACAAAAACAGACGGCCGGAAAATCCGACCGTCTCAGAGTGTCAAAAAAGTGGAGGTGCAGGAGGCACTGCTGCCACTCAATCGTTGCGGAGGACTACTGCCGTAGTCCCCGCTCGTTTCGTGTCACACCTGCGGGTCGCTAACCGCCTGCGGCGGTTGTGCCCACCGGGCACCCGCTTCCCTACGGTGCCTGCCGGGGTCATAGGGGCAGCGCCCCTAACCCTTGTGCCGCAGCACTTTTTCCGCAAACCAGCTTAAGGGTGCGAAGCACCGAGGACGAGGACAGCCCGAAGGGCTACCGCAGTCTGAAGCCCGCCACGCCATGCGGCGGGGCGGGCCGCATAGCGCTGTTTGCGGGCGCGGACGGCCAACTTGGGGTTTTTCGACAGACTGAGACAGCCGGAAAATCCGACTGTCTGTCAGCTTTAAGGGAGTTTATTCTTCCAGAAGCCACCGGCACAGCTCATTCATGCTTCGAACGTGCTTTTCGGCGCGGCAGTCGGGATAGAAATTTTCGGGATCAAAGAGAATTCCGTTCATTCCGGCATTATACCCGCTCTGAACATCGATCTCCCGGTCGCCGATCATGGCGCATTCAGAAGTGTTCAGGCCGTTTCGCTCCACCAGCGCAAGCAGCGCGTCCGGGGCGGGCTTCAGTGCAAAACCGTCCTCGGAGGTAACCAAATCGGTGAAAAGCGGCCAGAGTCCATCCTGCTCCAGCTGTTTTCGCGCGGTCAGGCTCCGATGGGTGTACAGGTAGTGCCTGACCCCGGCAGCATGCAGCGTTTGCAGGCATTCTGCCGTTCCTTCATAAAGCGGAAAGGAAGAAATGGCGTGATGAAAGCTTTGAAACCTTTCCGTCAGTTCTTCCTGCGGAAGGCCGCCGCCATAAATGCTCAGTGCGCGAGAGACCAGAACCTTCGTTTCCCGAAGCAGGTCTATGTCCGATGGCAGGGGCAGGGAATAGGAGCGCAGCGTTTGCTTCATGGCATTAAGAATCTGCGGATAACTGTCATACAGGGTTCCGTCAAAATCCCAGAAAAGATGCTTGTATCTCATTCTTCTTCCTGTGTCTCGTCGTTGTCAGGCTTGGGCTCCAATTTGCTGACCAGCGCGGATTCCACCCGATGGTCGCAGATTTTTTCTACCTGAATTTTCAGGCCGTTGATTTCTACCACCGGTGTGCTTCCGTCCTCGGGAATGCTGGAAAAAGTGCTGAATACCATGCCGCCCAGCGTGTCATATTCCTCTTCCAAAGGAAGCTCCACATGAAGCGCGTCGGACAGCGTATCCAGATCCACGGAACCGTCTACCCGCCAGAGGTTTTCGCCAATTTGCTCGATCTCGTTTTCTTCGGAAGGGTCAAATTCATCGTAAATATTGCCGACGATTTCTTCCAGAAGGTCCTCCATGGTCACAATGCCGCTCATACCGCCGTATTCATCCACCACCACGGCCAGATGAATCTTCTGCTTCTGCATGTTGCTGAACAGCGTATCCGCAGGCACGGTTTCGGGCACCAGATAAGCGGAGCGCAGCAGCTCCCGTACCGTTTTGGGGTGGCTGGACTGGGCGTTGAGCAGGAAATCACGGGTGTTGAGGATGCCGATCACGTCGTCGATATCGCTGTCGTAGACCGGGAAACGGCTCAGACCGCTTTCCTTGATGACCTTGAGGATCTCTTCCCGGGTATCATCCACATGGATAGAAATCACGTCGATCCGGTGAACCATCACATCGGCGGCGGTCATATTGTTGAACTCGAAAATATTTTCGATCATATTCCGCTCGTCCTGCTCGATAGCGCCGTTTTCGCTGCCGATGTCCACCATCATGCGAATCTCTTCTTCCGTGACCTCCTCGCCGGAGTCATGGGGATTGATGCCGAACAGCCGCAGCATTCCGTTGGTGCTGACGGACAAAAGCCACACAATCGGCGTAAAGATGACGGAGACCGCGCGAATCACGCCGCAGGAAAAGGAGGCGACCTTTTCAGGATTCTGCAGAGCAATCCGCTTGGGTGTCAGCTCGCCCAGAACGATCATGAAGTAGCTGAGAATCAGCGTAATGAGAACCACGCAGATAGTGTTCAGCGTTTTCAGGGACACAAACGTCCATCCGGCGTTGTACAGGGCTTGCGCCATCAGGGACGCAAAACGCTCGGAAGCGAAGGCGCTGGCCAGAAAGCCGCTCAGCGTAATACAAACCTGAATGGTAGAGAGGAATTTCGTGGGAGCCTCCACCATTTTCAGCATTTGCGTGGCTTTTGCGTCACCGCTTTCAGCCTGTTTTCTGATTTTGTTTTCATTGAGAGAAACGACAGCCGTTTCCGTTGCGGCAAAGAATGCGTTGATGAGAATCAGGATCAGCTGCAACAACAATTGACTGCCTATGGGGTCGCCGTCCAAAGAAATTCCTCCTTAACCTGTGCAGCTAAAGCTGCATGATAAAAAATTATATCATAGCTTTTTCAAATTGAAAACGGCATTTTGTAAAAATCTCCCCATAAGCAGAAATTTTTTTGAAAATGGATTTGAAAAACCCCTGCGTCCGAAAACGCAGGGGGAAACCAGCTTATTCCGTCAGCGCAGGAAAAACAGCTTTTTCCGGCTGAACCATTTTTTCAAAGCCGATCTTGTGGTCGCCGTTCACATACAGACGCACGTCGTCGCCCAGCGCAATGTGTCCGGCGATGATTTCCTCGCTCAGCGCATCCTCCACGGCCCGCTGAATGGTGCGGCGAAGGGGACGCGCGCCGTAGGCGGGGTCGTAGCCGTCATGGGCCAGCAGGTCGACCACTTCTCCGTCATAGTGCAGATGAATGCCGCGTTCGCCCAGCCGCTTGCTGACAGTGCCCAGCATCAGTTCGGTGATTCGGTGAATATCGTCCGGCTCCAGCGCGTGGAATACGATCAAATCGTCAATTCGGTTGATGAATTCCGGACGGAACAGGTCCTTTACCTCGTGCATGACCCGTTCCTTCATGGCTTCGTAGTCCCGTGCGGTTTCCACCGTTCCGCCGAAGCCCAGCGTGCGGCTGTTATTGATGCTGCTGGCGCCCGCATTGGAGGTCATGACGATGATGGTGTTTTTGAAGTTCACCACCCGGCCGTTGCTGTCGGTAAGCCGGCCATCGTCCAAAATCTGAAGCAGGATGTTGAACACGTCGGGATGGGCCTTTTCCACTTCGTCGAAAAGCACCACGCTGTACGGTTTGTTGCGAACCTTCTGCGTCAGCTGGCCGCCTTCTTCGTAGCCCACGTATCCCGGAGGCGAACCGACCAGACGGGAAACGCTGTGCTTCTCCATGTATTCGCTCATGTCGATACGAATCACGGCATTCTCATCATCGAACATGGCCTCGCCCAGCGCACGGCACAGTTCCGTCTTGCCAACGCCCGTAGGGCCAAGGAAAATAAAGGAACCGATAGGGCGCTTGGGATCCTGCAGACCGGCTCTGGCCCGCCGAAGCGCCCGACTGACAGCGCTGATGGCCTCGTCCTGGCCGACGACCCGCTGATGCAGCAGCTCTTCCATGTGCAGGAGGCGCTGCCCTTCGTCCTCCGTCATTTTTTTGACGGGAATGCCCGTCCAGCTGGCGACGATCTGAGCAATGTCCTCCTCGGTAACGACGTCGTGAGTCGCGCTTTTGCGCTGCTCCCAGGCGGCACGCTTCTGCGCCACTTCTTCCTTCAGGGCCCGCTCCTCGTCGCGCAGTCCGGCGGCTTTTTCGAAGTCCTGATGCGCAATGGCTTCTTTCTTTTCATTTTGCAGCGCTTTGAGCCGTTCCTCCTGTTCTTTGACGTCCGGCGGCGCGGTAAAGCTGTGCAGGCGTACGCGGGAAGCGGCCTCGTCCATCAGGTCGATGGCCTTATCCGGCAGAAAACGGTCGGAGATATAGCGGTCGGACAGATTGACAGCAGCTTCCAGCGCTTCGTCGGTAATTTTGACCTTGTGATGAGCTTCGTAGCGATCCCGCAGGCCCTTCAGAATGGCAAGCGCCTCTTCGGCGGTTGGTTCGCCCACCATGACCGGCTGGAACCGGCGTTCCAGTGCCGCGTCCTTTTCGATATTTTTGCGGTATTCGTCGATGGTGGTAGCGCCGATACACTGAAGCTCGCCCCGGGCCAGTGCGGGCTTGAGAATGTTGGCCGCGTCCATGCTGCCCTCGGCTTTGCCCGCGCCGATAATGGTGTGGAACTCGTCGATAAACAAAATTACATTGCCCTGCTTGTGAACCTCCTGAATGGTATCCTTCAGGCGCTCTTCAAACTCGCCGCGGTACTTGCTGCCCGCAATCATGCTGCCCAGATCCAGCGAAAGGATCCGCTTGCCGGTCAAGGTTTCCGGAACTTTTCCGGATACGATCAGCTGCGCCAGTCCTTCGATGACGGCGCTCTTGCCCACGCCCGGCTCGCCGATGAGCACGGGATTGTTCTTGGTGCGGCGGCTCATGATCTGCATGATGCGCTCGATCTCGGTCGTGCGGCCCACCACGGGATCCAGCTCGCCGTTCTGCGCGGCTTTGGTCAAATCGCGGCTGTATTTTTCCAGAGGGTTGTCGTTTTCGCCGCGGGAGTCGCTTTCCTGACCAGGCTGACTGTTTTCGCCGTCGGGCTGGTTGTTTTTCAGGCTTTCCAGAATCTGCTTCTGCAATTCCTGCGGATTGACGCCCATATCTCTCAAAAGGGTAATGGCCACGCCTTCGCCCTCCCGAAGCAGCGCCAGCCAGAAATGCTCGGTACCTACGTAGCTGTGGCCCAAACGGCGGCTTTCCAGAATGCTGCTTTCCAGAATTTTTTTGCTTCTGGGTGTCAGTTCCAGCATGCCGCCGCCCTGACGGGCGCCTTCGCCAAGAATGGCGTGGATGCGTTCATAAACCGTCGTATAATTGACGTTTTCCGGCAAAAGCTGGGAAATGATATCCCCCGGCTCTTTCAGCAGGCCCAGCAGCAGATGCTCGGTGCCCACGTAGGGCTGATGAAGAGAGACGGCGGCCTGCTGAGCCGCAGCGACGGCCCGCTGGGCCCGTTGAGTGAATCGTCCAAAAATAGGCATAGATTTCCTCCTGTTATCAATGGGTTTCGGATGCTTTCAGCGTTTCCTGAAGCAGCGCGCAGCGGGCCTGCTCCACGGGAAGCTCCAACTGCTTCCGCTTCGCGTATTGCCTGACATGCGCGTCCTGCGCAGTGGACAGAAGTTCGTCGGATACGGAAACCGGCGTGGGCAGGATGCCCATGGCGCTGCCCAGACGCAGATTGCTCCAATGCTGCATGAACTCCTTTTCGTTCATGAGTACCGCATAGCGAAGCGCGCCGTAGCTGCGCCAGAGCGCGTCCTCTACCTCGGCCTTCTGTTTGGCGCGGCAGCTTTCCCGCAGGTTGTTTTCCAAATCAATCAGTTGTTTGCCCACTGCCGTTACCGCGTCGATGATGTCCTCTTCCCGGCGGCCCAGCGTGATCTGGTTGCTGACCTGATAAAGGTCGCCTAAGGCTTCGCTGCCTTCTCCATAGATGCCCCGCATGGTCAGGCCCAGCTTAGCGACGCTCTGGTTGACGTTGCCCATCTGCTTAAAGCGGGTCAGCATGGGCAGATGAAGCATCAGCGAAGCCCGAAGACCGGTTCCCGTATTGGTGGGGCAGGAAGTCAGATAGCCCAGCTGGGGATCAAAGCTGAACCCGCAGCCTTTTTCCAATATTTCCTCCGCCCGGAAGGCTTCCTCCGCCGCCTCTCTTAAATGATTCCCGGGCAGCAGGGATTGAATCCGCAGATGGTCTTCTTCGTTCATCATGATGCTGACTTTTTCATCCCGGCGGATCAGCGCCGCGCCGATGGCGTTGTGCTTGAGCAGATCCCGGCTGATGAGATGTTCGTCCACCAGCGCCATTCGGTCGTCCGGCGTCATGGAGCGAAGCAGATGTAGGGTGTAAACCTCCTCCGTGCCGGTATGCATGGCCTGACAGGCGCGCTGGATGCAGCTTTCCGCATCCTCCGGCCGTTCCATGCTGGAAAAGGGGAGATCGGGATAATTCCGCGCCAGACGAACGCGCCCGGAGACAGCAATCGCATTTTCACAGTCGCTCACAGGCTGATCTCTCCTTTCTCATCAGGCACCGAAGCCGCCTGCGTTTCGAGTGGCGCGACCGTTTTTTCCTGCTCGTCAAGCGCCCGCAGCTCGTCCCGATATTTTGCCGCGTCCTCAAAATTTTCGCTGACCACAGCCTCTTCCATTTTCAGCCGCAGCTCCTCTTTTTTCTTTTCCAGCGGCGAAAGTTCCGGCCGAGCGGGCGTTTCTTCAAAATGCGCCGGTTTGCGGCCCTCGTGCTGAATATTGCCGTGGATCCTTTGCAAAACCGGACGCAGTTGCTCGGCAAAATCATGATAGCACTGGGCGCAGCCAAGGCGGCCGGTTCGTTCAAAAGCGGAATAGTGCATGCCGCATCCGCTGCAGACCGGGCTGTTGTCCTTTTCCTCCGCCGACTGACTCAGGATGGATAAAATCGAGCTTAAGAACCCGGAAATTTCACCGCCGTTCAAGCTCAATCCCATTTTCTGCATGCATTCGCCGCACAAATGGCGGGTGGTCGTTTCGCCGCCGGAAGTGACGGTAACGGAAAAAGCCGCTTCGTTCTTCTGACATTCTTCGCAAAGCATGGTTGATTTCCTCCTTCATGGGGCAGGCTGGCCGACTCAGGATTGTGCGGGCTGACTTTTATGCGCGACTTCCATCAGCATGCTTTTCAGAATTCTGGCCCGCTGCGCGTCCTTCATCTGCGCTGTCACCGGCAGGCTGAGCGCCTGCGGCGAAACAGCCGCCCGCATAATGGCGGCCTCGCCGGCGGTAATGGCCTTGCGCTCGCAAAGCTGCTGGATCAGGTGATTGGCGGAAACGGCGTCGATGGAATCGCCGATGCGTTCATGAATCAGGTACAAAAGCTGTTCGCCGGTGCTCTGCTTCATTCGAAAAATCCGGATGCATCCGCCGCCGCCCCTTCGGCTTTCGATAATATAGCCGTGATCTGGCGTAAAGCGGGTGGACAACACATAGTTGATCTGCGAAGGGGCGCAGTTGAAATACTCGGCCAATTCGTTCCGTTTCAGCTCGATTTCCTGCGTTTCCTCCACTAACATGGTTTTGATAAATTGTTCTATCGTATCGCTGAGCCGCATACGCGACCCTCCTTTCCCAGAAAACGTCTCAGACGGTTTGACCGTCTTTGACCATTGAATTATAACATGCTTCCCCGCAAAACACAATGACCGAACCGTAACATTTTCTGCAAACAGACAGATGTTTGAAACGGCTTCTTTTTTCATAAATCAGAAAAAGATTGAAAACGCAAACCGGCTGTGCTATGATTGCCATAAAAACTGGTTAGACGTATTCCTATGGCAGGCAAGGAAGCCTCCGGCAGGCCTGATAACCATTGCAGTACGGTTTGAGCCGGAAACATGCGAGGATATGCAGATATGCAAATGAAGAAGCTATATGAAGCATTGGAAATTCCCAAAGGCGTAACAGCTATCGTGGGCGGCGGGGGAAAGACCAGCCTGATCGACGAGCTGTGCAGTCAGCTGCCCGGAAAGGTTCTCCGGCTGACGACGACCCGCATACTGCCGCCCAAGTGCCCGTGTCTGATGGATCCCCGGCCTTCCGAGCTGCGGCAGGCTTTTGAGGAAGAACGGGTGCTGTGTATCGCCAGCTACGCAGAGCGGGATAAGCTGGCGCTTCCGACCGTGGAGCTGGAACCGCTGCTGAACATGGCCGATTATGTGCTGGTGGAAGCGGATGGTTCTCGGGGCCTTCCCCTGAAAGCGCCGAACGACAAGGAACCCTATCTGACCGGACGGGAAGCCATGGTGATCGCCATGGCCGGAATGCGCGGGCTGCAGCAGCCCATTGCCGAAGCGGCGCACCGGGCAGAGCGTTACGCGGCGCTGATCCATAAAACCACGGCGGATATTGCCTCGCCGGAGGACGCCGCGATGGTGCTGGAAAGTGAAGCCGGTCTGCGGAAGCACGTAAACGTGCGCTTTGCCGTTGTGCTGAATCAGTGCGATACGCCGGAAAGGCTCCACCTGGGGCAAGCGTGCGCTGCGGCGATGCAGACGCCCTGCTTCCTGACAAATCTTGAAAACGACCCGGAATGGTGGATGGACGGAAAAGCAAACTGAACGCAAAATTCGCTGTGCTTTTTTTCGTTGCGCTTCCGCCGATTCTGTGGTACACTTCCTTCCATTACAAGGGGGGATGCCCATGGACCGCTGGGATCATCGATTTATGAAAATGGCGTGGCTGATCTCCGAATGGTCCAGCTGCTATCGGCAGGGCCGGAAAATCGGTGCGGTGATCGTCAAGGACAAGCGCATTATGACGACGGGCTACAACGGCGCGCCTGCCGGACTTTTGACCTGCAAGGAGCGCGGCGAATGCCTGCGGGATAAGCTGAACGTTCCCTCCGGAACCCGGACAGAGCTTTGCTACGCCATCCATGCGGAACAGAACGCCATATTGCAGGCGGCGAAGCTGGGATTGGCCATTGATGGCGCTACCCTCTACTGTACCCATCAGCCCTGTTCCGTCTGTGCCAAAATGATCATCAATACCGGCATCCGGCGGGTCGTCTATCAGGAGGGCTACCCGGATGAGTTCTCCCGAAAGTTTTTCGAAGAGACCGGCGTTCTGCTGGAACGCTATCAGCCGGACGAAATGGAACCGAGCGACGAAAACAGTAATAAAGAATAAGAAATCAAAAATGGAACGCTCTTTCGTTCAGCAGCGAAAGAGCGTTCCATTTTTCTATCAAGCATAAAACAGCTTATTTGGAACTGTCCGGCGTACCGGTGGAAATACAGCGTCCCCGAAGGCGATTGGCAGTGCGTTCCAAGGCGTTTCGGCTGTTGCCCCAAGGCTTGGCCTGATTGCGGTAGTCGAATTTCAGGGTAAACCATTCCAGATCCTTTTCATCGGTTTCCAGCGCGCGGCGCACGTTCGAAAGCACGGAAACGCTGAACTGGCGGTATTTTTCACCGCTCAGGCTTTGGCTGGCCATTTCCAGCAGGTCGGCGGCGTGGGGGAGGCACAGGCCGTTGGAAGCCTCCCATTTTTTGACAAAGGCCGCATCCGTTTTCCAGAGATGGATGAAGGTATACAGATACCGCTTCATGTGGCTGTCGATGCCCTCGCAGATCACGCAGCCGCTGCTCAGGGCGCGCAGGGCGGAAACCAGTTCATCCTCTTCGGTGCGTTTGCTGAAAAGGCCGCGTTTGGGCAGACCATCCGCCTGCTTTTCCAGTTTCTCCAGCTTTTTCAGAAGCTCCTTGGAATGGGAATCTGTCAGAAGCGCGTGGCCCAGACGGTTCTGCATTCCGAAAAGCTGCTGATGGTGCCGGGCGCAGATACCGGTTTCATTGACCCGAATCCTGGTATCCGGCTCCATCACGCTGCCGCCCAAACTGCGCTCCACCTCTTGCTGCTCCATCCGCTCGTACAGACTGCAAAACGGACAGGGCGTTTCTTTTTCCATCGCCTCCCATACGGGAATGGTATCCAGATGGTAAATCATTTTGATATCTCCTTGCAGGTTTTCAGCCGAAAAGAAGGCTGTGTGTAGTATAACACGGGCGGGAAAAAATGCAAAGAAAATCGTTTCTTCGTTCCCTTTCGCGCATGTTTGGCGGCGCGGTACTTGCATCTTTCCCAATCATTCGATATAATAAACCCAGAACCAGAAAGCGAAGTCGGATGGCCTATACGGAATAAACGTTTTTTTCGGTGCATACCCTGCCGTGCAGACGCACGGGAGGGATGAGCATGCAGACGAGAAAAAGGGTTTATCCCAGCGAAAGAAAACCGGCCAAATGGGTCAGTTATTCTCTTTTATTTTTATCGGCGGTGATTCTGTTTTCGGGCGTAGCAGCCCGCAGCGGCGGCGATGCGGTGTTTGAAACCGTTGCCACGCCCAGTCCCATTCCGCTGGACGCCGCCTTTGACGAAACCCGGGAAACGCGGGAGATCACCTTAAACGGCTCCGTATGGTATGCGCTGCAGCTTGGGGCGTTTGAAACCGAAGAAGCCGCCGGACAGCTGGCGGAACAGTTTCAGCGCAGGGGAGCCGCCGGATACCTGTGGCCGGAGGAACGCTTCCGGGTGCTGGCGGCGGTCTATCCCGAAAAGGAAGATGCGCAGGCGGTGCGGCAGCAGCTTCGGGATCAGCACGACGTGGACAGCTATTTATTTGAAATCAGCATTCCGTCTGTTTCCCTGAGAATGACCGGCATGCGGGGGCAGATCGACATTCTGGAGGCGGCATTCCTTCATGCGGAAGAGCTGATCCGTCAGATGGAGCGCATCAGTGAAACCCTCGACCGGCAGGAAATCACTCCGGCAGAGGCGGCGGAGGAACTGAACACGCTCCGGGAACAGGTGGAACTGGTAGCGCTTCGAATGGAGCAGCGGTTCCTGTCGCCGAGAAACGCCGCCGTTACGGGGCTGATTGGCCTGATGCGCGATTACGCCGCTTTTGCCCGGGAAAAGACCGGGCAGGAAAGCAACGCGCTTCTGAGCCGCCAGCTCAAATACCAGACGATTCAAACCATCCGTCTGCTTTTGGAACTGACTGATGAATTGAGAAACACATAGGGGGGATACGATGATTACGATCCGGGACCTGATTTCGATTCTGGACGCAAAAGTGCTTTGCGGCGAGGAACAGCTGGACGAGGAGGTTCGCACGGCCTGCGGCAGCGACCTGATGAGCGACGTCCTCGCTTTTGTCAAGGACAAGTCCATTCTGATTACCGGGCTGACCAACGTCCATGTGATGCGCACGGCGGAAATGCTGGATATTCACTGCGTGGTGTTTGCCCGGGGAAAAATCCCGCCCGACGCGGTGCTGGAAGAAGCGCGCGACCTGGGCATTGTGGTTTTGTGTACGCAGCATACCAATTTTACCACCTGCGGCCTTCTGTACCAGGCAGGCATCCGTGGCACCGACGTGCGCACCGGCGCAAAATGATGGACGAAAGAGAGAAAAATCATGGCAGAGCGTTTATACAGAGACAGCTATGAGGTGCAGGCTTCGGCCTATGAATCCGCCGGGGACGCCTCCGCCAGCATCAAGCGCAAGCTGAAGCAGATGGGCGTGGACAGCACCATCCTGCGCCGGATCGCCGTGGCCAGTTATGAAGCCGAGCTGAACCTGATTATACACAGCCAGGGCGGCCAGCTGGTCATGGAAATGACGCCGGAGGAAATCCGGCTGATCTCCCGCGACGTGGGGCCGGGGATCGCCGATATCGATCAAGCCCTGCAGGAAGGCTTCTCTACCGCCAGCGAGGAAGCGCGGGATCTGGGCTTCGGCGCTGGCATGGGCTTGCCCAACATGAAGCGGAACGCCGACAGCTTCGATATTTCCAGTAAGCTGGGCGAAGGCACGACAATTCATATGGGGTTCCGTATTGCCTGAAGGGGCGGACGGAATTTATCGGACGAAAAGGGAATAGACCGGACGAAGCAAAGAGGAAATAACCGCCATGAATGAAAGCAGATTTCACTCGGTCCGTCTGGATCGAGAAAAATGCATGGGATGCACCAACTGTCTGAAGCGCTGCCCCACCGAGGCCATTCGGGTGCGCGGCGGACGGGCACATATTATTGACGAGCGCTGCATCGACTGCGGCGAATGCATCCGCGTATGCGATCACCACGCCAAGTACGCCCAGACCGACCCGCTTTCTGTGATCGAGCAGTTCAAATACAAAATCGCCCTTCCTGCGCCGTCCCTGTACGGACAGTTCAAGCGGCAGATCAGCCGGGAGCAGATTTTGGAAGGTCTCCTGCGCATTGGCTTTGACGATGTTTACGAGGTCGCCGCAGGGGCGGACATCGTGACCCGCGCGCTGCGGGAAAATATGCGGAGCCTGACGCCGGATCGGTATCCGGTGATTTCGTCGGCCTGCCCGGTCATCGTTCGCCTGATCCGGGTACGCTTTCCGGAACTGATCTCCCATATTGCGGACGTTCGTCAGCCGATGGAAGTAGCCGCTATGGTAGCCCGCAGCGAATTCTGCAAGAAAAACCGGGTGGATCCCAAGGATGTGGGGTGCTTTTTCATCACGCCCTGCGCCGCCAAGGTGACGGCTATCCGCAATCCCATGACCATTACCCATTCGGCGCTGGACGGTGCCATTTCCATGATCGAGATCTACGGGCTGCTGGCCAGTCGAATGAAGAATCTGAATTTCCATGTGGGGCGAACCACCTCCACGGCCTACGGCGTGGGCTGGGCCAACAGCGGCGGAGAAGCGTCCGCCGTCTGCCCGGAGAACAGCATGGCGGTGGACGGTATTGAAAACGTGATTCGAGTGCTGGAGGAGATCGAGAACAACAAGCTGCGCAATCTGATGTTCTTCGAGGGAGCGGCCTGTACCGGCGGCTGCGTGGGAGGCCCGCTGACCTTTGAGAACAACTACGTCGCCCGCAACGCCATCCGTGCGCTGATGGGCGGCTGCGACCAGACCCATCCCGACGCGGCGGTGGAATCCTCCTACCTGAACAAATACCATCTATACACTGACCGAAGCGTCACGCCCAACAGCGTGATGAAGCTGGACGACGATCTGGTGGAAGCCATGCGAAAAATGGAAGAAATGGAAGCTATCGTCCGCAAGCTGCCGGGCTATGATTGCGGAAGCTGCGGCAGCCCCACCTGCCGCACCTTTGCGGAGGACATCGTGCGGGGCTACTGTACCCAGATGGACTGTATTCACATTTTGAAGGACCAGCTGAAAATCATGGCTCAGAAAATGGTGGAGCTGGCCAAAACCACGAGAGAATAGGGGAGTGTTGGATCATGAAAGTCAGAGAATTGGTGGAAAAAATCGGCGCGCAGGCACTGAGCGGCGAGGAAAATCTGGATGCGGAAATCACCTGCGGCTACAGCTGCGATCTGCTGAGCTGGGTTCTGGCCCACGGCAAGCAGGGAATGGGCTGGTGTACGGTGCAGTCTCACGTGAATGTGGTCGCCGTGGCTGTGCTGATGGAAATGGCCTGCGTTATTCTGGTGGAGGAGGTTCAGCCGGAGGAAGCCACGCTGGCAAAAGCCAGAGAAGAGGGCCTGCCGGTTCTGTCTACCGCTAAGACCGCCTATGAGGTCTGCGGCATCATGAACGCGGTCGGCGTTGCCTTCCCGGCCAGAGAGTAACATCCATGGAACTGTCCTATGATCTGCATATTCACAGCTGTCTGTCTCCCTGCGGAGACGATGAAATGACCCCGTGGAACTTAGTAGGCATGGCCAAAGTTTTGGGGCTGGACGCGGTTGCGCTGACCGATCACAATACGGCGCGCAATCTGCCGCAGGCCGTGGCTGCCGGACAGGAATACGGGGTGATTGTGGTGCCCGGAATGGAAATTTCCAGCAAAGAGGACGTACATATTCTGGGCTATTTTCCCTCGCTGGAGGCGGCGCTTGAGGCAGGAGAAGAGGTCTACGCCCATCTGCCCGACGTTCGGAACGAACCGACCCTGTTCGGAAATCAGCTGATGATCGGGGAGGAAGATCAGGTGACAGGCACGCTGGAAAAGCTGCTCATCAACGCAACCGACCTGACGGTGGAGGCAGTCTGTGCGCTGGTGCTTCGATATGACGGCGTTCCGGTTCCGGCCCACATCAACCGGGGCAGCAACGGCATGATCGGCGCGCTGGGACTGATGCCCTTTCTGCCGGAGCATCCCGTGATTGAGGTCTCGCCCGATGCAGATTGCCCGGCGTATGCAACGAAAGGCCGGTTTCAGCTTCATTCTTCAGATGCTCACCGGCTGGACGCGCTGAGGGAGCCGCGCTTTTTCATCGAGACAGAAGATAAAAGCGCGCGGGGAGTATTTCAGTCAATATTGCACAAATTTCATGGGGATTCCCATGAGAAAAGTCGGAATTCATAAAAATTTGTCGTGCCCGGAGAAAAACACGTGCATTTTGATGGGGTATGTGCTAAAATATATAAGCCTTGTACATTCATGGAATGTACGTTGTTTGCAGTAAAAAATGAGGAGGTCTCGGTTGCCATGTCCAATCATAACGAAAAGTATGAAAAGCTGGCAAGTGTCATCGAGGAACACAGAACCCAAAAGGGCGGTTTGATGCCTGTGCTTCAGGAAGCTCAAGCCATCTTCGGCTGCGTTCCGGTGGACGTGCAGGAAATCATCGCTGAGGGAATGGGCAAAACGCTGAGCGAGGTCTACGGCGTCGCCACGTTCTATTCGCAGTTCTCTCTGGAGCCCAAGGGCCAGTACGTGTGCGGCGTTTGCCTCGGCACCGCGTGCTACGTCAAGGGTTCTCAGAAGGTGCTGGACAAGCTGGTGGAAGAGCTTCAGATCGACGTTGGCCGCACCACGGCGGACGGAAAGTTCACCATCCAGGCGACCCGCTGCCTTGGCGCTTGCGGTCTGGCCCCGGTTATGATGATCAACGACGAAGTGTACGGCCGTCTGACGCCGGACGAAATTCCCGGCATCCTGGCTACCTATAAGGCCTGACGGGGAAACGGCGATGCGCGATTTATCCATGCATGTGCTGGACATCGTCCAGAACAGCATCAAGGCGGGCGCGAAGCTGATTGTCGTTTCCTTTGTAAGGAATGCGGAAGGCATCCTTACCTTTACCGTAAAGGACGACGGCTGCGGCATGAGCCCCGAGTTTCTGGCACGGGTCACGGATCCCTTCACCACCACGCGCACCACGCGCCGGGTGGGATTGGGAATCCCGATGCTCAAGCAAAGCGCGGAGGCTGCGGGGGGCGCTTTCTCCCTTGAGAGCGAAGTGGGAAAGGGCACTGTAATCAGCGCCAGCTTTGATCTGCGGAATATCGACTGCATCCCCATGGGCGAGCTTTGCGACTCGCTTTTCACCCTTGTCCTTCTGAACCCGGATACGCCTGAATTTGTATTTACGGCGCAGTCGCCGGAGGCAGAGGCCAAGTTTGACACCCGTATCGTCCGGCAGACCCTTGGCGGGATCAGCCTGAACGAGCCGGATGTCAGCGCCTGGATCAAAGAAAGCATTAACGAAGAATTGAAACCCATCTTGGAGGTGTTACCATGAAATCTCTGGCCGAATTGGAAGCTATTCGCCAAAAGACCCTGGAAAAGGTCGCCATGCGTAAGGAAGGCAGCGACGAGATCCGCGTTGTTGTCGGCATGGCCACCTGCGGTATCGCGGCCGGCGCCCGTCCCGTGATGCTGAAATTTGTGGAAGAAGTCCGCACCCGCAACCTGAACAACGTGACCGTGGCCCAGACCGGCTGCATCGGCATGTGCCGCATGGAGCCCATGGTGGACGTGATCGTGCCCGGCAAGGAAAAGGTCACTTACGTAAAGGTGACCCCTGAGATGGTCAGCCGCATCGTCGCCGAGCACATCGTGAACGGCCGTGTTGTGACGGAATACACCATCGGCGCCGCCGAAGGCAAATAAGGATACGCTAAGGAGGAACAAACATGGATCTTTTTCGCGCACATGTGCTTGTTTGCGGCGGTACGGGCTGCTCGTCCAGCGGCTCTGCCGAACTGATCAAGCGCTTTGAAGAGCAGATCGCCAAAAACGGTCTGGACAAGGAAGTCAAAGTGGTCCGCACTGGCTGCTTCGGTCTTTGCGAAGCGGGCCCCGTGGTTATCGTTTATCCCGAAGGCACCTTCTACAGCCGCATCAAGGTGGACGATGTGGACGAGATCGTTTCGGAGCACCTGCTCAAGGGACGTATCGTTCAGCATCTGATCTACAAGGAAAAGGCGGATGAGGAGCAGCACTCCACGCTGGAGAACATCGACTTCTACCGTCCCCAGCTGCGTCTGGCGCTGCGGAACTGCGGCCGTATCGACCCTGAAAACATCGACGAATATATCGCCTTCGACGGCTATCGCGCTCTGGGCAAGGCCCTGACGGAAATGACCCCTCAGCAGGTTATTGACGAAGTGCTGAAATCCGGTCTGCGCGGCCGCGGCGGCGCTGGTTTCCCCACCGGCAAGAAGTGGCAGTTTGCCGCCGCTTCCAAGGCTGACCAGAAGTACATGGTCTGCAACGCCGACGAGGGCGACCCGGGTGCTTTCATGGATCGTTCCGTTCTGGAAGGCGACCCCCACGCGGTGCTGGAAGCTATGGCCATCGGCGGCTATGCCATCGGCGCAAGCGTTGGTTATATCTATGTCCGCGCTGAGTATCCCATCGCTGTGAAGCGCCTGCAGATCGCCATCGATCAGGCCCGTGAATACGGCCTGCTGGGCGAGCATATCTTCGGCACTGACTTCAGCTTTGACATCTTCATCCGTCTAGGCGCCGGCGCTTTCGTGTGCGGCGAAGAAACCGCTCTGATGCACTCCATCGAGGGCGGCCGCGGCGAGCCCAAGCCCAAGCCTCCGTTCCCCGCGGTGCGCGGTCTGTTCGACAAGCCCACCAACATCAACAACGTGGAAACGCTGGCCAACATCCCCCAGATCATCCTGAACGGCGCTGACTGGTTTACCTCCATCGGTACGCCCAAGTCTACCGGCACCAAGGTTTTCGCTCTGGGCGGCAAGATCAACAACACCGGTCTGGTGGAAGTGCCCATGGGCACCAAGCTCCGCGATATCATTTACAATATCGGCGGCGGCATCCCCAATGGCAAGGCCTTCAAGGCCGTGCAGACCGGCGGCCCCTCCGGCGGCTGCATCCCCGCTTCTCAGCTGGATATTCCGATTGAGTACGACACGCTGACCGCGATCGGTTCCATGATGGGTTCCGGCGGCATGATCGTCATGGACGAAGACAACTGCATGGTTGACATCGCCCGCTTCTTCCTGGACTTCACCGTGGACGAGAGCTGCGGCAAGTGCACTCCCTGCCGTATCGGCACCAAGCGCATGCTGGAGATCTTGGAGCGCATCGTGGAAGGCAAGGGCGAACCCGGCGACATCGAAAAGCTGGAAACGCTGGGCAAGAACATCAAGGAAACCGCGCTGTGCGGCCTTGGTCAGACGGCTCCCAACCCCGTGCTGTCCACCATCAAGTACTTCCGTGATGAATACGAGGCGCACATTTATGAGAAGCGCTGCCCGGCTCATCACTGCCAGAAGCTGCTGAACTACGTCATCACCGGCAAGTGCCGCGGCTGCACCGCCTGCACCAAGGTCTGCCCCGCCGGTGCGATCAGCGGTACTGTCAAGGAGCAGCACAAGATCGATACCACCAAGTGCCTCAAGTGCGGCGCCTGCATGGAGAAGTGCCGCTTTGGCGCGATCGAGAAGCACTAATTTCTGCCTAAGGAGGATCAACCATGGAACAGATGATTCCCGTCACCATCGACGGCGTGCAGGTAGAAGTTCCTGCCGGTTCGACGGTGCTTGAAGCGGCTCATAAAGCCAATGTGAAAATCCCCACTCTCTGCTTCCTCAAGGACATCAACGAGACGGCCAACTGCCGTATCTGCGTGGTGGACTGCGGAGGACGTACCCTGCAGGCTGCCTGCGTGCTGCCCGTGACGCCCGGTATGGTCGTGAAGACCAATACGCCCGCCGTCCGTGAAGCCCGCCGGATGAACCTTGAGCTTATCCTCAGCAACCACGACAAGAAGTGCCTGACCTGCGTCCGCAGCGAAAACTGCGAACTGCAGACCCTGTGCAAGGAACTGGGCGTAGAAAACAGCGAGCGTTTCGCCGGTGCCCGGAACGAGTACAAAGTGGACAGCACTTCTGACAGCATCGTCCGCAACAACAACAAGTGCATCCTGTGCCGCCGCTGCGTGGGCGCCTGTGCCAATGTGCAGAAGGTCGGCGTGATCGGACCTGTGATGCGCGGCTTTAAGACCTCCATCGAAAGCCCCTTCAACATGAAGCTGGGCCAGATGGCCTGCATCAACTGCGGACAGTGCATCACCGCCTGCCCTGTGGGTGCTCTGACCGAGAAGGACGCTATCGCGGACGTTTGGGACGCGCTGGCCGACGGCACCAAGCATGTGGTCGTGCAGCCTGCTCCCGCCGTGCGCGCTGCGCTGGGTGAAGAATTCGGTATGTCGATCGGCACCAGCGTTACCGGCAAGATGGCCGCCGCGCTGCGCCGTCTGGGCTTTGCGAAGGTCTTCGACACCGATTTCGGCGCTGACCTGACCATCATGGAAGAAGCCAACGAACTGATCGACCGCGTGACCAACGGCGGCGTGCTGCCCATGATCACCAGCTGCTCTCCCGGCTGGATCAAGTTCTGCGAGCATTATTATCCGGAATTCCTGCCGAATCTGAGCTCCTGCAAGTCTCCTCATGAGATGACCGGCGCGATGATCAAGACCTACTACGCCGAGCGCGAAAACCTGAATCCCCGCGATATCGTCGTCGTGTCCGTAATGCCCTGTACCGCCAAGAAGTTTGAGGCCAACCGTCCCGAACTGGGTCATGACGGCATGGCGGATGTGGACTACGTTCTCACCACCCGTGAGCTGGCCCGCATGATCAAGGAAGCCGGTATCGACTTCGCAAACCTGCCCGATGAGGACTTCGACAGCCTGATGGGCGAAAGCACCGGCGCTGCCGTTATCTTCGGCGCGACCGGCGGCGTTATGGAAGCCGCTCTGCGTACCGCGTATGAAGCCATCACCGGCAAGACGCTGGAAGACGTCAACTTCACCGCTGTCCGCGGCATGGAAGGCATCAAGGAAGCCACCGTCAAGATCGGCGATCTGGATGTGAATGTTGCCGTTGCCAGCAGCACCGGCAAGGCCTCCGAGCTGCTCGACATGGTCAAGAAGGGCGAAAAGAACTACACCTTCATCGAGATCATGGGTTGCCCCGGCGGCTGCGTCAATGGCGGCGGTCAGCCCATCGTGTCCTCTCAGATCCGCAACTGGACCGACATTCGTCCCCTGCGCGCCAAGGCGCTCTATGACGAAGACGCTTCCAAGAAGCTGCGCAAGAGCCACGAGAATCCCGAAATCAAGCAGATTTATGAAGAGTATCTGGGCAAGCCCAATGGTCATAAGTCTCATGAGCTGCTGCACACCACTTACGAAAAGCGGGAGCTGTACGCCAAGCACTAATCGTTACACTAAGAAAAACGCTCTGCGATGCAGGGCGTTTTTCGTTTGACTTTTTGAAAAACATAAACAATCGCCGCTTCCGCATGCAGGCGCAGCGAAAACGGCGATTGTTTATAATGCTAAAATGGGGTAGGGGAATCGCAGCTTAGCCCTCTGCGTTTTCCCGGCACAGTTCTTGGGCAACTTCAGCGCCCAGCTTGGCGTTGTTCAGCACCAGCTTGATATTGGCTTCCAGAGATTTGCCCTCCGTCAGCGTCTTGATCTTGTCCAGCAGGAAAGGCGTCAGCTGCTTGCCGTGGATGCCCTGTTCATTGGCCATACGCACAGCGTCGTCGATGCACTTGTTCATCTTCTCTTCGGGCATGGCGTACTCTTCCGGAATCGGGTTGGTAATCAGCAGGCCGCCTTTCAGCCCGCAGGCTTCCTTCACCCGAATGGCAGAAGCGATTTCAGCGGGTGTATCCAGACGATAATCCACGCCAAAACCGCTCTTACGGCAATAGAAGGCAGGCAGTTCGTCTGTCTGATAGCCGATCACGGTCACGCCCTTGGTTTCCAAATATTCCAGCGTCAGGCCCAGATCCAGAATGGACTTTGCGCCTGCGCAGATCACGTTGACGCTGGTCTGAGAAAGCTCTTCCAGATCGGCAGAAATGTCCATGGTCGTTTCAGCGCCGCGATGGACGCCGCCGATGCCGCCGGTAGCGAAAATTTTCACGCCTGCCAAATGAGCGGCGATCATCGTGGTGGTGACGGTGGTAGCGCCGTCTTCTCCGCGAGCCAGCAGTACGGGCAGGTCGCGGCGGCTGGCCTTGATGACCTTCAGGCCCTTTTTGCCCAGATATTCGATCTGATCCTTGGAAATGCCAACGCACATTTTACCGCCCAAAATGGCAATCGTAGCGGGGATAGCTCCGTTTTCCTGAATGACGTTTTCTACCGCCAGCGCGGTTTCCACGTTCTGAGGATAGGGCATTCCATGAGAAATAATGGTGGATTCCAGCGCCACAACAGGCTTGTTGTGCTGAACAGCCTCCTTTACTTCGTCCGATACCCAGAGATAATCATGCAGATTCATCGTTTACTCTTCCTCCTTTGAATCGCTCAAAATCTGTTCCAAGGCTTCTGAAGATACGTCCGGCGACACGGCGCAGGGTGAGGACGCGCTGAGGGCCGCCATTGCCAAGCCGCAGCGCAGCGTTTCCAGCGTGCTTTTCTGCATGGTCAGTCCATGAAGAATCCCAGCAAAAAAAGCGTCGCCGCAGCCGGAGTAATTGACTCCATCATGAGCCATCGGCGGGAGAGCATATGCCTCCGAACCAACGGAAAGAAACGCGCCGCTGCTGCCCAAGGTAATGGCCACCACGGGAATTCCCATGGCGTGAAGCTGCGCGGAAGCCTTGCTGACTGATTCCATATCGTCTACCGGGAAACCCACCAGAACTTCTGCCTCCGCACGATTGACCTTCAGGAAGGAAAGCCGGTGCAGGATGGGCCGGAGACGATCCGCCTTTTTGACGGATACTGCGTCTGCGCAAAGCGCAGAATGACAATGATCGGCAATATAGGCCAGGGTGTCGGCCCGCAGATTTGCGTCCAGTACCACACAAGGGCAGGAGTTCAGAAAGTCCATCTGACTGGCGATCACATCCGGCGTCAGCTTCTCGCAGATTTCCATGCAGGAAACAGCCAGCGCAATATCGCCGTTGGGATGATTGATGCAGAGATAGACGGAGTTGGGCACATCGTCAAAATAAAAGCTGTGGGAAAGATCCAGTCCGATTTTGACAGAACGGGACTGGATCTGACTGAGAAAGGAATCCCGGCTCAGGGGCGTAATCATGCTGACGGGATAACCCAGCAACAGAAGATTTTCGGCAATATTACGTCCCACGCCGCCGAGCGTGGTTTTCACATACCCGGGATTGGAGTCTTCCTCGATCAAAAACGTATAAGAAGTTGCGGAGATGTCAATGTTGCAGCCGCCGACAACGGCAATCTGGTTCTGCATGGGAACCGAACTCCTTCCAAATTCTGAACGTGATGGGGGAAAGGGACGTCAGGTGTTCCGCGTCCGGATGCCCTGAATGTTGGTGTGCTCGGAAAGCTTGTTCACGATGTCTTTGTAGGTCGCCTTTCCCTGCATATCCAGAGTATAAATGTTGGTATAGAGGTTATACTTGCCTTTATTCTCCACGTGGAAGTCAATATCCAGCACACGAACGCCGATGGACTGGAAGTAATCGTTGATAAAAGCGATGGTCTCCACCCGGTGAATGAATTTGACCTCTACATGCTTGACGGAATTGACCTTCACCACACGCTGCAGAAGGACCAGCGTCACCATCACAAGCCCGCAGCCGACGATGGCGATGAAATAATAGCCCATGCCAATCGCCAAGCCCAGACAGGCGGCATTCCACAGCGAAGCCGCCGTCGTCAGACCGGCGATCTTCTTTTGGCTGATGAAAATGGTGCCTGCGCCCAAAAAACCGATGCCGCTGATGACCTGAGCACTGATACGCCCATAGCTGACCGCGATACCGGTGTTGGGATTATTCATATTCAGGGTGATGGTATCGGCGATATTCATGCACTCGATCAGGGCGATCGTTGCAGCGCCCACGCAAACCAGCACATGGGTGCGCATACCTGCAGGACGGTTTTTGCGTTCCCGCTCAATGCCAATCACACAGCCGACAGTGACGGCCAGAAGAAGACGAAGGGAAATTTCCCACCACGTCACGTTCGTTCAACTCCATTCGTATCAAAAAAGTCAAAAAATACGGTATAGGGAAACGACCTTGCCAAGGATCGTTACCTCCGGGACGATGATTGGTTCCATGGTCGAGTTTTCCGGCTGCAGTCGGAAGTGTCCGTTCTCCCGATAGAAGCGCTTTACCGTCGCATCGTCCTCCACCATGGCGACCACAATGTCTCCATTATAAGCGGTAGGTTGCTTGCGGACGACCACATAATCGCCGTCCATGATGCCGGCTTCGATCATGCTTTCGCCGCGAACCCCCAGCACATAATGCTCGCCTTCGCCCAGCATGCTTTGCGGCAGCGCAATATAATCCTCGATGTTTTCCGTAGCCAGAATCGGCGTTCCGGCGCTGACCCGGCCGACGATCGGCACATTGATCATTTCCGTCCGGTACATCTGATGATCTGAAGGCACGGAAATGGCCCGGGGCTTCATGGAATCCCGATAAAGCAGGCCCTTTTTTTCCAGCCGGATCAGGTGCCCATGCACTGTAGAGGTGCTTTTCAGGCCCGTTGCGTCGCATATTTCTCTTACAGATGGGGGATAACCCTTCTGCAGGGTGGCTTTTTCGATATAAGCGAGGATTTTGGCTTGGGTGTCGCCCCGCTGGTTTGCCATGCCTGCCTCACATCCTTTGGTTCCATAGTATTCATAGGATAACACAAGAAAACTCTTTTGGCAAGGGTTGGGGAACGAATGTTTCTATCACGGGCGGATTTCGGACATTTTCGCAGCGTTTTTTTCTGTATCTGCCTCATTCGTTTTCTCTTCCGGCTCCATTTCCGGCAGATGAACATTTTTGGCTGCCTCCCGGCGGCGTTGGTCGCTCATAGCGGCGTAGTGTTTTCGGGTCGTGTTCACGTCGGAATGTCCCAACGCATCAGCTACCAGATAAATATCCTCCGTCTCGTGATAAAGCCGGGTAGCGTAAGTGCTGCGCAGCTTATGCGGGCTCATGCGTTTTTTCAGTGGCACAGCAATGGAACAGTATTTTTTGACCATGATCTGCACGGCGCGCTGAGTCATGCGCTTCTTTTGCAGAGAAAGGAACAGTGCGTTTTCGTTGGCTTTGTCGGTCTGAATGAGCTTCCGTTCCTTCAGATAGGCCTTCAGAGCGTCGGCAACCTCCTGAGGGAAATAAAGGATAACCTGATTTCCGCCCTTGCGTGTTACCAGCACGGCATTGAGCTGAAAATCCAGATCGTCGATATTCACGCCGACGCACTCGCTGACGCGCATCCCCGTTCCCAGAAACAGCATGAGAATCGCCACATCCCGGGTTTTGGTCAGTTTGTGAAACTTCTGCTGCCGCTCTGTCAGCGCAGCGCCGTCAGAAGCCACACTCAGCAGCCGGTCGACTTCTTCGTTAATGAGATACAAAATCGGCTTTTCATGCAGCTTTGGCAGCGAGACCAGAGCAGCGATATTGGAAGATATCCTCTCGGATTTGAACAGAAAATCGAAGTACGAGCGCAGCGACGAAAGCTTCCGCATCACGCCGCATTCGTGATTCCGCATAGCCTTGGGCGGCGTACCGTCCTCAGCCAGCGTTTCGCTTTTGAAATAGAGCGTCAGGTAGTCGGCATAGGTGCGCAGGTCGCGTCCGGTAAAATGGTCAATATCCGCATCGTTCCATTCTGAGGGCTTTTTGGCAGCGTAATAGGGGATTTCCCGGGTGGCGAATTCGCAAAACGTCCCTAAATCGATCGTGTACGCCATGCGGGTCAGCGGACTGGTCGTAAGCGCAATGGAAGTAATAAAGTCCGTGCAGGAAGCCGGTAACGACTGGAGCATTTTTCGCGTCCGTTCGGTTCGCTCGGCCGCCAGATGTTCCTGATAATTTTCGTTCGCCATAGTAGGCCGTATCCTTTCCTGAAATGCCGCTTTTATATCAATCTTTTCGTAAAAGTATTCTTTAGCGAAAAGATTTAGTTTAGTATACTCCATTCTCCCCTGAGCGTCAAGGCTGTTTTTGGGTGCTCAAAATTCAATAAATGCTTCTTTTTTGGATGACATCGTTTCGAAATCATTTACAAAAAAACGGCGCAAGCATGCGCCGCAGTAAAAATTTTTTCAGGCAAACTCAGTTTTCTTCCCCGCCGTTGATACGGCGATACTCCGCAATAGCGGATGTAGCCAATTCGTCGCAGCGATTGTTCCATGGATTGTCAGCGTGACCCTTTACCTTATGGAATGTTACCTCATGCTTTTTCAGTTTGATGATCTGCAAAAGCAGCTTCCAGAGATCCATGTTCTCGACCGGCTCTTTTTTGCTGTTCTTCCATCCGTTTTTCTGCCAGTTGTCAATCCACCCCTGACGAAATGCATTGACTGTGTAGGCCGAATCGGAATACACGTCCACCACACAAGGCTCCTTCAATGCGCCCAGTCCGCTGATCACTGCGAAAATTTCCATTCGGTTGTTGGTGGTATCCGCCATGAAGCCGGACATTTCCTTGGTTTTGCCCTGAAAGCTCAAAATGCAGCCCCAGCCGCCCGGACCAGGATTGCCGGAGCATGCACCGTCTGTATACAGCGTTACCTGTTTCTTGGGTTTGATTTCACTCATCGTTCATTCTTTCTCCGTTCATAGGCTTGGGCAAACTTGCGGTTTCGCTGGGCGCAGGCGTCCATAGCGTTCATAACGATGCCTCGGAAGCCGCTCTTTTCCAGCACAGCGACCGCTTCGATGGTTGTCCCGGCGGGAGAACACACATTGTCCTTCAGCTGCGCCGGATGTTCCTCGGAGCAAAGAACCATTTTGGCCGAGCCAAGTACAGCCTGCGCCGCCGCCTGAATGGCCACTTTCCGCGGCAGCCCCAGCTTGACCGCTCCATCCGCCATGGCTTCGATAAACATGTAAACATACGCCGGACTGCTGCTGGTCGTTGCAACGACGGCGTCGAAAAGGCTTTCCGGGAACGACTGAACCATCCCCAGACAGGAAAACAGCCCTTTGGCCCATTTCAGAGAAGCCGCGTTAAAGGTGGTCTCCTCGCAGAAGGCCGTATAGCCTTCCCCCACCAGCGCCGGCGTGTTCGGCATGACGCGCAGCAGCTGCGTACCGCTATCGTGTACCAATAGACCGTCCCGCAGCATTTCCATCGTCCATCCGGCGGCAATGGAGATCAGCCGCTTGTTGCGCACGTGCCGCTGAATTTCCTGAAGCAGGCCCTTCATGTACTGCGGCTTCACCGCCAGCAGAATGAAGTCGCTTTCTTTAATCAGCTGCAAATTGTTCTCCATGACGGTTACAGGATACACATTGCTGAATTTTTTGCACTGTTCGGGATTGATGTCGTAAATGTTGGTTTCATAGGCCTTGATATAATCGTTTTGAATCGCAGCCTTCAAAATGGTAGACCCCATGTTGCCCATCCCGATTACGCCGAATTTCATAGTTTTTGCTCCTCCTTCGTATCCGGGCCTGAAAAGGGCCCGGGATGGTATCCCAGGCCACGAGGTTTTATTCCTTCGGAACCGCCGGTTCCACCATGGTGGTTCCGACTTTGGCGTTTGCGTCGCGCACATGCTTGCGGACGCTCAGCGTAATCGCCTTTTTGGGGCACTTCTTCACGCACTCGCCGCAGCCGGTGCAGGCTTCATTGACCTCGTGCACTTGTTTCAATTCGCCGGAAATTGCTTCAAACCTGCAAGTCCGCTTACAAATTGTGCAGCCAATGCAAAGATCGCGGTCAATCGCTGCGATTTTGCGATTGTCAAAGTCGCCCCAGATGGCTCCCGTGGGACAGGTTTCCGCGCACATCATGCAGCTCGTGCACTTTTCCCGGTCGATCACCGGCAGATGATTCTGAATGGTGATCGCGTCAAATTTGCAGGCCTCTTTGCAAAGCTCGCAGCCAATGCAGCCAATTTTGCAGTTGTCGCTGACAAGGAAGCCTTCTTCCGCTGCCCGGCACAGTAAGCGAACAGGCAGGGTTTCCGGCTGAAGGCTCAGAACCTCCTTGGGGCATGCCTTGACGCACGCGCCGCAGCTCTGACATTTTTCGGGATCCACTTTGGCGATTTTGGAATACTCGTCAATATGAATCGCGTCAAATTTGCAGGCGCGCACACAGGTGCCCAGTCCGAGACAGGCATATTTGCAGGCCCGGTTGCCATCGTTCACCAGCGTAGCGGCTACGCAATCCTGAATGCCGTGATAGGGAAATTTGGTTTTGCAGCGATCCAGCGATCCCTGACAGACAACGGTCGCCACATTTCGCGTCTCGACCGGCGTGTCTTCTACGCCCATGATTTCCGCTACCTGCTTGGCCACGGCGGCCCCGCCCACCGGGCAGGCGTTTACGGGCGCTTTGCCCTGAGCAATGGCGTCGGCCAGCGCGTCGCAGCCTGCATAGCCGCATCCGCCGCAGTTGGCGCCGGGAAGGCAGTTTCGCACCGCATCACGGCGCGGATCGCTGGGAACCTCGAATACCTTATTGGCGAGGGTGAGCAGCAGGCCGAAAATCAGGCCCAGACCGCCGAGCACCAATGCCGCAATCAAAATGGTCGTCATATGTTATCGCCCTCTCCTTTCCCCGGTTACAGCAGACCCGAGAAGCCCTGAAAAGCCAGAGACATCAGACCTGCAATGATCAGCGCGCCGGGAAAGCCCTCCATCCATTTGGGCATATTGCTTCGTGCCAGCCGTTCCCGTATGTTGGCGAAAATCACAATGGCCAGCGTAAAGCCGATTGCAGCGCTGAAGCCGTTGACCACGGACTCGATCAGGTTGTATCCTTGCCGGGAGTTCAACAGCGCAACGCCCAGTACGGCGCAGTTGGTGGTGATCAGCGGCAGGTATACGCCCAAAGCCTGATACAGGGAATGGCTCAGCTTTTTCAACGCCAGCTCCACGATCTGCACCAGCGCGGCGATCACCAAGATGAAAGCGATGGTCTGCATGAATTCCAGATGAAGCGGAATCAGCAAATAAGTCTCAATGATATAGGTGAAGAACGATGCGATGGTCATAACGAAGGTAACGGCCAATCCCATGCCCAGCGCGGTCTCAGACTTTTTGGAAACGCCCAGGAACGGACAGATGCCCAAAAACTGCGACATGACAAAGTTGTTGACCAGCACGCTCCCGACTACGATCAAAAGCAGGTTGTTCATGCGATCTCCTCCTCTGCCTTTTCCTTTTTGCGCTTTGCAATGGCCTCCGTCAGTGCATTAACAATCAGCAGGAGCAGACCCAGAAAGACGAATCCGCCCGAGGAAGTCTGCGCGAATGCCATCGGCTGATAGCTTTCGGGCATGACCTGCATGCCGAAAATCGTGCCCAAGCCGACGCATTCCCGAATGGAGGACAGAATGGTCAGCGCCATCGTAAAGCCAAGGCCCATGCCCAACCCGTCTGCCACCGACGGCAGCGGCGGATTTTTGAAAGCAAAGGCTTCCGCCCGGGCAAAAATAATGCAGTTGACGACGATCAGCGGAATATAGATCCCCAGCGTAGAAGACATGGACGGCAAAAATGCCTTAATCAGCAGGTCGATAATCGTCACAAAGGTCGCGATGACCACTACAAAGCTGGGAATTCGCACCTTTTCGGGAATGATATTGCGCAGAAGAGAAATGACCAGATTGGAGAATACCAGCACAAAGGTGGCCGCCAGCCCCATGCCCAGTCCGCTGGACGCAGCCTTGGAAATGGCCAGCGTCGGGCACATGCCCAGCAGCAGCCGGAAGGTGGGATTCTCATTGAGAATGCCGTTCATAAAGACTTTTCGAAGCTGCTTCAGATTCATGCCCTGGCCCCCTCCTTTCCCTGGGTATCCTTGCCTTCCTTGGCCGGTTTGACGTAGCCGAAGGGCTTGCGCATGGTCAGCTTGTCGATGAGCGGCGTCAGCACGTTCATGAACAGAATGCCGAAGGAACAGCCTTCCGGATAACCGGCGTTATAGAAGCGAACCACAAACAGGATCAACGCGCAGCCAATGCCCATGATCCAGCGGCCCGGCTTGGTAATGGGGCTGGTCACATAGTCCGTCGCCATGAAGAACGCGCCCAGCATCAGACCGCCGCTGAGCAGCTGATACACTGCGTTCTGCGAGCCGCTCTCCGCAGAATAGATCGTTCCCGTCTGGATCCAGAAAAGCAGGAACGCCGTCCCTAAGAAAGAGACCGGAATGCGCCAGTCGATCACGCCGCGAACGATCAAATAAATCCCGCCCAGCAGCAGCGTCAGCTTGCAGGTTTCGCCCAGCATGCCGGGAATATTCCCACTGAAAAGCTGCCACAGCGTGAAGCTTCCGGCGTTTTTCGCCAGCGGCGTCGCCATGGCTACCGCGTCCGCCACCCCCTGACCAAGGCCGAAAAGCTGGCCCGCGCTCGGGGCGACCGTCTGATTCATCAGCGCCGTCCACGACAGCATGAGAATCGTTCGAGCCGCCAGCGCCGGGTTCATGAAGTTCTGCCCCAGTCCGCCGAAGAACTGCTTGACCAGTACGATAGCCAACACCGCGCCGACAGCCGCCACCCACCAGGGCGCGCCCGCAGGCAGGTTGAACGCCAGCAGGAGTCCTGTCACCACCGCGCTCAGGTCGCCGATGGTGGATTTTTTGTGAAAGATTTTTTCAAACAGCCATTCGCTTCCTACCGCAAAAATGACAGACACCAGAATCAGAGAAAGCGCCTGACGGCCAAAGAACCATACGGCGGCCAGCGCGGTGGGAAGCAGGGCGATTACCACGTCCAGCATCAGGCCGCGGGTGCTGACCCGTTGATTACGAAGAAACGGCGATGACGAAACCACGAGCTTTTTCTGCATGGCTTACTTCCCTCCCTTTCCCGCCGCTTCCCGGCGGCGTTTGGTAATGATCCGCTTGCAAATGCGGCAGCTTTGGGTCAGATTGCGGCGGGAGGGGCAGCTCCAGGAGCAGGCGCCGCATTCCATGCAATTCATGACGCCCAGCGCTTCCGCATCCTCATAGAGATCCTTGCGCATGCACTGGTCGATCTGTGTGGGCGAAAGCAGCATGGGGCAGGCATCTACGCAGCGGCCACAGCGAATGCAGGGGCCCTCCTCTTCCAATGCGCTGAGCTTATCCAGCGCCAGAATGCCGCTGCAGCCCTTGGTTACGGGAATATCCTCCCGGCTGATAGCCATGCCCATCATGGGGCCGCCGTAAATCAGCATCTTGGTTTCAGGCAAAATACCGCCGGAGGTATCTAAGAACCACTCCACCGGAGAGCCGATGCGCGCCAGATAATTCGCCGGTTTCTGTACCGTCCCGCCAACCGTCAGCACCCGATCCACCACGGGACGGCCCTCATAAACGGCCCGTTTGATGACGTAGCAGGTGTCCACGTTCAGCACGATCACGCCGATATCCAGCGGCAGGGCGCCGTTGCGCACCTTTCTGCCGGTCAGCGCATAGACCAGCTGCTTTTCACCGCCCTGCGGGTATCGGGCCGGTAGAGAAAGCACTTCGATTCCCCCATGCCCCGCGCAGGCTTTTTTCATGGTTTCAATGGCATCCGGCTTATTGCTTTCGATGCCGATTTTTACGGCCGAAATAGAAAGCGCCTGGCGGACGATTTCGATTCCCTGCACGATTTCTTCCGCCTTTTCCAGCATCAGCCGATGGTCGGCGGAAAGATAGGGTTCGCATTCCGCGCCGTTAATGACCAGCGTATCTACTTTTTTTCCCTCCGGCACGGAAAGCTTCACTGCCGTCGGAAAGGTCGCTCCGCCCATGCCGACGATGCCCATTTCCCGGCAAAGATTGGCAAGCTCCAAGGCTGTCAGCTTGTCCGGCTCGGCCACGGGATGCAGCTCCACCCACGTATCCTGAAAATCATTGTCAATGACGACAGAATTGACCTGAGTTCCGTTGGCTACGATACAGGGAAGCACGTCTACGACCTTGCCGGAAATGGAGGCGTGAACCGCCGCGCTGACAAAGCCTGTCGGCTCCCCTATTTTCTGTCCTGCCTTCACCAGCTCGCCCTTCTGAACCAACGGCTTGCAGGGCGCGCCGATATGCTGCTGCAAGGGGATCGCCACACGGGACGGCTGAGGCGCTTCGACGATGGGCAGACCGGCTGTCGCCGCCTTGCCGCCAACACCTTCCTGCGGATGGATTCCCCCGGGGAAGTGATAAACGGAACTCATGAAAAATTCATCCTTCCTGTACGAGTATCGAAATTGTTGCCTATAACAAACATTATAGCACAATCTTCCCATACAGAAAAGATGAATTCCCAAATTTGTCCAAACTTATGCCTGATGTTCCTTTTTCCACTTTACGCCCGCGTTCAGAAGTGCACGGGCATGAGCAAATCCGCTGGCCTGCTGGTCGTTGCTAACCCCGATCAGCCGTGCCACTTCGTCAATGCGTCCGTTTTTATCCAACTCAGTGACCGTTGTATAAGTACGTTCCCCAATGACGTTTTTCTCAACACGGTATTGCGTATCCGCCATCGCGGCGATCTGCGCCAGATGGGTCACGCACAAAACCTGATGATATCTGGCAATGGAGGCCATCTTTTCGGCCACCACCTGAGCAATATGACCGCTGATGCCCGTATCGATTTCATCGAAAATCATGCAGGGAATGCCCTCGTGAGCCGCCCCCGCCGCTTTCAGTGCCAGCATCAGACGGCTCAATTCGCCGCCGGAGGCTGTTTTATCCAGCGGTTTCAAGGGCTCGCCGGGGTTAGGCGCGATATAGAACGCGACGTGATCCTCTCCCTCGGCGGTAGGGATTCGTTTCTTACCGGGCTCGGGCGTTTCAAACACACAGGCAAATTTCGTGCTTTGCATGCCCAGATCCCGCAGCTCTCCCTCAATGGTTCTTTCCAGCCATGCGGCAAGGGCCTTTCGGCCCTCCGTCAGCTCGGCGGCCAGGGAACGATAGGCGGCCAGTTTCTGCTTATAATCGCTTTCTGCCCGGCGGAGGCGTTCTTCCATACTGCCCAGACGCTTCAATTCGTCCCGAATTTCCTCGTGATGGACAGTCAATTCATCCGCCGTCATGCCATAGCGGCGTTCCAAACGGCGAATCAGATCGAGTCGTTCCAAAATCTGCTCGCTTCGTTCCGGGTCGTAATTTTCTTTTTCCAGCAGGTCGCGAAGCTCGATCCCGACTTCTTCCACCTCGTACTGCGCGCTCTCCAGACGGGATGCCAGCGCCTTGAAGCGCTCGTCCAGATCGCTGACCTGATTCATGGCTTCCGCTGCCTGCCGAAGCTTGAGCACGGCGCTCTGTTCCCGCCCTCCGGCGTATACCTGTTCGTAGGCAGTGCGCAGGGCGCTGTCGATCTTTTCCGCCCCCAAATAGCGTTCCCGTTCAGCTGCAAGCTTGTCCGCCTCCCCCGCCTTCAGCTGGGCCGCATCCAGTTCCTTGACCCGGCTTTGCAGGTACTCCTGGCGTTCGTTTCGCTGGGCGTTTTCTTTGCGCAGAGCAGAAAAACGGCTGCTGCTTTCGCGCCAGATCTGATAGGCGCGGGCGACTTCGCCCTTCTTCTGCTGAAAGGCAGCATCGCCGAAGGAATCCAGAAACCCCATGTGGTTTTTGGCATCCAGCAGGCTTTGATGCTCGTGCTGCCCGTGAACGTCTACCAGCAGCTCGGAAAGCCGACGCAAAAAAGCAAGCGGGACGATGGTTCCGCAAACGCGGCAGATATTCCTCTCGCCCGTTATTTCCCGCTGGATAGCGATCAGGCCGTGGTCGTCCGAAAGCTCCTGCTCGGCCAATACCTCCCGGGCCCGCGGACAGTCCGAAATATCGATCAGCGCCTCTACCGACGCTTTGTCACAGCCGGAACGAATCAGGCTGCGGTCGGCCCGTTCGCCCAGCACCAGATTGATGCTGTCCACCAGAATGGACTTGCCTGCGCCCGTTTCGCCGCTCAGGACGTGCATTCCGCGATGAAACTCAATGGTCAGGCTTTCGATGAGCGCAATATTGCGCACCGTCATCGAGATCAGCATGTCCGGCCCTTCCTTTCCCCAAAATCAGCTGCGGTGCATCATTTCATTCAGGCGTTCCATCAGCACGCCCGTTTCTTCAATGGTGCGCACAATCAAAAGAATGGTATTGTCGCCCGCGATGGTGCCCAGTACCTCCGGCCATTGCAGCCGGTCGATGGTTTCGGCGGCGATATTGGCGCTGCCGGAGATCGTCCGCAGGATGATCTGATTATAGGCGCAGGAAATGGTCAGCACCGTTTCCGAGAACATGCGGATTAGGCGCTCGCTGAGACCATTATCGCTCTTGGCGGCGGTGGCGTAATGATAGGAGCCGTTTTTCCCCAGTACCTTCACCAGACGAAGCTCTTTAATATCGCGGGAAATGGTGGCCTGCGTCACCTGAAAGCCATGCTCCCGCAGCGCGTCGGCCAGTTCCTCCTGCGTTTCGATCTCCTGATTATGAATGACTTCCAATATAGTGACCTGACGGGATGCTTTCATAAAAAAGGGCCTCCTTCAAAGGGGTGATTATCGGCTCCATTCCGCCAGTTTCAGACGGATGGTGGTAAAAAAGCTCTGGGGCTGGGTTTCAATCAATAAAGCGTCAAACGGCGCGCGTGTGACCAGCAGACGTTCTCCGGGCTGAAGAATGACAACCTCCTGCCCATCCACGGAGCACTGTACGCCGCGGGTGGTGTAGGTTTCGTCCAGCATCAGCTCCACCTGATGATCCGGCGCGGCAACCACCGGCCGGTGCTGAAGCGAATGCGCGCAGATAGGCGTCAGCAGGATGCATTCCACGTCCGGATGAACGATCGGCCCCCCGGCGGAAAGGGAATAGCCGGTAGAGCCTGTAGGCGTTGCAACGATCAGACCGTCCGCAATAAAACGGCCCACATCCTGTCCGTTAACGGCGGCATGAACGCCGATGAGCCGGGAATAACCGCCGCGGCTCAGAACCACATCATTCAGCGCATACCAGGTTTTCTGTCGGCCGGGCGTATAGCTTTCCAGCATGGCCGCAAGCATCATCCGGCGGCGAATATTATATTCTTCCATGGCAAGGCTGCGGCAAGCCTCCACCAGCTGCTCCCATTCCACTTCCGCCAAAAAGCCTACCGTGCCCAGGTTGATGCCGAGAATGGGCAGGCCGTATCCCACGGCAATGGCATTGGCCCGGAGAAACGTTCCGTCTCCCCCAACGGAAAGCACTGCCTCGCAATAGTTTGGATCCCCCTGAGCCAGCGGAATATCCTTCCGGCGTTCCAGCCGCCGAAGCAGCCACGGCTCCGCAAAAACGGTAATTCCCGCTTCCGTCAGCGCCCGAACCAGTTGATAGGCCAAACCCTCCAGGTCGTCCTTCCGATGGTGCATTACCACATAAATGGATTTCATTCTCCATCCTGCCTTTCCGAGCTATTGTAACATAAAATGCATAAGTATTCAATAACGAATACTTATGCATTTTCACGAATAAAACAAAAAAATTGTTTTTTATAACATCTCACGGAAATATAGCGCCTGTACAAGCAATAAAATATCACAGTTCAGGCATAGAGCGTAGCATGAGCCTGTTCTACCACCTTACGAACGCGGGCTTCATCCACGCCGCCTTCTTCGCCGGGAAGCAGTTCCGTAATATACTCGATATTGCCCTCCGGGCCTGTGATGGGTGAGAAATCCAGCTGCGCCATATGATAATGGATCTCCGGCAGAAAGGCGCGTATATTTTCTATGACCTGCACATGGACGGCAGGGTCGCGCACCACGCCTTTTTTGCCGACGTTTTCACGTCCGGCCTCGAACTGAGGCTTGATCAGGATATAGAAGCGGCCCTTATGCTCCATCAATTCCGCTGCCTTCGGCAGGATCAGCTTCACGGAAATAAAGGATACATCCATGACCGTTACATCCGGCACGCAGGGAATCTCTTCATGCGTCAGATAGCGGGCGTTGGTGCGCTCCAGCACGACAACGCGGGGATCGCTGCGGATCTTCCAATCCAGCTGCCCATAGCCTACGTCGATGGCGTAGACCTGCCGCGCTCCGTTATGCAAAAGTACATCGGTAAAACCGCCGGTCGCCGCGCCGATGTCCATGGCCACTGCATCCGTTACATCCGCCTGAAAGACCCGAAGCGCCTTATCCAGCTTCAAAGCGCCCCGGCCTACATAGGGGTTGGAGCTTCCCTTTACATGCAGGTCGTCGCTTTCCCCCACTTTTTCCGAGGCCTTCAGAATTTTGACCTCCTTGCGGTACACCTGTCCGGCCATAATCAGCGCCTGCGCCTGTTCCCGGCTGGGAGCCAGTCCCCGCTGCACCATGGCGACATCGACCCGGATCTTATCAGACATTCTTTGGTTCCTCCCGGTTCAGTTCGGTGATGATGGCCCGCGTGACACTTTCGTCATCCAGTCCCGTGTCCCGCAGCAAATGTGCATGATCGCCGTGCGGGACAAAACAGTCGTCGACCGCCAGCAGCTTTACTCTGGGCTGAAAGCCCATTTCAGAAGCGGCTTCCAGCACGGCGCTGCCAAAGCCGGCCATGCGGACATGTTCTTCCAGTGTAAAAACCGGTTTCCCCATGGAGAAAGCCCGATGCAGGCAATCGCTATCCAGCGGTTTCACGGTGGAGGCATTCACAACCGTCATAGAGATTCCATCCTGCGCCAGTGCATCCGCCACTCGCAGCGCCGTTGAAACCATGCTGCCCACTGCCAGCATTACCGCGTCGGTTCCTTCCCGAAGGGTCAGCCATTTTCCGATGGTAAAAGTGGGAATCGCATACCCTTCCGGCAGCGAAACGGCGCTTTTGGGATAGCGAATGGAGCATGGACCGTCAAACGTACAGGAAGCGCGGGTCATCAGGCGAAGCTCTTCTTCATTAGCGGGTGCGAGCACCGTCATATTCGGAATGTGGCGCAGATAGGCAAAATCATACAGTCCCTGATGAGACTGCCCGTCTTCGTTGGCAATCCCCGCCCGATCCAGCATCAGCGTTACCGGGAGCCGCTGCATGCATACGTCGTGCAGTACCTGATCGTACCCACGCTGCAAGAAAGTGGAATAAACGAAAAAGTAGGGTTTCAGTCCTCCGGCTGCCATCCCGGCGCACATGGTAACGCCGTGTTCTTCTGCGATACCAACGTCAAAATAACGCTCAGGATAAGCGTCACGGAAAGCCGTCGTCCCAGTGCCCAAAGGCATGGCGGCGGTAATGAACTGGATCCGCCGATCCTGCTTTGCCAGCTTCAGCAGTTCCTCCGTGGCGATTTCGCCGTTTCCTTTGCTGCTGGCGGCGGAGGGTTTTTCTTCATCCAGAAAGAAGGGCGGCGTACCGTGAAAACGTTCGGCGTTCTTCTCCGCGCGGTTAAAGCCGTAGCCTTTTTTGGTGATGCAGTGAATCACCACCGGTTCATCCAGCCGCTCTGCCTGGCGGAGGATCCCTTCTACCGATTCAAGATCGTTTCCGTTAATGGGCCCCAGATAGCGAAAACCAAGGGCAGGGAAAAAGCCCTCGTTGAGAGCGACGCTTTTGATCATGGTGCTGAGGCCGTGCATACAGCGATACACCGGCTTCCCCACCAGCGGGATAGCACCCAGCACTTTTTTGACGTGGGATTTCGTGGTATTCCATCCGCGGCTGGCCCGCAGGTTGGATAAATGCTGGCTCAACGCGCCCACATTTTGAGCGATCGACATTTCGTTGTCATTCAGGAGCACGATCAGGCGGGTTTTGGTGTTGCCGCAGTCGTTCAGCGCCTCATAGCACATACCGCCCGTCAGAGCGCCGTCCCCCACCACCGCGATCACATGATGCTTTTCCCCTCTTGCGTCCCGGGCCCGAGCCATGCCGAGGGCGGCCGAAATCGCCGTAGAAGCATGCCCGGCCTCAAAACAGTCGTAGGGACTTTCGGAACGTTTGGGGAAGCCGGACAGCCCTCCGTAGGTACGCAGCGTATGAAATTCATTGTACCGGCCCGTCAGCAGCTTATGGGTATATGTCTGATGGCCCACGTCAAAAACGATTTTGTCCTCAGGCATATGAAAGACGCGGTGAAGGGCCAGCGTAATCTCCACGATTCCCAGATTGGAGGAAAGATGGCCGCCGTTTTTGGAAACGGTCTGGATGATTTTGGTACGGATGTCGTCCGCCAGATCTTCGCATTCTTCATAGCTCAGACTGCGAATGTCCTCGGGACTGATGATCTGCGATAAATCCAACCTTCTAAAGCTCCTTTGTGCTTCAGGCGTTTTTCAGCCCGTTTTTCATGCCCGTCTTGCCCCCCAGAGAGATGTTTTTGAGAATATCGGAGGTATAGGCATAATTGTTTTCTTCCTTGTCCTGCTCGGCCTTCATGGCACATTCCACCATTCGGTCGATCAGACGGGCGTAGGGAAGACCGCAGGCTTCCCAAAGATAGAAAGCCAGCGAGCCGGGAATGGTATTGATTTCCGTAATGTACAGTTCCTGAGAAGCGCTGTCGAACATGTAATCGATACGCACAACGCCCTTGCAGTCCATGGCCTTGAAAATATCGACCGACAGCTTTTGAATGCGCTCCTTCAGTTCCGGCTCGATGGGCGCGGGAAGGACGCGCTTGAGGGAGGCCATGCCCTTGGTGGAATTGCCGCCGCTGCCGTATTTATCCATGAAAGTGAGCAAATCGCCGCCGGAAATCGGCATTTCGATCTCGCTGGCTTTGGCGTCTCCGTCGTAGCCCAGTACGGAACAGTTCAGCTCCAACGGCTCGCACAGGCCCTTTTCCACCAGCGTTTTCCGGTCGAACTCAAAGGCCAGCTCCAGTGCTTCCTTCAAAGAAGTCCGGTCGTTGGCGCGGGTCACGCCGATGGAAGAACCAAGTGACGCAGGCTTGACAAAAACGGGATAGGGAAGATTCTTTTCAATATCGTCCATGACCCCTTCGGGCTCCCTCTCCCAATCCGCCCGCAGGAACCAGCGGCCCGGCAGAACCGGAAAACCGCAGCCCTGAAAGAATAGCTTCATGTAGACCTTATCCATGCCGATGGCGGAGGCGCCCACGCCGGAAGAAGCGTAAGGGATGTTGCACAGTTCCAGAAGGCCCTGCACAGTGCCATCCTCGCCATGAAGCCCATGAAAAACAGGAATGACGCAATCCAGCCGGGCGACAACGATCTGCTGTTCTTTGGCAAACAGACCCTTGCCCTGTTCCCGGGTAATCAGCGCACGCGAACCGGCCGTCAGATCCAGCTGCACCCGGCGGATCCCTTTGCGATTTTCGTCAAAGGGAGTGTAGGCGGACACGTCAAGCAGCGGATCGCCGGTAAACCATTCGCCCTTTTTGCTGATATAAATCGGGATCACGTCATAGGTCTGTCGATCGGCAGCACGCATCAGCTGCACAGCGCTGATAATCGAAACCTCGTGCTCGCAGCTGCGGCTGCCGAACATAACGCCCAGTTGAATCTTGCTCATGGTTTTTCTTCCTCCAAAACTCTTATGCTTGCGGAAATCTTTTCAGGCTTCCTGATAGTGGTCGGGCAGATCGTTTTCATACAGCACGGTATCCGTGGGCCTTACCAGCGTATGCAGCAGCCGGGTGGATTCTTCCAGACTGTCCACACGATAGGCGTTTTCATCCGGGAAACCGGCTTCCTTCAATCCTTCCAGAATCGGCGTGGCGCGTCCTTTGCCCACGATAATGGCAATGTCGACGCATCCCGCCATCTGCCGTCCGAATTCCCGGTTGTATTCCGCTTCTTTCTCTCCCAGCTCCACCATGCCGGGCGTGATGATAATGCGCCGCTCCGGGAACTGACGCAGCACTTCCAGCGCTGCCTTGGCGCCGATGGGATTGGAATTGAAGGCGTCGTTGATAATCGTGAAGCTGCCGGGAACGTTCATCAATTCCAGACGATTCTTGACCGGCTGAAGCTTTTCAATGCCATGGGCGATCTGCTTCAGGCTCAGGCCCAGATCTGCCGCAACCGCAGCCGCCAGCAGGATATTCTGGATGCTGTGCGCACCCAGCAGACGGGTATGACATTCTATCTCGCCCTTGCCCTTCACATGCAGGGTGAAAGCGCTGCCCTCGCCGGACACGCGGCAGTCCGTGGCATAAACGTCCGCGCTTTCATCAGGCCCGCAAAGGGTTTTTGGCTTTTCTGTTTTCTGGTACATCTGCAGGCAATAGCTGCCGTCATTGTAAAAATAACTGTGAGAGTCTACCTGCGGAAGCGCGTCGATCAACTCGTATTTGGTCTTGGCGATCCGCTCGATGGACTTGAAGGTTTCCAGATGCTGAGGGCCTACGGACGTAATAATGCCGATGGCCGGATGCACCAGACGGCACATTTCTTTAATGTCGCCCACGTGCCGTGCGCCCATTTCCCCCACAAAAACCTGGTAGCTGGGGGTCAGCTTCTCGCGGATGGTGCGGGTCACGCCCATGGGCGTATTGAAGCTGGCTGGGGTAATCAGCGTCGTATATTTTTCACTGAGAATGGTGCCCAGAATGTGCTTGACGGAGGTCTTTCCATAGCTGCCGGTAATGCCGATACGGATCAGGCCCGGAATCGAAAGCAGCTTCCGCCGCGCATCCCGGAAATACAGTTCGCTGATGGCTTTTTCGATGGGCCATGCAAACAGTCCGGCCAGTGCAACAACCAGCGGCAGGAACAACGGCCAGAGGAACAGCAAATTCCAGATCACAATGACCCGCTGAAGGAGCCACCCCAAGCCCGCAAGGACAAGGGCCAGCATGACCATCAGCCGTTTCATGCGGCCGGTCAACACAAAGGCTTTTTTGGCATGCTTTTCACTGAACAGCCGGCCGATCCCAATTCCGGCCAAAGCCGCCGCTGCCAGAAGAGCCAGCGTAATCAGCCAGATGATAAGCGCAGCGGGAGGCGTGTCGGGCGATTGAAGGGCCTGCTGATACCATGCATTTTGCAGGATAAACAGAATCAGGCAGACCGCTGCCGAGCAGAGCCCCGGCCAAAACGCATGCTTCCGATTTCGGTTCAGGGTACGGAAATAACCGGGGAATTGATAGCTTTCCAGCTGAAAATAATGCAGAAGTCCCCTTGCGGCAAAAAAACAGCAGAGCATGGGCACCAGCGCAAACGTAATTTCCCGGGCTGTAATCATCCCCTGCCATGCCTCCAGATCAACGACGTTCACTGCTTTCCTCCCAGAAAAAATTCTTTGATAATGATCAAAAAGCGCTGCCACTCTTCCAAAAACGCGAAATGCGTCCGTCCTTCAAAGACGATCAGTGCGGCGTCCGGAATTTGCTTTTCCATTTGCTGTCCCATCCAGAGCGGGGTTTCCGTGTCGTCGCTGCCCCAGATCAGCAGTGTCGGGGCAGTGATCGCGGGAAGCAGCGGCAGCAGGTCTTCATTGACGACCTTCACGAAAGTGCCGCGCATAACTTCATTCAATTTGTAGTAGTCGGGAGAGCCGTATTTCCGCCGAAGCTGATCCTGCAAGCGCTCCACCCATCCCCGCAGGAATGGAATCTTTTTGAGCCACCCACAGCAGCGATTCAGCCGTTTGAAACGAGCCTGCCGCTTTTTCTGGCCTTCGCTGATGGGTTTGCGAATCCCCGCCCCGCCGGTAATGACCAGCCGATCAACTCTTTCCGGCTGATGCGAGGCCAGCCACAGGGCTACCCGGCCGCCAAAGGAGTGGGCGACAACATCGACTTTGGGCAGAGAAAGTTCGTCCAACAGGAGGAGAATCTGTTCGGCATAATCCTGTACGCCCCAAGACTCCGGCGGATCGCCGCTTTTTCCATGACCCGGAAAATCCACGGACAGAACGGAAGCGTCCTCAGAAAGGCCGTTTTCAATAAAGGAAAAAATGGAGCTGTCGCAGCCCCAGCCATGCAAAAGAAGCACTACCGGTGCGTCAGCTTCCTTTTTGCACTGCCAGCGATAATACAAGCGGCAGTTTTTCAGCGTGGTTTCCAATCCGTCCAGCACCCCCATTTTCCCGGTTCCCTGCTATTTTACCCTATCTTATGCAAAAAGAAAAGTCAAAATCGGCTTTCGTCCGAAAACGAGGCGAAAATATACCGTCTTTTTCGTTCACTCAAGCTGAATTCCGAACGGCACCAGCCGGGAACCTCTACGACAGATTCCAGACGGCAGCCCAGTCTTTCGCAGGTGCGAATACTGGCCCAGTTGTCGTCATCCGTGGTGATCACAAAAGAATGAAGCCCAAATTCCCGAAAAACGGGCAGAGCCAGTCTGCACGCCTGCAGCGCATAATGACGTCCCTGATAGGGCGGATCCACATGATAGCCCACATGACCCAGATAGAAAAGTGCCGGGCCTTCCCCCAGCCGCAGGGCCAGTTCCCCTGCCACTCTTCCCGTTTCGAGGTCAATAAGATCATAAACCATAGAACAGCAGCCGTCCAGTGAACTGACATGTCCGCTGTATTCCCGCGGGCGCAGGGCGATCTGTTCATTCTGAAACTGGATTTCCCGTCTGCGGCCCAGACGGATGAACTGTTTCTCGATCTCTTTTTTCATACTTCCTGTACCGTAACGCGGGGAACCAGATTTTCAAAATCCTCGCGCTTGAGCAGCTGCGTTCCGTCCGTCATGACGCTGGCTGCTCCTGCCGCCACGCCGAATCGAAATGCATCCTCCAAAGGAACCCCTCGATCCAGCCCCATCAATACGCCTCCCAGCATCGCGTCGCCCGCCCCAACGGTGGAGCTGGCCGTCACGGGAACCGCCGGAGAAAACAGGGTTCGCTGCGGCGTAACCAGCACGGCCCCCATTTTTCCCATGGAAACAATCACGTTTTGCGCGCCGTACTCCATGAGGAGCAATGCCGCGTCCCGAATCGCCCGAAGGGTTTTCAGCTCCCGGCTGACGATGCCTTCGATCTCGGGAAGATTGGGCTTGATCAGATAGGGCTTTTCCTTGATGCCGCGAAGAAGGGATTCCCCTGCCGCGTCCAGAACGCATTTTTGCCCCGGCAGAGAATGAATGCAGCGCTGATAGGTATCCTCGCCGCAATTTTGCGGCAGGCTTCCGCTGAAGACCACGTAGGAACTGTCCTGCACTTTTTCTTTCAGCAGCGACAAAAACGCGCCGAGCTCATCCTCGCTGACGCTTGGGCCAGGCTCGTTGATTTCGGTAATGGCCTTCGAAGTTTTTTCACAGAGCTTCAGGTTCGTGCGCACTTCCCCGGCAACGGTCATATATTCGAAGGTCAGGCGTTCCCTTTCCACCATTTGTAAAAAAAGCGAGGCGTTTTCGCGGCCCAGACATCCGACGCAGCGAGTCTGTACGCCCAATCTGGAAAGAACCGTCGCTACATTGAGCCCTTTGCCGCCCAGATCGACGCGCACCTGTTCAAGCCGGTTCAGTTCTCCGGGCTTCAATTCGCTTAAAACCGCCGTTTTATCGAAGGAAGGGTTCAGGCAGACGCTCGTAATCATGTTTTTCTTCCTTTCTGTCGTTCCGCTCTGTCTTTCCGCACCAAAGGCATTTTTCAAGCGATGTGCAAGAGCGCGCCGCATAACGCTGGGTTATGCGGCGCGCCGGAATCAATCAGCCTGTGAAACAGAGGATCAATCCTCTTCTTCGTCGTCCTTCTTCGCGTTCTCGATGATTTTCTGAGCCACGTTGGAAGGTACTTCTTCATAGCGCTCAAACTTCATGGTGAAGCTGCCGCGAGACTGGGTCATGGAGCGCAGGTCGGTAGCGTACTTGAACATTTCGGCCAGAGGCGCTTCCGCTTCCAGCAGCTGTCCTTCTTCCACCTGATTGGTGCCCATAATGCGGCCGCGACGCTTGCTCATATCGCCCATCACGTCGCCCATGTATTCATCCGGCACGGTCACTTCCACGTGCATGATGGGCTCCAGCAGCACGGGGCTGGCATCCATGCAGCCCTTCTTATAAGCGATACGGGCAGCGGTCTTGAACGCCATTTCGGAGGAGTCAACGGGATGGTAGCTGCCATCGTACAGCTTGGCATGGAGGCCGACCATGGGATAACCGGCCAGAACGCCCTTGACGATGTTTTCACGCAGGCCCTTTTCAACGGAAGGAATGAAGTTGCGGGGCACAGCGCCGCCCACGACGGCATCTTCAAACTCAAAGTCCACGCTGGGATCAGCGGTGGGAGAGAACTCAATCCACACATCGCCGAACTGGCCGTGACCGCCGGACTGCTTCTTATGACGGCCCTGGCAGGAAACCTTCTTGCGGATGGTCTCGCGGTAAGGAATGCGGGGATCTTCCAGCGTTGCCTGAGCGCCGAACTTGGTAGCCAGCTTGCTGCGGATGACCTCCAGATGCAGCTCGCCCTGACCGGCCAGACAGGTTTCGGTGGTTTCCACGTTCTTTTCCAGCCGGATGGAGGGATCTTCTTCCATCAGACGGGCCAGACCGCTGAATACCTTGTCTTCTTCGCCCTGCTTGGCGGCGAAAACAGCCTTGCTGATGCAGGGAGCCGGATACTCGATGGCAGGATACTGAATGGGATTGGCGGGATCGCACAGGGTATCGCCGGTATTGGTATACTGCAGCTTGTTCAGCGCGCCCAGATCGCCGGCGTTCAGCTGCTGGGTGCTGATCTGCTTCTTGCCGCGGAGAACAAACAGACCGGTGATCTTTTCGTTCTTGTCAGCGGAGGAATTGTACAGGCTGGAGCTTCCGGCCAGAGAACCGCTCATCACCTTGAACAGAGACAGCTTGCCGACGAAGGGGTCGGCGATGGTCTTGAAAACAAAGGCGCTGAAGGGTTCGTCGTTGCTGCACTTGCGGCTTACTTCGTCGCCGGTCTTGGGATTCACGCCGGTATAGACCGCGCGCTTGGGGGAAGGCAGGAAGTCGGCGATCACGTCCAGCATCTTGGCAACGCCCACGCCAGTCAGCGCGGAGCAGGGGATCACAGGAGAAATGGTGCCGCTGAACATACCGATCTTGAAGCCCTCAAGGATTTCCTCGTGGCTGAGGGTTCCCTCGTCCAGGTACTTCATGGTCAGCTCGTCATCGGACATAGCGGCGGCTTCCGTGATTTCTTCCAGAGCCACTTCGATGTCGTCAGCCATATCGGCGGGAACGGGAATTTCCTTGGGCTCGCCCTTGTTGGTGCGCTCATAGGCCTTGTTTTCCAGAACGTTTACAACGCCCTTGAAATCAGCGCCGTTGCCAATGGGCAGCATAATCGGCACGACGGAGCTGCCGAACTTTTCGCGCAGCGCCTGCTCCACCTTATGGAAGTCCGCATGCTCGCGATCCATCTGGTTGACGATGAACATCTTGGCCACATGATTCTTGGTCGCCAGTTTCCAGGCTTTTTCAGCGCCGACGGAGATGCCGCCCACAGCGCTGACGACGATACCGGCAGTTTCCACGACGCGCAGGGGACCCATGGCCTCGCCAATGAAGTCAAAGTAGCCGGGAACGTCGATGATGTTGATCATCTTCTGCTTCCACTCGATGGGAGCGGTAGCAGCGCTGATGGAAATACCGCGCTTGATTTCTTCAGGGTCAAAGTCGGTGACGGTATTTCCGTCTTCTACGCGGCCCTGACGGTCGATAGCCTTCGCAGCGAAGAGCAGCGCCTCGGTCAAAGTGGTCTTGCCCTCGCTGCCATGCCCCATGAGGGCGATGTTCCTGATGTCCTTGGTTTGATAGTTAGCCATTATGGATCCCCCTTAGTATAAAATAATGTAGCCGCTGCTTCCTTTCGTTTTTCCTTTGGCCGGAAAAGGGGAAAGCACCGATCGGATTCCAATGCTCCGATTCCGCAGATACGCCTGCGGTTTACTTTAATCGCTATATACTCGGTACTTATTGTAACAGATATAAGTCAAAAAGAAAAGACCTAATTGCAAAAACCTGTAAAAAGCCGTCCAAAAAATGGCAGAAAAGGCAGCTTTTTCCGATTTTTCGGCACTTAACTCAGATATTTCACCTTGAGGTAGCCCTCCAGATTGCCGTATTCGCTGACCGTAATGGTCTCAAGCGCCAGCTCCTCCATACAGGCCAGCAGAATGGCCATCCCGTGGGCGGCAATATCCGCCCGGTTGGGCTGCATGGACGGCAGCAGAAGCCGCTCTTCTACCGGCATGGGAGCCAACATCATCAGAATCTCCCGCACCTTTGACCGGGAAAGGACATACTGATGAATCTTTTCTTTTTCATTCCATGGGATCTGCTGCGCCAGCGCCGCCGCCAGCGTGAAGGTTCCACCCACGCCGACCCATTGCAGGGTTTCCTGCGTCTGAAAGCGCGCTGCCGCAGGCCGGACAAGCTGCCTTGCTGCTTCCAGTGCTTTTTCCGCTGTCGCAGCATCCACGATGGGATGACTGCGGAATAGCCTCACCGCGCCCAACTGCAGGCTCACAGCCTCCCGAACGTTCATTCCTTTCCCCATGGCGATTTCCGTGGACCCGCCGCCGATATCGATCAGCCCCGACGGCCCTTTGCCGGTTGCGCCAATGTAGGAAAGCCGCGCTTCCAATTCCCCTGGGCAGACCTCTACGGGCAGCTGCACCGCTCGTTCCAGCCGCTCGATGAACTCCGTCTGATTCTTTGCGTCCCGAATGGCGCTGGTGGCAAAAATATGCACCGTCTCCGCCCCCGCCTGCCGGGCCTGTGCAACAAACTCCCCCACTTTTTGGCAGGCCAGAACGATCATTTCGGGAACGATATTCCCGTTCTCGTCCAGCGCGGCAAAGGTTCTCATCCCTTCCCGGTAACGCTTGAGCCGGTGCAGCTCGCCTCCGCTGATTTCCGCCAGCAGCATCCGAAGAGAATTGGAACCGATTCCAATGGCAGCTGTTCGCAATGGAAACACCTCATTCGTATATCAAAATTTCAGAAACGCTCTTTCTTCTTTCTCGTTTGTATACACGGCAATGGAGAAAAAGAAAACCCCGCATGGGGCCGAAGGGGGCTTTTCCGCTTTTCAGCGGGAAGGCACCCCTTCTTCCCCATACAGGGTTTCCGGATTGGAAATGACCAGACGGATCTCGTCGGGCATCATATAGCCATAAACCGTGCGCGCCTGGCTTTCGATGTAAGCGTCGCTGCCAACGCTGGCCAGCGTATCTTTCAGCGCAGCCTGATCGTTTTGCAGCTCTGCCAGACGCGCCTTGCTCAGGTCGTAGGCATCGTCCAGCTCGCCAATGGCCTGAGACAGAGAAGCGCTCATGCAGAAAAAAGCAACCAGCACGCAAAAAAGGAGTCCAATCAGAACCCAAATATTAACCGTTTTGCGCATGGTGCCATTCCTTCTTTCCCAAAAGAGGGGATATTTCCCTTTATTTCAGTGAACTATTCGCGCCGCATCGTTCAAATTCCTTCTTACTGACGGAAAAAATTTCTGGCAATCTTATACCCGTTCTTCGTTAACCCTGAAGAGGCTGTTTCCGTTTCAAAGCCGCCGTATCCAGTCGGCGTTCGTTCGGCGCAGCGGCTGTGGTTTTGCGCCGCTTCCTACTTGCATTTCTGAATTTTCTCCGGCTTTTCCTTCTTTTCTTTTGAACGCCATACGGCTCCAAATTTTCGGAATACCCGTCCGATGCCGCAGCGGTACAAAAGAAGTCCCACGCCGATGGCAAGCAAATGATACGCTCTCAGGCTGCTTTCCTTTGTCCAGAACAGGAGCAGGCCGAGTCCGGCGGCGCATAACAGCACCAGCAGCACATCCCACAAGCCTTTTCCGCCCGGCATTCCCCTTTCCAGCTCCAGAAGCAGGCCCAGCAGAAGGCCCAGCGGAACGGCGGCCAGGAAGGCGCGGGCCTGAACGGTGGTTTCGAAAAACAGCTTCATTTTATTTTTTCCCGTGCCTCCACCATTGGGAAAAATGGAAGCTCTTTCGCGGCTGCTCATAAACCAGACTGTCTACCCGTCCCTCAATCTGAAGCTTGCCGTCTTCCAGAAGCAATTTGGCCATATGAAGCCCTTCTCCGGTCAAAACCATCAGACCCGTTTCCACTTTCAGCACCGCCTCGTTTTCCTGAAAGCTGCATACATCTGAAACCCCCGTAATAACGGTATGCCTGCGCCGATCCATCTGCACGGAATGATTGCCCTGACGGACGGCGGCAGCGCCTGAATCCTGTCCCGAAACGGCTGCGGCCATAACGATCCCTCCTTTTGCCCGAGTCGTTGTGTCGTATTTTATGCACTGTGCAACCAGATTAGACCCTTGACAGTCGTTCTTTTGGACTGCAAAATGGGAAACGGTTTTCCCTTCAAACTCTCGCAGGAAGGATGATGACCCTCTATGGCAACCCAAACTTCCCGGCAGTCGGCAAAGCTTCTGTGTTATTCCGCTCTCATGTGCGCCCTGATTGTCGTTTCCACCCTATGGATCCGTTTCCCGATTCCCGGAACGGACGTGCTGTTTACCACGCAGGTCTTCTTTGTCCTGCTGTGCGGCCAACTGCTTCCGCCCCGCTATTGTCTGTATACGCTCCTTTTGTATGTGGGCATGGGTCTGGCCGGGGTTCCGGTATTTTCCAGCGTCTGCGGTCCCAGCGTTCTTTCCACGCCTTCCTTTGGCTATCTGCTTGGCTTCATTGTTGCGGCTCCCGCCGAAGCTTTCTTCCGGCAGAAAATGCAAAAAAAGCAGAGCCGTGATTTTCTGGCGGCTCTGCTGGGTATCGTGGTGATCTATGCGGTGGCGCTTCCGTATGTCGCGCTGCTGAAGGGCGTTTTTCTTTCCGCGCCGGTTCCTTTCTCCGTGCTGATGGTCAGCTATTTCCTGGTCTTTCTCCCGCTGGATCTGGTCAAAGCGTTCCTGGCCGGTCTGCTGGGCCGACGTCTTCGGATCGCCCTTCGGCTGAATTAAATCAGCGCGGGAGCTCTTCGGGAATCGGACGATGGGTCAAGTGAATCTTCCCTTCGTTCAGTTCCCGGAGAATCTGCCCGTGGCCGTAAAGACGGTACTTGTACGTACACAGTCCCTCCATGCCCATGGGGCCACGGGCGTGAAGCTTGCCGGTGGAAATGCCGACCTCTGCGCCAAGGCCGAACAGGTAGCCGTCCGCAAAGCGGGTAGAGCAGTTGGCGAAAACATCGGCGCTGTCTACCTCCGTCATGAAACGCTCTACGTGCTCCCTGTCCGTGCTGACGATGGCGTCCGTATGATGGGAGCCATAATGATTGATGTGCCGGATGGCTTCCTCCAGACTGTCTACCACGCGAATGGACAAAATCGCATCCAGATATTCGGTCTCCCAGTCCTTTTGCGCCGCTGCCTTGCAGCCCAGAAGAGACTGGGTTTTTTCGTCCCCCCGAATCTCCACGCCTTTTTCCATCAGGGCACGCCCAGCCTCGGGAAGAAATTTTTCGGCAATTCCGGCATGCACCAGCATCGTTTCCGCTGCGTTGCAGACGGAAAGATTCTGCGTTTTGCTGTCCACGGTTACCCGAACGGCCGTTTTCAAGTCACAGGGATCGTCCACATAGACGTGGCAAAGCCCGTCGGCATGTCCCAGCACCGGAATCTGGCTGTTCTGCATAATATAGCGGACAAAGGCATTGCTTCCCCGCGGAATGATCAGGTCGATATATTCATGCAATTTCAGCATTTCCTGCACATCCTCCCGGGTGTGCAGAAGACTGCACCAGCCGTTCGGCAGGCCGCAGGATTCGGAAGCACGAAGAATCATCGCAGTCAGCAGTTCGTTGGTGCGCAGCGCCTCACGGCCTCCCTTGAGCAGAACGGCGTTGCCGCTTTTCAGGCAGAGGGCGGAAATCTGAACCAGCGCGTCGGGCCTGCTTTCAAAAATGACGCCGATCACGCCGATGGGACAGCTGACCCGATATAGTTCCAGCCCTTCTGACAATTCCAGCGCGCTGGAAACCGTTCCCAGCGGATCGGGAAGCCCGGCCAGCGCCTGCAATTCTTCGATCATCCGTCGGCATTTGTCTTCCGTCAGCTGAAGACGGCTCAGCAGCGGCGCAGCCAGATTTTCTTCCCGGGCCTGCGCCACATCTTCCTGATTCATCTTCAGAAGCTGGGGAATGTGCGCGGAAATTTCCTCTGCAATGGATAAAAGGGCCTGATTGCGCGCAGAAAGCGGCGCGGCGCTCAAAGGCGCGGCGGCAGCCCGCGCCTTCCGGGCCAGTTCTCGGATGGAAACGGATTCGTTCATGGCGGTGTGCTCCTTCGGTACTCATAAAATCGGGAAACGGGTTCCATTATAGGCCATTCCGGTAAGGCATGCAAGAAAACCGCCTTTCTTCTGTCCGCATTTGTCTGCATTTTTACAGTTTTTTGAAAAAAAGCCGAAAAATAGCTTGCTTTTCAGCTCGATATCATGCTATAATGCTCTTTGTGACATACGGACGTTCCGCTACCCATCCAGAATGAGCACGAACGTCTACGAAGGAAGGAGGCCCATGAAATGAGTGAAATCATTCGTTCCATCGAAAAGGCTCAGCTCCGCACCGATCTGCCTGAATTCGGCATCGGTGACACCGTTCGCGTTTTCGTGAAGGTGGTGGAAGGAACCCGCGAGCGTCTTCAGGCTTTTGAAGGCACTGTGATCGCCCGCCGCAACGGCAGCATCCGTGAAACCTTTACGGTTCGCCGCGTATCCTACGGCATTGGCGTAGAACGCACGTTCCCGCTGCATTCTCCCCGTCTGGACCACATTGAAGTGATCCGTCACGGTAAGGTTCGCCGCGCTAAGCTGTACTATCTGCGCAACCTGCAGGGCAAGGCTGCCAAGATCAAGGAAGTCAAGCGCGTGTGATGAAAGCGCAAAAGAAGCCGCTCGCCTGTCGGGCGGCTTTTTGGTATATTCGTATACATTTGTAAAAGAATGGATGGAACCAGCCCCGTCGAAAGGAGAAAAGGATGAACACCTATCAGGCAGACAGCGCCCGGGAGTGGATTTGGAATCACTTGGATCAAAAGGCTTTTCGTACCCTTTCGGAAGAAAAGCTGAAAGCGATGATTGCGGATTTTGTCCAGTACGATCTGCACTTTATGCGGGTCAGCGGCGTGCTGAACGCTCTTGACGCGCCGGGCGAGGCGGATTATGATGAGGATGAAGCGTTTGAGTTTATTTACGACGCTTACCTTTCCGACCACCCGGAGGACGAAGACGACGATATGCTGGCCGCCACGCTGCTGGATCGTTATATGGAACTGCAGGCAGACTACTGGGAGCAGAGCGGCCTGAGCGACTGAGCTTTCTTGGAACAAACAGATGGAGGAACTGTCAAGCGATGAAATGTCCTGAATGCGGCAAATGGAACAGGGCCGGTATGCCCCACTGCGCATCCTGCGGCGCAGAACTGCCGGACGAAGCCTATGGTACGGGCGGCGTTCTGCCATGGCAGCTGGAAATGAAGGACAAGGAAAAGCCCAAAGCCTACATTCGGGTAGACGATGACGGTCAGTACGAAGAAACGGACGATCCGCGGGATGCGCTGGCCGACGAAATGGCCAGCCTGAAAGAACGGAAATTGGCGGGCGAAGAGGAGCAGCGCCGTCTGCGCCGGGAAACCGCCGCACGCGGGCTGGCACCTTCCGGCCGTTCCGTGCGCACCACCAGCAACCGTTCTACCTTTTTTTCATCCTATGACGATAATCCGGATACCACGCTCCGGCCGGTCGATCCGGCGATGGTGGAAGACAGCGGCGAAGTCCGTCCGGATGCACGGCAGGTTTATTCGGCCCGGTACCGGGCGGAATATGACCATCCGGAGACTCACGACGAGGAAGACGAGGTGTACGGCTACGGCAACACCCGCCGTCTGGTCAATATTCAGCACCCCAGCGACGACGAGCAGCTGTACGACGGCTACCACGACACCAGCGAGTACATTCCCGCCTATGCCCGGCAGGATGAATACGAAAATTCCCTGCGGATGCGCAGCAACCCCTATAACCATCGCCCGCCCGCCCGTTTCAGCGCCCGGCGCTTTTTACGGACCCTCTGCATCATCGTGTGCATCGCATCCGTCCTGTTTGTCGGTGTGACCGTGCTTCTGCCGATACTGACCAACCGGAAAGACTCGCAAAAGCTGACGGCCACGGTAACGCCCACCATCCGCGACGATCTGGCGGCCCATACCATCACCATTCCTGGCACGGACGGCCAGCGCATCACCCTGAAGGAACTGCGCACCTCTGCGATTGTTACCGGCGGGATTGCCACTTTTGATATTCCCGATCATATCTGGTACGACGATTACGAGGACTATTTGCAGGAAACCATGAGCGTAACGGTCAGCCCTTATGTCGTGTCCGATTCCGGCAAGCAGACAGCGCTGGAGCAGATTCACTATGACATCGACATTCCTCTTTCCCCCATTGAACTTCTGACGCCGGACAGCCCTTACAAGGAGGTCAGCACGGCCCTGAGCAATATCGTGTTCGATGTGCGGGAAGGCAGCACCGTGACCATCAACGGCGAGGATTACAGCGACCTGGTGAACACCGAAGGCGGAAAGGTCAGCTACAACGCCACCGTGCAGCCCATCGGCGAAAATACGTTCCAGATCGTGGTGCGCAGCCAGTACTGCCGGGAAAACTCCCTGACCGTTACCCTGTACCGGGAAAAGCAGGATATTCCGCTGGATCTTGCCTCCGATATTGCCACATCCGCCAATACGTCCACCATGCTGGTACGCGCCACCACTTTGCCAGGGGCGGTAGTCAAGGTTTTGTCTCCGTATTCCGATCTGGATATTACCACAATGGACACAGACGGCTCCTTCTCCTTTCAGGCAAAGTTTGATAAGATTGGCGATAATACTATTATCATCACCGCCGATTATCCCGGGAAATCCACCACTCGGGTGGAGCATACCGTCAATTATGTGCCCAATATTGACGATTACTCCAGAAAGGCCTGGAGCGCCACAGATCAATACAACGATCTCATCAACAATCTGGATCTGCGCAAGGCCAATTCCCAGATTTACGTATGCAAAGGAGTTATCACTTCCATCGAAACCACCAAGCCCCAGCGGGCCTACATGAACGTAGGTACGGAGGACAATCCGCTGATCCTCTACGTGGAGAATTCCTCCAGAACCACCTGGGAGGAAGGCCAGAGCTACCGCCTTTACGGCGACGTATACGGCATGTACAACAGCAGGCCCTGGCTGATCGTCCGCTATACCTACGGTCTGAACGAGGTGGCCAAAGCGGCTCCGCGGGAAATTTTTCAAATCGGCTGGAAAAACGCTTGCAATCCATGGGACGCTATGCTATAATCTATCTCGCGCATTTAAGCGCATCACTGCATGCGCAAAAGAGGTGAAAATCATGAAGGAAAAGATCCATCCCAAGTACGGTAAGTCTATCGTCCGTTGCGTGTGCGGCGAGACGTTCGAAACCGGTTCCACCAAGCCCGAACTGAAGGTTGAAATTTGCTCCAAGTGCCATCCCTTCTTTACCGGCAAGCAGAAGCTGGTGGACAGCGGCGGACGTGTGGATCGCTTCAAGAAGCGTTTCAACATGGAATAAGCCATTCAAAAGAGCGTCGTCAAACGGCGCTCTTTTTGATATTTTGCGAAACCATGAATTTTTGATGCATTCCATGTCAAAAGCGAAAAAAGGCAGGAATGGTAACCGGCGATGTCGAAATGTTCAAAGCCGGTGAGATCGATGTTTTCTTCTTCGGCAGAAAGGAACGAACATACATGAGCAAAATGAACGAAAGCGTCCCGAAGCGCGTTGATATTGGCGGTCAGGCGGTGATGGAGGGAGTTATGATGAAGGCTCCCCGGGCCATTGCCGTTTCCGTGCGCCGTCCCGACCATACCATCGTTACCAAGCTGAAGCCCTATACGCCCCTGTCCGAAAAGCACAAATGGATGGGCTATCCCTTCCTGCGCGGCATTGTGAGCATGTGCATCATGTTTACCATGGGCATGAGCACCCTGCAGGACAGCACCAGCATGCTGGGCATTCTGGATGAGGAACCCACGAAGTTTGAAAAATGGCTCAGCAAGAAGCTGGGCAAGGGTCTGGACAAGGTGGTCATGGGCGTGGCCGTTTTTCTGGCGATCCTGCTCTCTCTGGGGCTGTTTTTCCTGCTGCCCGAGCTGTTCGCCCGGCTTCTGAAAAGCTGGATGCCGAATCCGTCTCAGAACTGGCTGATCAACCTGCTCAGCGGTATTTTCCGGATCCTGATTCTGATGGCCTATATCGCGTTCTGCGCCAAGGTGCCCGATGTGCGCCGCACGTTCGAATACCACGGTGCGGAGCACAAGACGGTCTACTGCCATGAGCACGACCTGACTCTGACCCCCGAAAACGCCCAGCAGTTTTCAACGCTGCATCCCCGCTGCGGCACCAGCTTCCTGCTGATTGTTTTCGTTATTTCCATCGTTCTTTTCACGCTGGTCGGTTATCAGGGCAGCAATGTGGCGCTGCGTTTCCTGAGCCGCATTATTCTGCTGCCCATCGTAGCCGGTATCAGCTACGAGGTGCTGAAGGGACTGGCCCACAGCGAAAGCAAGATTGCGAAAATTCTCCGCTGGCCCGGCATGCAGATGCAGCGTCTGACCACCCGTCCGCCGACCAACGAAATGCTGGAAGTGGCCATCGTTTCCATGAACGTGGCGCTGTACGGCCTGCCCAAAGGCTGCGAAACCACGCCGGAAGGCTATACCGTCATCCGGGATTACCGCGTCACCGATCCTGACTATGTGCCGCCGGAAGCGGCTGAATGAATCTTCATGACCATTGGCGAAGCGTATCGGAATGCCAGCCGTGAGCTGGCGGAAAAGGGAATTCCCGACCCCGCGCAGGATGCCTGTCTGATGTTATCGCACATCACGGGTTTTTCCTCCATGGAAATCCGTCTGACGAAGGCAGAATCCCCTCTTTCCAGCGAGCAGGAGCAGCGGTTATCGTCGCTCCTGCTTTCGCGCGCCCAGAGGATCCCCTTGCAGTATTTGCTGGGAGAGCAGTGGTTCTACGGTCGGCCTTTCCGGGTAGACAGCCGGGTGCTGGTTCCCCGTCAGGAAACGGAAACGCTGTGTGAGCTGGGCATTACTTTCCTGCAAAAAAGAAAAGCGGAGCGTCCGGCCGTGCTGGACTTATGCACCGGCAGTGGTGCGATTGCCATTACTTTGCAATGTGAATGTCCCACTGCCAGCGTTACCGCGTCGGATCTGAGTGCTGAGGCACTGGCGCTGGCCGAACAAAACGCCGCTCTGCATCATTCCCCCATTTGCTTTGTGCAGGGCGATCTCTGGGAGCCGCTTTCCAATCGGTGCTTTGACCTGATCCTGTCCAATCCGCCCTACATTCCTACAGAGGAATGCCGGTGCCTTCAGGAGGAAGTCCGTCAGGAGCCGCGAATGGCGCTGGACGGCGGCAGCGACGGGCTGGACTTCTACCGCAGAATCGCCGCAGGCGGATGGAAACACCTGACGTCCGGCGGAAAGCTGGCCGTAGAAGTCGGCGACGGACAGGCAGAAGCCGTGGCGGAGCTGCTGCGCAAAGAAGAACGCTATCGGGACATTCTGATCCATCGTGACCTGTACGGCAAGGAACGGATCGTCAGCGCCTGTTCCAGCGAGCCGTAGCGCCTTTCTTTCTTGAAAAAAGCAATATCCAATCAGGAAAGGAAACGAGCAGGATATGTTTGAAAAATTTGACTGGCTGCTGGATCGCTATCAGGAACTTTCCGAGGCGCTCAGTCAGCCGGATACCATTGCCAATCAGCCGAAATGGCAGGCCCTTTTGAAGGAACATGCTTCCCTGGAACCCTCGGTGGAAGCGTATCGGGCGTATCAGCAGCTTCTTCGGGAAGAAGCGGAAGCGGAGGAAATGCTGGAAATTCCCGAAATGACGGAGCTGGCCAAAAGCGAGCTGAGCGAACTGCGCGAACGCCGGGAGCAGCAGGAGCAGAAGCTCAAGCTGCTGCTTTTGCCCAAAGACCCGGATGCAGACCGCAACGTAGTCGTCGAAATTCGTCAGGGGGCAGGCGGCGATGAGGCGGCCCTGTTCGGCGCACTGCTTCTGCGCATGTATACGCGTTATGCGGAGCGGCACCGCTTCCGGGTGGAGCCGGTCAGCTACAACATGACGGAACTGGGCGGTGTGAAGGAAGCGGTCTTTACCATCATCGGTCAGGGCGCATTCAGCCGGCTGAAATACGAAAGCGGCGTTCATCGGGTGCAGCGTGTGCCCAGCACCGAAGCCAGCGGCCGGATTCACACCAGCACCTGCACGGTGGCCGTCCTGCCGGAGGCGGAGGACGTGGAGGTCAACATCAATCCGAACGACCTGCGCATCGACGTATACCGTTCCACCGGCCACGGCGGTCAGTGCGTCAATACCACGGACAGCGCCGTGCGCATCACCCATCTGCCCACCGGGCTGGTGGTTACCTGTCAGGACGAAAAAAGCCAGATCAAGAACCGCGACAAAGCCATGCGGGTGCTGAAAAGCCGCCTGTATGACAAGCTACGGGAGGAAAAGGACAGCGCCTATGCCGCCGCCCGCCGGGGGCAGATCGGCACGGGCGACCGCAGCGAGCGTATCCGCACCTACAACTTCCCGCAGGGGCGGGTGACGGATCATCGAATCGGCCTGACCCTTTACCGCATTGACGAAATCATGGACGGCGATCTGGACGAGATCATTGATGCACTGCTGCTGGCAGAGCAGGCCGAAAAGCTGAAAGAACTGGGAGAGCAGGAATAAACGATGGAAACGAAAATTTTGCCAGTTTCGGAGGAATCGATTCAGGAGGCGGCCCGGCTGCTTCAGCAGGGCCAGCTGGTGGGAATCCCTACAGAAACCGTTTACGGCCTTGGAGCCAATGCCTTTGACGAAGCGGCGGTTCGTTCCATCTTTGCCGCCAAGGGCCGTCCGGCGGATAATCCGCTGATTGTTCATGTGGCCCATCCCGAGGACGCAGAGCCTTTGTGCGAGGTAACGGACACGGCGCGTCTTTTGATGAAAACCTTCTGCCCCGGCCCGCTGACCATGCTCATGAAACGCAAAAGCTGCATTCCGGACGTGGTCACGGCAGGGCTTCCCAGCGTTGCCCTCCGAATCCCCTCCCATCCGGCGGCTCACCGGCTGCTGGAGGTCTGCGGCCTTCCCGTTGCCGCGCCCAGCGCCAATACCAGCGGGAAGCCAAGCCCTACGACGGCAAAGCATGTTCTGGACGATTTGCACGGCAAACTGCCGCTGATTCTGGACGGCGGCGAATGTCAGGTAGGGCTGGAAAGCACTGTCATTGATCTGACCTCCCCCATTCCCACGGTGCTTCGGCCCGGCGGCGTTACGCCGGAAATGCTTCTGACCGTGCTGAAGGAGGTCAAAGTAGCCGACAGTGTGCTTCGTCCCCTTCGTGAAGGAGAAAAAGCACTTTCTCCCGGCATGCGCTACCGGCACTATGCACCCTCCGGCCAGCTGACCATGGTGAAGGGAACGCCGGAGCACGTGGAACAGTGCATCCGCCGTCACGCCGATGAAGCCCAGCGTCAGGGAAAACCGGTGCGTGTTTTTGCCTTTGAGGAGCATCTGAACGCCTATCAGGGGCTGGACGCCGTTTCCATTGGCAGCCGGAAAACGCCGGAGAAAATGGCGCATTTGCTGTTCAAGCTGCTTCGTCAGGCGGATGACGACCGCATTCCCGTTCTGTTCAGCGAGGTACTGACCACAGACGGCATCGGTCTGGCTATCATGAACCGTCTGGCCCGCGCCGCCGCCTTCACAGAAATTGACGCGGACAGCGAGGCGGAAAGAAATCCATGAAAACGGTTCTGTTCGTTTGTACCGGCAACACCTGCCGCAGCCCCATGGCCGCCTGTCTGTTCAACGCTTTCTGCGAGCGTCAGGGCGATCATCGTTTTCGTGCTATTTCAGCCGGGGTGCAGGCTTTCCCCGGCGCTCCCGCATCCGAGGGCGCGCTGCGCGCCATGAAGCGGCGCGGATTGAGCCTGTGGTGGCATCGGGCCCAGCCTGTCAGCAGTCAGCTTTTGGAAAGCGTTGCCCTGATCGTCTGCATGAGTCCGGCCCATGCCGAAGCTCTTCGGCGGCGCTTTCCCCCATTTTCGGAAAGGATCCGTACTTTTTCCCAGCCAATTCCCGACCCCTTCGGCGGCGATGACCCTGCCTATGAGCAAACGGCCTGCACGCTGGAAACGGAAATTGCGGCGCTGTATCATCTTCTTTCTGTCGGAACTTTTTGAACAAAATGTTTCTTTGTTTTTACGAAAACCATACATAATCTGGATTTCTTAACAGAATTCTTCCTTGCGGCTTGCGGGCGGCTATTGTATAATGAAACTGCGCTATTTTGCGCGGTTGGAGGCAATACAAAAGTACCCCCTCCGGAAAGGAAGATTTTTGAATGTCCAAAACAAAATTGACCTTACTGACGGCCTTACTGCTTTTGATGGTCGTTTCCCTGACGGTTCTGGTTCCCTCCGGCGCTGTAACGGACGAAGCACTTTCCCGCTATGAGGACGCGCTGTGGGAAGAGGACGAAGAAACCGACGAATCAGCCCGGAACATCCTGAAGCCCCGCGCCGTGCTGGCCAACGCTGCCCTGAGCGATATTCTGCCCGCCGTCAATATCAATGCGCTGGATACCGGCCTTTTTACACCCGGCAGCGCGCCGCTGGAAGAAAACTTTACGGAAAACAGCTACCGCGACGATTCCATCATTGTGGAAATGGAAAAGAAGCGCCTGTATGACAGCGATGTGTTCATTGCCTATGTGCGCATTGCCACGCCTTCCCAGATTCGGACGGCTGTAGCGGGCAGCAAACTGAAATCCTCCAACACCAACCTGATTACCCGCATTACGGCGAATTACAACGGCATTGTGGCAGTCAACGGGGACTTCTACTCCAACTCCGAAAAAAAAGGCGGCTACATGGTACGGCAGAAGGAAGTCTTCCGGGAGAAGGTTTCCAACAACTATGATCTGTTGGTGATCGATGAACTGGGCGACTTTCACATTCTGATGCGCGGCAAGGAAAACCAGCAGGACGGCATTGCCACGCTGCAAAATGATCATGAAATCGTCAACTGCTTCTTTTTCGGCCCTGCTCTGGTCGTGGACGGCGAAGTGCAGGGGGCGGATACCTATGATGATTATGCTTTCGATCCCACTCAGCCCAATCCCCGGGCAGCCATCGGCCAAATCGGCCCGCTGACCTACGCAGTGGTAGTTGTCAATGGCCGCACCTCCGAAACGGTTGGCGTGACCATGGAACAACTGGCGACTATCATGGGCGATATCGGCTGCCAGCAGGCTTATAATCTGGACGGCGGCAACAGCGCCACGCTGGTGTTCCATAACGAAATTTATTCTGCCAAGGAGAACAAGGAGCGCAGCGTTTCCGACATTATTTACTTTGCAAGCGCCATCGGCGAGTAAGGAACCAAAATGATGATCTTCCCCTATGGTCTTTTTGCAGCTGCGGGCGTGGGCTGCATGCTGATCGCCCTGCTTCTGAGTGCTCCGAAACATACCCTGCCCAAGGGCACGATAACGATTTTCGGTCTGCTTTCTATTCCACTTTCCCTGTTTTTTGCCCGGCTTCTGTACTGCATTTTTCAGTGGAACCTTTTCTCTACCTATGAAAACCCGTGGCTCATGCTGTGTATCTGGGACGGCGGTTACTCCATATGGGGCATCGTTCCCGGACTGCTGCTGGCGGCATGGCTGACCGCGAAAATCCAGCACTGCTCCTTTGCCTCCTTCTGGGACTGTGTCAGTCTTTCTTCAGCACTGCTGTTTGCCATGCTGTATTCCGGTGAAGGCCGGACGGAGCTGGGCGTTGGCAAGGTGATCGACGAAGGCTTCCTGACCGCTGCCTTTCCCTTCCTGTTTTTGGAGCAGAAACTGGGCGTGAATCTGGAATACCGCCTGATCGTCTACCGTCTGCAGTGCCTTGCATGCTTCGTTCTGTATCTGGTGCTGCTGCTTTCCCGCAAGAAAACGAAAACAGAGGGCATTCTGGCGCTTCGCTACTGGGCTGTCTTTGCCTCCATGCAGATTTTCTGGGAAAGCCTGCGGGATGATGGCCATATGCTTTTCATCTTCCTGCGCATCGGGCAGGTAGCTGCCGGGGTCGTACTTCTTTGCGTCCTGCTGGCACTTTCCCGGCGCTTCCGTCAAATGGGACGGCGCATGCCGTGGTTTGTCTGGCTGATTTTCATTCTCTGTCTGGGGATGATCGCGGCGCTGGAATTTTCGTTGGATGGTCGTCTCAGCATCGGAACGCCTTCCATGGCGCGGGATTACGGGCTGATGGCCGTCGTATGCATCATTCTCGCAGCGCTCCCCTGCGCCCTGACGGGCAAGTTGGAAGCATGCCATTCAAAATAAGGAGGAATGGACTTTGACGGCACTTCGGAAAACAAAGATCGTCTGTACTCTAGGCCCCGCCACGGAAGATGACGCGATTCTGCGGGCAATGATTCAGGCGGGGATGAACGTTGCGCGCCTGAACTTTTCTCATGGCACTTACGAGGGGCATGCCCAAAACATCCGCCGCATTCGAGCGCTGAGCGCCGAACTGCATACGCCTGTCGGTATCATGCTGGATACCAAAGGGCCCGAGATCCGGCTGAAAACCTTTCGGGACCATCGGGTGACGCTGCAAAAAGGGCAGCTCTTTACCCTGTGCACCGGCGATGTGGAAGGCGACGCCGAGCACGTTTCCATTACCTATGCAGATTTGCCCGCCGATGTGCAGCCCGGAACGACAATCCTGATCGACGACGGTCTGGTCGGCCTGACGGTGGAAGCGGTCAGCAAAACGGAAATCCAGTGCCGCGTGAATAACGGGGGCGTGATCTCCGACCGCAAAGGAATCAACGTGCCGGACGCCAATCTGAGCATGCCCTTTATCAGCCGGAAGGATCGGGAGGATATTCTCTTCGGGATTCAGGAGAATGTGGACTTCATCGCCGCTTCCTTTACCCGCACGGAAGAAGACATCCTTGCCATCCGCAAGCTGATGACCGACAACGGCGGCAAGGGTATCTCCATCATCGCCAAGATCGAGAACATGCAGGGCGTTCAGAATATCGACAGCATTCTGGCCGTCAGCGACGGCGTGATGGTAGCCCGCGGCGATCTGGGCGTGGAGATTCCTTTGGAGCAGATTCCCATTATTCAGAAAATGATCATCCGCAAGGCTTACTCCCGGGGAAAGCAGATCATCACCGCCACGCAGATGCTGGACAGCATGATCAAAAATCCGCGGCCGACCCGGGCCGAGGCTACCGACGTGGCCAATGCCATTTATGACGGAACAGGCGCGATTATGCTTTCCGGCGAAACGGCGGCGGGCCTGTATCCCGTGGAGGCAGTGCGGACCATGGCGCGAATCGCCCAGGTGGCAGAAGCCAGCATTGACTATGTGCAGCGCTTCAGGGACAGCGTGCCCCGCCCCAGCGCCAACATCACCAACGCTATCTCCCATGCCTGCTGTACCTCCGCGCAGGATCTGAATGCTACGGCCGTTGTGACGGTGACGAAAACCGGCTTTACGGCCAAAATGCTTTCCCGTTTCCGGCCCGGATGCCCGATTATCGCCTGTGCTCCCGTTGAGCGCGTGGTTCGGCAGCTGTGCCTGAGCTGGGGGATTACGCCCCTTTTGATCGAAGAAGTCACCGACACAGACGAACTGTTCGAACGGGCCGTGGATGCTGGAATTGACGCGGGCCTCCTGCACAAGGATGACCTCATCGTCATGACGGCAGGCGTTCCGTTGGGCATCAGCGGCACCACAAACCTGATGCGCGTTCATGTTGTCGGCAGCCATCAGTGGTAAATCTTGACAAACCGACCTTCCAAAATTATAATCGTTTTCAGACAAAAAAGAGGGCCCTGCGCCCTCTTTTTGAAACGGAGTGAATTCTGAATGGTGGCAGAACTTTTTCTCATTGGCGTTGCCCTCTCGATGGATGCGTTTGCCGTTTCGATGTGCAAAGGGCTTTCCATGAGAAAACTGAATCATCGGCACGCTTTCATTATCTCCTTGTTTTTCGGCGGCTTTCAGGCCATTATGCCGCTGATCGGCTGGTTTCTGGGAACCCAGTTTGAGCAGTATATCAAGCCGGTGGATCACTGGGTCGCTTTTGCCCTACTTACTTATATCGGCGTAAAAATGATTTGGGACGCCACGCACGAAAAAGACGACGAAAAAAACGAAAAGCTGGAAGAAGCAAAGCTGGATCTGAAAGAACTGCTGCTGCTGGCCATTGCTACCAGCATCGACGCGCTGGCCGTCGGCATTACCTTTGCCGTGCTGCAAACGCCTATCCTGCCCGCTATTGCCATTATCGGCCTGACAACCTTCTGCCTGAGCTGGATCGGTGTAATCATTGGCAATCGTTTTGGCACCAAGTACGAAAAAAAGGCCGAAATCACCGGCGGCGTGGTGCTGGTGCTCATCGGCCTGAAGATTCTTCTGGAGCATTTAGGGGTGATCAACTTCTGATTCTTCCGCCTCTTCATCGTTCAAAGGGCGGTCGAACTGAGGAGTAAACCAATCGGTGCCTTTCCACTGCTCCAACTGTTCTCTGGTAATCATAGAAGCCGTGCCCAGACAGGCGTTGCAGCGATAGCCGCATTCCGGACAGACACAGGCCTGCCCGTCTGTTTCCGACTGGATCATATAGGCTTCGCAATGAGGGCATCCGCAGCGCATAGAATCTTTCCTCCTGTTGGCTCTATTTTTTCTGAAAGGAGACGCATGGATGAAGCGCTTCCGTTCTCTTATTCTTTCTCTTTTTCTGTTGCTCTGCCTGATCTTGCTGACCGGCTGCTTTCGCGCTACGGCGCTGAAGGATCCCTATCAGCAGATCATGCAGTTCTTTGAAGAAGGCGGCTTCCCTGTTTCGCTTGCCGAGGTATCCGCCGAAACGCCCGTTGCCATTGGAGAGCCTGCCCGCTGGAAAGCGCTTCGCACCGAAGAAGGCGAAGAAGTTCTCGTTTACTTCGATGACAGCAACCGGGCAGAATATCTGGCCGGAATGATCGACCCCGGCACATACGGGCAAATATTCTGGTACGGCCAGCGATATATCCTGACCTACGCCGGGAGCAGCGAACCGCTGCTTGATTTTCTGAAGACGCTCTGAATTTTCCCTGACGGTTATCCGTCAGGGATTTTTCATGCTGCGGCATCCGGCGCAGCCGCCTTCCCCGGTTTCCCTCAGGCTGGCGGGCATTCCATCCCCCACGTCCTTCATGGCCAGAATAACTTCGTCGCCGGGAATGGGGCACTCCACCCCGCTTAGGGCCAGCTGTGCGGCGGCAAAAGCCTGGGATACCCCGCCCACATTGCGGTATACGCAGGGGATTTCTACCAGCCCGCAGACAGGATCGCACACCAGTCCCAGCATGTTCATCAGCGCAAAAGAACAGGCGTCGCAGGCCTGACGGGGCGTCCCGCCGTACAGCTGCGTCAGTGCAGCTGCCGCCATGGCAGCAGCCGCTCCGCATTCCGCCTGACAGCCGCCCTCCGCGCCGCTGATGGTTGCTTCCAGCGCAATCACCCGCCCGATCCCGGCGGCGGCAAACAGGGCTGAGATCAGTTCATCCTCTGAAAAATGTTCTTCTTCCTGTACGGCAAGCAAAGCCCCGGGAAGGATTCCGCAGCTTCCGGCGGTGGGAGCCGCTACGATTTTTCCCATGCAGGCATTGCTTTCCGCCACGGCCATGGCATAGGCGCAGGCTTTGCTCACCACGCCGAAACGGCCCATCTGCTCCGGCTGCGCCATTTTAGCTGCCTGACCGCCTACCCGGCCGGAGGCGGAACGCAGTTCCGGCGAACGGCCATCCTGCACGCTGAGACGCATGATTTGCAGCCGTTCCCCCATTTTCGCCTGAACCTCCGTGAGGGATTCGCGGCTTTTCTCAGCCTGCCAGCGCAGCGAGATTTCTCCCAATGAAACCTGTGCGGTTTCGGCGGCTTCCAGAAGTTCCTTTATGGTTCGCATGACGTACTCTCCTCTGCGGCGGGCAGGTAAGCCACCCGATACACATCCCGAAGGTGCGAAAGCGCCCGCAGCAATTCCTCCGGCGCTTCCCCGTCCAGTTCCAGCGCCATGATCGCCTTGCCGCCCTGCGTATCCCGAAAAACGCGCATGGTGGCGATGTTCAGATGAGCTTCTGATACCTGTTTGCTGATGGCCGCAATCATCCCCCGGGTATCGGCATAGGTCAGCACAATGGTGTTCTCATGCCCGGAAAACCCGGCTTCCAATCCGTCGATGGCATTGACGCGAATCTCTCCGCCGCCGACCGAAGAAGCCTGCACCGTCAGCTGCCGTCCGTCTTCCCCTTCCACCTCCAGCACCACCGTATTGGGGTGAGCATGCCGCAGTTCCGCCGGATAGAAGGAATATTCCAGTCCTTCCTGCCGGGCGATTTCCAGACTGTTCCGCAGGCGGAGATCGTCCACATTCATGCCCAGAAGGCCACCCACCAGCGCCTTGTCCGTACCATGCCCCAGATAGGTTTTCTGAAAGGAGCCATACAGTCCGATTCTGGCCCGCACCGGCTTACAGCCAAGCAGCCGCCGGGTGATCTTTCCGATTCGGGCCGCGCCCGCCGTATGGGACGAGCTGGGGCCGACCATCACGGGGCCGATAACGTCAAACAAGTCCATCGCTGTTTTCTTCCTCCCAAGGGGAATAGGTTTCCTCCGTTTTCAGCCATTCCATGCGTCCGTCGGTCACGCGGGTCAGTGCCTCCCGCACCCGCGCTTCATCCGTTTCCTTCATCACCAATTCAAAGCCGACGGATGCGGTGAATTCCGGATTTTCCAGCCGAACGGGAAGGCTTTTCAGCTGATGCTGTACCCGATCCCACAGCGGATAGGCCACTTCCGCCATATACCGTACCGTGGGATGCATTTCGCAGACCTTGGCTGCGTTCAGCGCCAGCGCACAGGTATGGGAATAAGCCCGCACCAGACCACCCGCACCCAGCAGGATCCCGCCGAAATAACGGGTCACGACCACGGCGCAGTCCACCACGCCGCGAGCCTTCATCACCTCGATAATGGGCATGCCCGCTGTTCCGCCGGGTTCCCCATCGTCGCTGTAGCGCATGATGCCGGCGTTTTTCCCGATGATGTAAGCGTAGCAGTTGTGGGTCGCGTCCTTATATTGCTGACGGATTTTGTCCAGAAAGGCCAGCGCCTGCTCCGGCGTTTCCACCGGAGCGGCGCTGCCAATGAAGCGGCTTTTGTTGACGATATACTCGTCGCTCGCTTCTTTCAGAAGCGTTTTGAAGCCGTTCATATTATTTGAGAATCAAGCGGCAGTAATTCTTCTTGCCCTTGCGCAGCAGAAGGCCGTCGGAACCGAACTGGCTGGCTTCGATGCAGGCGTCGATATCCGTCACCTTGTTTTCGCCTACCAGCACCGCGCCTGCCTGCACCATTTTGCGCGCTTCGCCGCGGCTGGCGCACAGGCCGCACATCGCCAGCAGGCTGGTCAGTCGGCTGTCTTCCGCCAGCATGGCGGCGTTGAACTCGTAGGTGGGCACATTCTCGCTGCTTCCGCCGCCTGCGAACAGCGCCTGAGCCGCATCCTGCGCCTTCAGGGCTTCTTCCTCGCCGTGAACCAGCTTGGTGATTTCGAAAGCCAGCACCCGCTTGGCTTCGTTGATCTGCGCATCCTTGAGCGCGCCCAAACGGCGAACCTCGTCCATGGGCAGGAAGGTCAGCAGGCCCAGGAAGCGCTCCACATCCGCGTCGGCCACGTTGCGCCAGTACTGATAGAAATCATAGGGAGAGGTGCGGGCAGGATCCAGCCACAGCGCGCCCTTTTCGGTCTTGCCCATCTTTTTGCCGTCATGGGTCATGATGAGCTTGCAGGTCAGGGCAAAGGCGTCCTGCTGCTCCTTGCGGCGGATCAGATCCGCGCCGGAAAGCATGTTGCTCCACTGATCGTCGCCGCCGATCTGCAGACGGCAGTTATATTTCTGGAACAGCTGCAGGAAGTCGTAGCTCTGCATCAGCATGTAGTTGAATTCCAGGAAGGTCAGGCCCGTTTCCAGACGGCGCTTGTAGCATTCGGCGGTCAGCATACGGTTGACGCTGAACAGCGCGCCCACCTCACGCAGAAAGTCGATATAGTTCAGGTTCAGCAGCCAGTCGCCGTTGTTGACCATCATGGCCTTGCCCTCGCCGAAGTCCATGAAGCGGGTCAGCTGCTTCTGAATCGCCGCCACGTTTCCGGCAATGGTCTCTTTGGTCATCATCTTGCGCAGATCGCTCTTGCCGCTGGGGTCGCCGATCATGGCCGTGCCGCCGCCGCAGAGAATGATCGGACGGTGTCCGGCCTTCTGCAGGTGGCTGGCCGCAATAATCGGAATAAAGTGGCCCACATGCAGGCTGTCCGCCGTGGGGTCGATGCCCAGATAAAAGGTCATGGGTTCTTTCTCAAGGGCTTTGTACAGGTCCTCTTCAAAGGTGATCTGAGCCAGAAAACCGCGTTCCTTCAGGATGTCCAGAATATGCTGCATGGTGTTTTCTTCCTTTCTGTTGCTTTTCTGTTGCCTTTTTATTGGTTGCATTGATTCCTTATTTCAGTGTCCGAGAGATTCCTCGAACAGTTTCCGCAGTATCGACATGCCCTGATGAATCTGCTCCATCGTTGAATTGGAGAAGTTCAGCCGCAGGGTATTCGGATGGCCGCCTTCCGGGTAGAAGAACGAACCGGGCACGTAGGCCACGCCGCGCTCTACCGCCTGCTGGAACAGTTCCGTCGCATTCAGAGGTTCCGGCAGGTCCGCAAACAGGAAGAGTCCGCCTTCCGGACGGCTGAATTTCGTTCCGGCCGGGAAGCGCTCCAACTCGTCAGCCATGGCGTTCAGCTTGTCCCGATAGCCGGGAAGAATCGCCTGAATATGCGGCTCCAGCAAGCCGCGCCGCAGAAAAGCGTCCACCACCGCCTGCGTCAGATTCGACGTATGCAGATCGGTGCCCTGCTTCCCGATGGCGCATTTGCGGACAATATCCTCCTGCCCGTAAAGATACCCAAGCCGCAGTCCGGGGCTGATGATCTTGGAAAAACTGCCGCAGTAGACCACATAGCCTTCCCGGTCAAAGCTCTTGATGGTCGGGAGCGTTTCGCCCGCATAGCGAAGATCGCGGTAGGGATCGTCCTCCATCACCAGAAAATGATACTTTGCCGCCAGTTCCGCAATTTTGCGGCGGCGCTCCAACGAAAGCGTCCGTCCGGAGGGATTCTGGAAGCAGGGAATCACGTAAAAAAGCTTCGGGTGATACTTACTGGCAGCTTCTTCCAGTGCATCGATCAGAACGCCGTCTTCATCGCTGGGAATGGAAACCAGATTGGCCTCGTACAGCCGAAGGGTCTGCATATTTCCCAGAAAGGTGGGGCTTTCCACCAGCACCATATCCCCCGGATTGAGGAACACCTTGCAAAGCAGATCCATGCAGGACGTGCTTCCCGTGGTGGGCAGCACGTCAGACGGCTGCGCTTCAAAGCCGTAATGCTCCATCAAATAGGAAATCAGGCTTTCCACAAAGGGCGGATACCCTTCGGTAGCCCCATATTGCAGAATCCGTTTGCCGTCGTCCAGCAGCACCTGCCGGGCGAGCTCGGCGCATTCCCCGTCGGGAAGGGCTTCGGCGGACGGACTTCCTCCCGCGAAGGAAATCATGTTGGGGCGGGTCAGCACCTTAAAGATTTCCCGAATGGCACTGCCGGTCACACGATCGAATCGGGAGGCAAAGCTCAATCCTTCTGGCAGCATGACAGTCACTCTCCTTTGCACCGCCGTCGTTTGCAAGCTAATACGAAAATCGCCTTCCTCCCGAATGGGAGGAAGGCGAGAAAAATCGCGGTACCACTTCCGTTTGTGCTCTGACGACGGCATCGGCTATCGTTTTACGCTGTAACCGGCGTACCGGCAGTCCGCTACTGCTGCTTCACGGCTGGGCTCCGGGATGTATTCGCCTGCTTTCCGCATCCGCCTTGCACCGACCGGCGGCTCTCTGCATACGGGCTTGCGCAGGGTACTGGTTCCCTTCTTGGCCTGTGAGCCCATTATAGAAAAGAACGGTCAGAAAGTCAAGCGGGAAATTTGCTTTTCTGATTTTACTGCATGCAGCCTCTTGCAGACTCGTTTTTCCCCGGAACGGCTTTACGGCATCATGCTCATGGAACGAACCGCGCTCTCATTCTCAAATCGAATCGATCTGAACGGCATAGCCGTGCGACTGCGCCCACTCCGCCGCAGCGCTGCCTTCCGCCGTATGGATGGTCAGATTTTCAGTGCCGGAAAACGCGTCCTCCGCAATGCTTTGTACGCTGGCAGGCAGATAAATATCACGGAGCTGCTTACAATCGGCAAAAGCGCGGCGCTGGATTTCGACCGTTCCTTCCGGACAGCGCACGCTGGCCATGACGCTGCCTTCAAAGGCCTCCGCTTCAATCACACGCAGGCTGGCGGGAAGCACAAGCTGCCAGCTCAGCCCTGCGCGCCATTCGGCGCAGAGAATCAGTCCGTCGGACGGCATAGTCATGCTGCCCGGATCAAGCAGGGTATCATCGTCCTCCAGATGCCAGCCTACAAATTGCATTCCCTCTTTTTCGGGCGCTCGCAGCTCAGGCAGCGGAAGCCCTGCGGAAACGATATACATATCCAGCAGCGTGCCGTCGCTGACAAGGGCCAGAATGGCGGGATTGCAGTATATGCCCTCCTGCGCAAGCGCGGAAAGAAGCGACATGTTGTTGGTCTGCACCGCAAAGGGCAGCGCCCGGCCTGAGAAAGCACCGGCGTCGATGCGGTTTACGCTGTCCGGCAAATTCAGACTGAGCAATTCCGGTTCAACGTTCTCGGGCTGGTAAAATGCGTTCTGCGCAATGGCCGTCACGCTGTCCGGAACACTGAATTCCACGCCCGGACGCTTGCAGGGATATACCAGCAGCGTGCCGTCCGCGCTGTAGAGCACGCCGTCCCGCGCATAATAATTCGTATTTGCCGGGTCAACGTCGATATATTCCAGATCCACGGCGGAGCAGAAGGCGGCGGGATCAATTTTGCGCATACTCTCGCCGATTTCCACGTATCGAACGCCCTGATGGATGGCGTTTGCATACATGATTTCAAATTGATCGGGAATATGGAAGAACTCCTGCTCCACGTTGTAGGAAATCAGCTTCGCTACCTGCCGCCAATTTCCGGTGGCGGGATCGAGTTCATCCCAATCATAATTGCCCTCCAGATGGTTCCAGTCTACATAATCGCCCGTTGTGGTTTGATACGCGAGTCCCAGATACAGCTCCAGATCGCCGTTCGGCATTGTTTCCGGAAACTCTGTCTGCTGCGTGCAATCGGGATCGCTGAACCAGCGAAGATAGTTTGCATCCCGAAGATTCATGTAGCTCAGCACGGGCGCGTACAGCGTATCCCCTGCCGTGCGCAGCTTCACAGTGTCCTCTCGCCCATCGTTCCAATGCAGGCGCAGGGTGTAGACGGGCGCATCCGATGCAACGCGCGTATATTCCGTTACGCTCCAGGTAGCGCTGTCCTTGGGACAATAGACCACGCGATCCGTCAGAAATTCCTTGTCAAAGAATACAAACGCCTCCGTCGACTGGACATACACTGTTTTCAGATTGGTACAGCCGTTAAGCGCATTGGTGCCGAAGATGGAAACGGAAGCAGGAATCGTAATTTCCGTCAGCGAGGTACAATTTTCGAATACGCTATCGTCTACCCGCTGAAGCGTTTCCGGCAGGCGGATATCGGCCAGCTGCGCACATCCGTAAAACACGCCGTGATTGATGCGCTCCAGCTGAGAAGAGAACGTGGCGCTGCGCAGAGAAGTACAATTTTTCAGCAGATAGGTAGGCAGCGTTGTCAGCGATTCCGGCAGACGCACCGTATGCAGCGATGGGTTCTCCGAAAGCGCGTTTTCCGCAAAGGTCACGTTTTCCGGGAAATCCAGCGTTTCCAGCGCGGCATTTTTACTGATGGCTTCGACTGCCTGCAGGCCGGGAGAAAGCTGAATGGCCGTTAGGGCATTGTTATTCAAAATGCTCAGTGTACCGATGGTTCCGTTCAGCGTCAGCTCCGTCAGACAGGGCATGTTTTGAATGGTCAGCCCGGTGACGTTCACATTGAGCGAAAGGCGTTCGATCGCGGTTTCGCTGAACAGATTCTTCAGGCTAGCGCCGGTGGTCCAGGAATATATTTCGCCCGCATAATCAAAGCGCGCAAGGTTCTTGCAGCCGGCAAACACATTGTCGCCCAGATAGAGGGTCGTACAGTTGGAAATCGTCACATTCCGCAGCTGCGGGCAATTTTCAAACAGGTTGTCCCCGAGATAAATTTCTTTTGCACTGAGCGTTACATCTGTCAGATATGGAAAATCGTGAAACATATTGCCGGTAATGGAAATGGTATCGCCGGTAATCGTCAGCGACTGAAGGTCGGTGCTGTCCGAAAACGCCTTGCTAGCAAGCGTGATATTCCTGCCGCTGATATGAATGTTTCGAATGCGTGCCGCACCCTGATATTCAACCGTCAAATCGCCTGTCACCTGCAGATCAAGCGTTTCTACCTGCGTATTGTATAAAGTGCCGGACGCAAGTTTGCTAATTCCTGACGGAAACCGAACTGTGCGCAGAGAGGTGCATTCGCTAAACGCATTTCCTCCGATTTCCGTTACGGATTCCGGAATATCGATGCTGGTCAGTGAGCGGCAGCCCCAAAATGCATTCGCGCCAACGGAAGCGATACTCTCTGGGAGTGTGATATCCGAAAGTGACCGGCAAGCGTAAAAAGCTTTTGCCCGGATATCGGTGATGCCACTGGGCAGATCAATGTGCTGCAGGGAGTAGCAATTTGCGAAATAGGGCGACTCCTCCATATTGGCGGGCAGATGCACCTGAGTCAGGCGCGGATTATCATTGTTGTATCCCGTGTACGTCATCTCATCATCAAAATACAGACTTTCCAGCGAATAGCAATAACGTGCGCCGTTGAAGCTTGTAAAGCCCGGTTCAAATACAATATGCTTCACCTGCGTTCCGGCATTTTCGATTGCAACATGAATTTTGTTTCGATCTGCATAGGAGGATTCATAAGTGGGAATATAGCAGCGCAGTGTCGTTCCATTCATTTCCCCGCCCCGAACGTATATGGTTCTTGAGCTTCCCGTTCCATCATAGTAGGATGGCAGCGACAGGTTTTCCACAAAATCCGTTTCGACCTCTGCCGGAAGTGTGAAACCAGCGGAATCATCATTCGTCCACTGCGCCGTGCAGTTCAGCTCCGCACCGTCTACGGTAGCGGGGAGAGTTTCCGAAACAATTTCGCCGTTCATGTCCGTAACCAGCCATCCGGCAAGAAGCTTCCCCTCTTTCGTGAACTTCGGAAGATCATCGTTGTTCAGCACAGTCCCAGACGGCTTCAAGAGCGTATCGTACAGCACACCCTCCTCCGAATATACGTTGATGCACGTAAAACGGCAGGTGCATGCGTCCACCAGCGTGCGTCCTTCAAAATGAAAGTTCTTCTCATAGAAAGGTATGCGCGGACTCTGCCAGGAACAGACATAATCAAATTTGAATTTATGTCCGTCTCTCGGCAGCAGTCCGGCATGCGCCTCCGCATACGCGCTTGCGACCAGGTCTACATCGCTGCATAGAATGGATCTGGGCACGGTGGAATCGTAGTTTTTCGAGACAGCGGCATCCCCACGGATAATGGAGGATACCTTAACCAAATCAAATTTGTTGGAGGCAGCCAGACCAACCGCAAAATTCAAGCACAGATCCGTGCCGAACGCCGCGCCGGTGCTAATCTTCACCGACGGCGTTCCTCCCGTCAGGGCGCCGTTCCATTGCTCCTCCTGATAGGAAATTGTGGAATTCACGCCGGTATAGCCCAGCACAAATTCAAAATTTCCTGCGACGTCGAGCCTTATGGAAACCGTGGCGTAAAGCACCAGACCGGAGGCGGTAAATACAGGAATGCGCACCACTTCTTTGTCCAGCACCCTTTTTTCGCCTTCCGCCGAAAAGAAAACCTCATAATCCGTGCTGATCTTGACTCCGGCCTTCGCATGATCGGTCAGATCATATTCTCCGGTGATCACAACGGTTTTTCCGCCGTTTGTAGCCGCTGCCGATTGCAGATTGAAATTTGCATCCAGCACTTCGAGATTATCAACGTCCGCCATGAAGCGGGTATCGTGCGTCCGAATGGACTCCGGAAACCCGTATTGCTCTATGAATCGTTCATTCGTGATCGCGCTCGCCTCCTCGGCGCTTGCGCAGGTAAATCCGAATACAATCAGCAGAATAAGCAGGAACAGAACGGGAAGCCAGTGAAAGTACGATTTGCGCATGGCGGTATTTCCCCTCTTTCGCGGCGGCAGATGATTCAATGTGCATTTGAAAAGCGAATGCTGCGCCAAAATGATTTTCCAATCATACTATAGCATTTTTCTATAGAAATAGCAAGAAAATGCCGTTCTGACACCAAAAATTCGTTTTTCGCTTTTCTCACTCCAACCGCCCAAAAACCCGAATAAAGCTCAAATGCCCAATGGCGAGGATGCTGCGCCACCAGTTCCGGCTGATGGCATATGCTTCCGGGTAAAGCTCGATGGTGTTGTACCAGGTCCAGTTCGGTTCCCATACCCCATTCGTCGAAAGCGTATCGATCAGGTAATCCAATTCCTGTTCTACGATTTCCTGATTCATGGGATACAGTGGGCTTTCCGGCGTAGAAATGACGCTTGATGGCCGCGGAACGTAGTCCGACCATCTGGAGGGATCGCGTTCGATGACGGCATTGCCGATTTCCAGCATTCTCCTGATGGCTTTTTCGGGATCGGGCGCAACGCCCAGCCGAATCCAATGAGGAAGCAGCAGCGCGTAGCCCTCCACTTCCCGTTCCCCCTTCGGCGGCAGCTGCATAAAGACTGGAAAGCTGCGCTGCGCGACCCGAAGAGCCGTCTGATATAAGCTGTCCTCCGGCTGGCAAAGTTCGAGGAGCAATCCGGCCACTTTATTCGTTACGCCGGGATTTTCTTCCTTTGCTTCTTCTTCGCTCATGCCCCACCACGGCGCATGGGGAAACTCCCGGCTGCTGGGCGTACAGAACTGCCATTCCTCCTTTTGAAAGCAGGCCCCTGACTGAAGAAAGCGCAATGCGCCGTCCATCAACGGATGATGGGAAACACCGATGCCCGTCATCAGCTGCATGGCGTAAACCGTTGCATTCAAGGTGGAATTCTGGTTCCAATCATCCGGTTCCAAGGCGTAGCCGAAGCCGCCGTCCGGGTTCTGATAGGCGGCCAGCGCGTCCAGCACCGCTTCCACAGAACCGTTTTCAAACTTTTGAAGATACAGCGCCCATTCTAAAGGACGGGCATTGCACTGGAGCCAACGGCGAAGCCGACGCTGCGTTTCTTTCGTGAGAGTTTTCATTTCGTTTCTTCCTTTCCCGGCTGTTTTCCAGCCGCAAACCCATCTTAACGCAGCGTCCTCTCCCTTTCTTGTAAAAATACGACAGGATCCCGTGCCAACTGCAGCGCCTGTTTCAGCGGCATCGTATGATAAAGGCGAAATTCGTTGGCCATATGGGCCTGATCGGTATAGCCAAAACGAATGGCGGCATCCGCCTGACGGAAGGCCGGGTCAAAAACTGCGCTTTGCCAGAGACGCTGGTAGCGCAAAAGACGCATCATGGTTTTCGGCGTTACGCCAAAAGACGCGGCAAACAGCCGTTCCAGCTGTCTTTCACTGACGCAGACGCTTTCTGCTGCTTCCTGCACGCTCCATCGCCCTTCCCGGCGAAAAAATCCTTCCAGTACATTCAGGCAGTCCGGTGCATCCGTTTTCTCCCACAGGGCTTCATAAAGGATCTTTTCCGTTCGCGCACACCGTTCAGGAAAGGCGGGCGTTTCTTTCAGCACATCCAGTACGGCCTTCACCAGCGAGGGAAAGAAGAGTTCTCCATCGTAGCAGCCGTTTTTCGTACCTGTCAGCGGCCGAACCGTCAGACGAGCCGCTGTCCACGGGTAGAAGCGAATGCCGAAGCGTTCTTTTACAATGGTTTCAGAAGGATTCGAAACAAACGAAACGTCGCTGATCGTGCAGAAGCGTGCGCTCCGATTTCCGGTTTTTCGGTCCGTTTCAAAAATCAGATCCATGCAGGTGTCCGGGATCACCAGCTCGCGGACGCTTTCGCCGCCCTCCCGTTTTTTCGGCGGCCCCCAGAAGCAGCGAATAAAGGGAAGTAAAGGCTTGGAAGGTACTGTCTCCACATGCTGGGCCGTCTGCTGAAAAGGCGTTGAGGTGATCGGATGATACAAGTGGTGAAGCGGCATGTTGGCCTCCGTCCGGGTTCATCAGGATTCAATCGAAGAAAAACGAGCCGCGGCTCAACAGGGCTGCGACTCGTTTGGTTTGGAGAAACAGGGCAATGCGATCAGTACGCTTTACAGACTGGATGTGCATTGCCTTGCTCCTGCTTATTCGATGGGTTTGCCGGTAACGATGCAGAGCGTATCGCGGGCAATGACGATTTCTTCGTCGGTGGGGATGACGCAGATTTTCACCTTGCTGTCATCGGTGGAGATGACGGCTTCTTCGCGGCAGCCGGCGTTCTTGGCGGGATCCAGCTTGGCGCCCAGGTACTCAAAGCCCTTCATGACGCGCTCGCGCAGCGCGCAGTTGTTTTCGCCGATACCGGCAGTAAAGACGATCACGTCCACACCGTTCATGGCGGCAGCATAGGAGCCGATGTACTTGCGAATGCCGTACACCAGCATGTCGCGGGCGATGATAGCGCGCTCGTTGCCTTCGTCGGCAGCCTTGTCGATGTCGCGCATGTCGCTGCTCAGGCCGCTGATGCCCAGCAGGCCGCTCTTCTTATTGCAGATGGTCAGCATTTCATCCACGCTGATGTGCTCGTTGTTGCAGATGTACTGCACCACGGCGGGATCCATGCTGCCGGAGCGGGTACCCATGATAACGCCTTCCAAAGGCGTAATGCCCATGCTGGTGTCGATGCACTTGCCGTTTTCGACGGCGCACATGCTGGAGCCGTTGCCCAGATGGCAGGTAATGACGCGGGTCTTGGCGCGGTCCACGCCCAGGAACTCGCATACGCGCTTGCTCACGTAGCGGTGGCTGGTGCCGTGGAAGCCATAGCGGCGCACATGCAGCTTCTCATAGTACTCCATGGGAACGCCGTACAGATACGCCTTGGGCGGCATGGTCTGATGGAAAGCAGTGTCGAACACGGCCACATTGGGGGTGCCGGGCATGACCTTCTCGCAGGCCTCGATGCCCATCAGGTTAGCGGGGTTGTGCAGGGGGCCCAGAGGAATATTCGCCTTGATGGCCTCTTTGACTTCTTCGTTCACCAGAACGCTGGCGGTGAAGCGCTCGCCGCCATGCAGCACGCGATGGCCCACCGCGCCGATCTCGTCCATACTCTTCAGCGCGCCCTTTTCGGGATCCAGCAGCGCCTTCAGCATCCACTGGATGCCCTCGGTGTGGTTCGCCATGGGAGACACCGCGTCAAAAATCTGACCGTTGACCTTCTGGTTGATATGGCTGCCTTCGATGCCGATACGCTCCACCAGGCCCTTGGCCAGCAGTTTTTCGCCGTCCATGTCGATCAGCTGATATTTCAGGGAGGAGGAACCGGCGTTCAGAATCAGAATTTTCATGATATGTACTCCTTCTCTTTTCGCTCAGGCCTGCGCCTTCACGGCGGTGATCGCCACGACGCTGACGATATCATCCACGGAGCAGCCGCGGCTCAGGTCGCTGACCGGCTTGGCAAGGCCCTGAATGATGGGGCCGATGGCTTCAGCGCCTGCCAGACGCTGCACCAGCTTGTAGCCGATGTTGCCCGCCTGCAGGTCGGGGAAGATCAAAGTGTTGGCATGACCGGCTACCGTGCTGCCGGGAGCCTTCAGCTGGCCAACGCTTTCCACCAGCGCGGCGTCCGCCTGCAGCTCACCGTCCAGCTTGAGTTCGGGAGCCAGCTCGTGGGCCAGCTTGGTGGCTTCCTGCACCTTGGTCACGTTATCATGCTTGGCGCTGCCCTTGGTAGAGAAGGAAAGCATGGCCACACGGGGGTCGATATCCACCAGTTGCTTGCCGGAGGCAGCGCTGGCGATGGCGATAGCCGCCAGTTCTTCCGCCGTGGGGTTGGGGATCACGGCGCAGTCGCCGAAGATCATCACGCCGTCGTCGCCCCACTTGTGATCGGGAATTTCCATGATAAAGCAGCTGGAAACCACCTTGATGCCGGGGGCCGTCTTGATGATCTGCAGCGCGGGGCGCAGCACATTGCCGGTGGAATTGATCGCGCCTGCCACCATGCCGTCCGCGTCGCCCGCCTTGAGCATCACAGCGCCGAAATACAGCGTATTGCCGGTCACCAGTTCAGCGGCCTGCTCGGGCGTCATACCCTTGGCCTTGCGCAGTTCGTAAAGCAGGTCGGCATAACCGGTGGACTTTTCACTGGTCTTGGGGTCGATGATATCCACGCCGGTCAGATCGGTGCCGGTTTCAGCGGCGACTTTCTTCACTTCGTTGACGTTGCCCAGCAGGGTCACTTTGGCAATGCCCTGATCGGTGATTTTCCGGGTCGCCTGAACGGTACGGGGCTCGGTGCCCTCCGGCAGAACGATATGCATGACCTTACTCTTGGCTTTGGCTTTGATTTTATCAATCGCAGACATGGTACTTTCCTCCCTTATGTGCTTACCGTACAGCTTACGTGCAGGTATTCATAAATCCTTATCAGTATACACCGTTTTGAAAGGAAAAGAAAGTCTTTCCCGGACTTTTTCTAAGTGCCTTAAGCGTCTTATGTTCGTTTCTCTGTTTTTCGCCAAAAGGGCAGCCAACAGGCTGCGCAGCCTGTCGAAAAACCCCAAGTTAGCCGCCGTTGCCCGCAAACAGCGCTACGCTGGTTTGCGGGGAAAGTACTGCGACACACCAAGGGTTAGGGACTCTGCCCCTATAACCCCGGCAGGAGGCAGTGCCTCCTGCACCTCCACTTTTTTGACACTCTGGGCATCCAACAGACTGCGGGCGTTCGGACCAGACGAATGAAATAGGAAAAAGCGCTTTTTTTCACCGTTCTTTTCTGCACAGCACTGCTGAATTCGCTGTTTTTGAAGTCCTGTCGGGTTGTCATTCCCCATGGAAATATGCTAAAATTCACCCGTTGCCCCATTTTACCAACTACCCGCGCGAAAGGGAGGCTCTTTCAGGTGAAGATCGTTGGGATCATCTGCGAATACGACCCCTTTCACCGGGGACACGCCCATCAGTTTGCGGAGATACGACGTACCGATCCTGACGCGGCGATCGTGTGCCTGATGAGCGGCTGCTTCACGCAGCGCGGTTTGCCAGCGCTCTTCTCTCCGGCTGCACGGGCAGCTGCCGCTTTGGAGAATGGGGCCGATCTGGTGCTGGAACTGCCCGCTGCCTTTGCCCTGCGGGATGCGGAGCACTTCGCGCTGGGCGGCGTATCTATTCTGGAACGTCTGGGCTTTGTGACTCACCTTTCCTTCGGCACGGAAGACGAGCTTCCCCTTCTGGAACCTGCGGCAGCCCTGCTGGAAGCGCCGGACGAAGCGTTTCAGAGCCGTCTTCGTTTCTTTCTGGGAATGGGCCTGTCCCATGCGGCTGCGCAGGGAAAGGCGCTGGAGGAGCGTTTTCCGGAAGCGAAGGACGTGTTTCAGCGGCCCAACAACATTCTGGCGCTGTGCTACCTGCGGGCGCTTCGGCGGCTGAACAGTTCCCTGCAGCCGCTTCCCATCCATCGAAGCGGCGATTATCACGCAGATGCGCTTGCTCCCAATACTTTTCCGTCTGCCCGGGCGGTTCGGGCCAGCATTCTTTCAGGCTGCTGGGCAGAAGCGGAGGAGGCCTGCGGCTACCCACTGCCCCATTCCCCCATTTGCCAGCCTGACGCGCTGGATCAGGCGCTTCTGTTTCGGCTGAGAAACATGACCCCGGAGGAGCTGCGCGGCTATTCCTACTGTTCCGAAGGGCTGGAAAATCGCCTGCTAAGCGCCGCAAAAGAAGCCCTCTGCCGGGAAAAACTATTGGAGAGCGTCAAAACGCGCCGCTACTCCCTAACGCGCCTGAACCGGCTTATGACCCAGATGATGCTTTACATGGACGATGCTCTGCTTCGCGCCTATCCGGAACCGGCTTTCGTCCGGCTGCTGGGGTTCCGTCAGGAACGGAAAGCGCTGCTGTCGTATTTGAAGCAAAGCCGGATCCCCATCATTGCCAAAGCGGCGGATGCCGAGCGAGATCACCCGCTCTTCCGGCTGGAAGAACGCGCCTATGATCTTTGGGCGCTGGGGGCCGCGCTCCCGGGCGGGCTGCTTTTCCGAACGCAGATGGTCATCCGATAAAATAGCGATTCCAATGCAAAAGGAGACGAATTCATGAAAACCCTGTTTCCCTTTCTGAAACCCTATCGAAAGGAATGTGTGCTTGCGCCGCTGTTCAAGCTGCTGGAAGCGCTGCTGGAACTCTTCGTTCCTCTGCTGATGGCGGCCATCATCGACAAGGGCATCATGGCCTCCGACAGCGGCTATGTGCTCCGAACCGGCCTGATTCTGGTAGGACTGGGCCTGCTGGGCTTCGGCGCGTCCGCCACGGCGCAGTATTTCGCTGCCCGGGCGGCCACCGGCTTTTCTGCCGATGTAAAGTCCTCCCTGTTTGCCCACATCCAGCGTTTTTCCTATGCGGATCTGGATCGCCTTGGTTCTTCGACGCTGATCAACCGCATGACCACCGACGTGAACCAGATGCAGACCGGCGTGAACATGGTGCTGCGTCTTTTGCTGCGCTCGCCCTTCGTGGTATTCGGCGCAACCATCATGGCCTTTACCGTCAACGCACGCGCCGCGCTGATCTTTCTGGCGCTGCTTCCGCTTCTGACCCTGACGGTGGTGGGCATTACCAAGCTGACGCTGCCCCGTTATCAGCGGGTACAGGGTCAGCTGGACAAGGTGCTGCTGCACACCCGGGAAAACGTGACCGGCGTTCGGGTGCTTCGAGCTTTCCGCATGCAGCAGGCGGAAACTGCCGCCTACAAGAGCGATAACGACGAGCTGACCCGGATGCAGCTGCGGGTAGGCCGCCTGTCCGCCCTGATGAATCCCCTGACCTTTATTCTGGTCAACGCGGCGCTGATCGTCCTGCTGAAAAGCGGAGCCGTTCAGGTCAACAACGGAGCGCTTCAGACGGGCGAAATGGTGGCTCTGGTCAACTACCTGAACCAGATTCTGGTGGAGCTGGTCAAGCTGGCCAACCTGATCATCACCATGACCAAATCCATGGCCAGCGCCGCCCGGGTGGAAAACGTTCTGAAGCTGGAGCCTTCCATGAAGGACCCTGCCAGCCCTGTAACGCCTGCTTCTGATTGTCGGGAAAGCGTCGGATTCGACCATGTTTCCACCCGCTATCCGGAAGCGGGCGCGGATTCGCTGACGGACGTTACCTTCAAGGCCCTGAAGGGACAGACCATCGGCGTCATCGGCGGCACCGGTTCCGGCAAGAGTACACTGATTCAACTGATTCCCCGCTTCTACGACGTTTCCTCCGGCAGCGTCCGGGTGGACGGCGTGGATGTGCGTCAGCAGAGCATGACGGCCCTGCGGCAGCGGATCGCCGTGGTGCCGCAAAAAGCCGCCCTGTTCCAAGGCACCATCCGGGAGAACCTTCTCTGGGGCGACCAGAGCGCTACGGATGAAGAGCTCTGGCAGGCGCTGGAAACCGCGCAGGCCGCCGAAGTCGTGCGCGGAAAACCCCTTGGACTGGACGAAATGCTGGAACAGAACGGCCGCAACCTTTCCGGCGGCCAGAAGCAGCGGCTGACCATTGCCCGTGCACTGGTGCGTAAGCCAGAAATTCTGATTCTGGACGACAGTGCCTCCGCGCTCGACTTTGCCACGGATGCGGCGCTGCGCAAGGCCATTCGGGAGCTGCCCGGCGAGATTACCGTGTTCATTATTTCTCAGCGGCCCAGCTCCATCCGCTATGCCGATCAGATTCTGGTGCTGGATGAAGGCCGTCTGGTGGGCTGCGGAAGCAGCGAAGAACTGCTGAAGTCCTGCCCGCTTTATCAGGAAATCTATCGCACGCAATATCCCGAGGAGGTGATCGCATGAAACGCGACGCTGCCAAATCCGCCATCCTTTCCCGCTCCCTGAAGTATGTGGGACGCTATCGCGGCTATCTTTGGGTCTCTCTGGCTTTGTCAGCCGTCAGTGTCGCCGCGACGCTGTATATCCCCATTTTAACCGGTCAGGTCATCGATTTGCTGATCGGTCAGGGATCGGTCGATTTCTCCGCCATGGTTCCCCTGCTGGTTCGCATTGGCGTTCTGATCGCTTTGGGCGCCGCCGCCCAGTTCTTTACCGGCACCTGCAACAACCGGCTGACCTACTGCACTGTGCGCGACATCCGCAGCGACGCTTTCAACCGCCTGCAGCATTTGCCTATCTCCTATTTGGACAGTCACGCTTCCGGCGATGTGGTCAGCCGGGTCATCACGGATGTAGACCAGTTTGCCGACGGCCTGCTGATGGGCCTTACGCAGTTGTTTACCGGTGTTCTGACCATTCTAGGCACGTTGGGATTCATGTACTCGGTCAACTGGATCATTGCTACCGCCGTAGTGGTCATCACGCCTCTTTCGCTGGTCGCGGCATCCTTCATTGCGAAGAACACCTATAAAATGTTTTCCCTGCAAACGAAGATCCGCGGTGAGCAGACCTCGCTGATTGATGAAATGCTTACCCAGCAGAAGGTGGTTCGCGCCTTTGGCATGGAGCAGCCGGTTCAGACCCGTTTCGATGAGATCAACGGGCGGCTGCGGGGGGCCAGTCTTCGGGCGGTGTTTTTCTCCTCGCTGACCAATCCCTCCACTCGCTTTGTGAATTCGCTGGTTTACGCCTGCGTCGGCGTAGCGGGCGCGCTGACTTCCATCGCTACCGGCGGCGCGGGGCTGTCCATCGGCTCGCTGTCCGCATTCCTGAGCTATGCCAATCAGTACACCAAGCCCTTCAATGAGATTTCCGGCGTGGTGACGGAACTGCAGGGCGCTCTGGCCTGTGCCCAGCGGGTCTTTGAACTGATCGACGCGCCGGAAGAAATGCCCGACAGTCCTTCGGCCAAAAAGCTGGAGCCTGTAACCGGAGCCGTCGAGATTCAGGATGTTTCCTTCTCCTATGTGCCCGAAAAGCCGCTGATCCGCCACTTCAACCTGAAAGTGGCTCCCGGCCAGCGCGTGGCCATCGTCGGGCCCACCGGCTGCGGCAAAACCACGCTGATCAACCTGCTGATGCGTTTCTATGATGTAAACGACGGACAGATCGTCCTGAGCGGGCAGAGCATTATGGACGTTACTCGGGAAAGCCTGCGCCAAAGCTTCGGCATGGTGCTGCAGGATACCTGGCTGAAAACCGGCACGGTTCGGGACAACATCCGCATGGGCCGGGAGGACGTTACGGACGATGAAATCATCGCTGCTGCCAAGGCCGCCCATGCGCACGGCTTCATCCAGCGCCTGCCTGAGGGCTACGACACCGTGCTGACCGAGGACGGCGGAAGTCTTTCTCAGGGTGAAAAGCAGCTTTTGTGCATCACGCGCGTCATGCTGTCCATTCCGCCCATGCTGATTCTGGACGAGGCTACCTCCTCCATCGATACCCGCACTGAGCAGCGTATTCAGCGGGCGTTTGAGAAACTGATGCGCGGGCGCACCAGCTTCATTGTCGCTCACCGTCTTTCCACCATCCAGAACGCGGACATGATCCTGGTCATGAACGCGGGCAATGTAGTGGAACAGGGCACCCATGAAGAGCTGCTTCAAAAGGGCGGCTTCTACGCAAAGCTGTACAACAGCCAGTTCGCCGCTTGAAAATGGCGCCGTGCGTTTACCGCACGGCTCAAATAGCTGAAACACGCCCTGTCGAAAAACCCAAGTTGGCCGCCGTTGCCTGCAAACAGCGCTACGCTGGTTTGCAGGGAAAGTGCTGCGGCACAAGGGTTAGGGGCTCTGCCCCTATAACCCCGGCAGGAGGCAGTGCCTCCTGCACCTCCACTTTTTTTGACACTCTGGGGCCGTGCGTTTATCGCACGGCTCTATTTTTATGCCCGACTCCTACACAGCGTCCTGTTTTATGCTGTCAATAGGCATTGACAGCCCTTTGACGTACCGTTATACTGATACAGATCGTACATCAAAGGAGTTTTTTTATGGCATCCAGAAGATCGTCTGCTTTCCCATGGAAAGAATTTCTGCGCAACGTGGCGGTAATCGCCATTCCGATTGCGCTTCAAAACCTGCTGACGACCACCGGCAGCATGGTCGATACCATGATGATCGCCCCGCTGGGAGAGTTGAGCGTAGGCGCTGTGGGACTGTGCGCCCAGTTCTCTTCCCTGATGTTTTCCGGCTACTGGGGCTTTATGGGCGGCGGCATGCTGTTTTTTGCCCAGTATTATGGCGCGAAGGATGACGACGGCGTTAACCGCGCCTATGGAATGACGCTGCTGTGCATGATGGCGGACGCTGTTCTTTTTGCCGCACTGGCGCTGTTCTTCCCGGAATTCGTCATGCGCGTTTATACGGATAAGCCCGCCATTCAGGAGATCGGCGTTCAGTATCTTCGAATGGTCGGCTTCGCTTATCCGCTGCAGGTGTACGCCATGGCGATGAGCTCTCTACTGCGTACAACGGATCGTGTGCGCATTCCGCTGTACGGCGCGATTGCCTCCGTAGCGACCAACGTTGTTCTGAACTGGCTGCTGATTTTCGGCCGTTTTGGCCTGCCTGCCATGGGCACAGGGTGCGGCGCTGGCCACGGTCTGCGCCGCCGCAGTGAACGTTCTGGTCATTCTGCTGCTTGGCAAAGTCCAGAAGCACCCCTATCTGTTCCGCGTTTCCAAGCACTTCGTCTGGCCCAAGGCCTTTGTGGCGGAATACTTCCATAAGTGCTTTCCTATTCTGATGAACGAGATTCTGATCGGCGTCGGCAACATGGTCGTGAATATGGTGCTGGGCCGTCAGGCGGAGCAGGCGATTGCCGCCACCGCCGTATTCCGCACGCTGGAGGGTCTGGTGATCGGCTTCTTTGCGGGCTTCTCCAATGCCGCCTCCGTGCTGGTGGGCAAATGCGTGGGCGCGGGCGAGCTGGATACGGCCTACGAGCGGGCCAAACGGCTGGTGTATCTGTGCGCGGGATTTATCTTCGTCGTTTGTCTGGCCCTTGTCCTTGCCCACAAGCCCATTCTGACGGCCATGAGCCTGCAGGGCGAGTCGCTGGAAATCGGCACGGGAATGCTGATTATTTACTGTGTGGCTGCCGTGATCCGCATGAGCAACTGGGTCCAGAACGACACCTATCGTTCTGCAGGTGATGCGGCCTTCGGAACCATTCTGGAAATCGCCTTTATGTATCTGATGGTACTCCCCTGCGTCTGCCTGACCGGCCTTGTCTGGAAAGCGCCTTTCCTGCTGATTTTTGCCTGCTGTTATATTGACGAGCCGATCCGCTTTGTGATGATGCACGTACACCTCTATTCCGGAAAATGGGTCAAGCCCGTGACCGACATTGGCAAAGCGGCGCTCCCGGCGTTTCGGGCCAAGCATGCCCGTGGCAGGGAAAAGGCTGCGTGAGGCGTGTACTGCTCTGAAGATGCCTGCACCCGCATTGAGTCCATGCTGGAAGCAAGGCTGAAAAAGAAATAGCCCCTTGAGTTTCCTATAATCTTGAGTATAATGAAAGCATCAAAGCATCATGAATTTTAAAGGATTTGATCGTATGTTTGGGCGAAAAAAGAAAGACGAAAAACCAAAGTATTACGAACGCATGAAAGGCGGATGGATTGGAATTTTCTTTTTGCCCATTGGCTTCAGTATGCGAGCTGTGACTGAATACAACCCGGACGATACGTATGAACTTTTTTGCCATGATGTATATGGCGTTCATCCCCAATTTATTGGCGGATGGCCCCCTATGGTTTATTATTCTCCTTTTATGGCTTTGATCCTATTGATTGCCGCTTTGCTTGGAGAATCCACCACTTTCTTCATTATATTTGATATTGGCTGGGCACTGTTTGTGTGGTTTGCTAACTGGTATTTTACTTCTTATGAAAGGATGAAATATGTATGAAAAAAGCACTGCACGACGCACTGTGGTATTTTTGGGTTAAAACTCTTTGGAAGCCGACAAAAAAAGAAAACAAGAAATTGCGAGCGAGGACGCTAGGCTTGGCTGGGGAATAGACGGCAGAAGAGAATTTTTATTCAGCGCCAAATGGTGGGGCACTACGGAGCTGGGGTACATAAACACATGGATTAGCAAGGTGCCAAACGAGGTTCAATGGTTTCCAAAAGACCAGTTTATAGCATATTTTAAGAAGCAACTTAATTTATCTAAAACTGGCGGCATTTGGTGGAATCCTAAATGGGGCAACATGGAAGATTACTTTACAGAAGAGGAAATGAAAACGTTGCGAGTGTCTGTGCGCAATATTCTTGGAAAGGAAGACGCCCGTTTTTCCGCTCACGTTCCTTGGGAGCAGCGAGAAAAGTATGCCGAAGAAATGATCCATGGTATCGTGCCTCGCACCGAACCTATCCGCAAATGGAAAGGGCTGTGAAATATAAAATTCTTCTGCTGGTTCTATTGCTATGATAATGAGTTAATTATCGCTCGTCGTCCCTTCTGAATAACCGAAAACCACCCATCCTTCGCTCCCTGTTCATCAGGGAGCTTTTCTTATCCCCAAAATTGAAAGGAGAATGAAATATGACGGTTGGCTTCTGGGTTCTTTTTGGTGTTTTGGCTTTGGCGGGTGTTGTCATTGCGGCTTTTTGTTTTACTAGCGACGCGCCCGTTGGCGGCGTGATTACATTGCTAATCACCATCATCGTTCTTGGCGGGCTGCTCTGGTTTGGCTCGTAGTATTACAGCAATACCGCCTCCGGCGCTCGTGCCGTGAAAGACCAGCAGTTGGATTGGAGCCAAGGCGTAGAACGTATCATTCAGGTCGTTGACGAAAAGCAAGGCTGCACAGGCGCAGCCTCAATTATCCTCATAGCTCATGGCCGCAAAATACTTTTTACGAAGCAATGCAGCATCGCCGCGGGCGGCCAGCGTGGACAGCTCCCGCCGGTCGTAGCGGGTCGTGAGCCATTCGCCCTTCGGATAATAATGGAATTGATTCAGTTCGCGCTTCAGGCACTGATCGAAATAGGGATCCGCCCATGCCATATCGCCCTGAAAAACGACGACTTCCTGATTATAGCACAGCGACAGGTTGTGCAGAGCCGATGCATAGTAACGCGCCAGATGCTCCACGGTTTTCCGCGCCGCCTTGTCCCCCCGGCGCGACTGGGCAAAAAGCCGCTGGAAGGTCAGCGGTTCTTCCTCCAGCCAGTCCGCGCCTGCCTCTTCCAGCAAATGCCGCAGATGATCCAGCCGCACGGCGCTTTCCAGACAATGGCGCTTTCCGCAGCCGCAGAGACGCTCCGGGCCTCCAGCAATCTGCATGTGTCCGATTTCGCCGATCAGCGCGTCCCGGCCATTGAGGACATGCCCGCGCTCCATCATGCAGGCGCAAACGCCCCAAGTCGTAAAAAGCGTCAGAAGGCGGCAATGGGAAAGCTCTTCTTCATCCAAAAGCACCGCCCGCCCGCAGGCCTTGCCCGCGTTATCCACCAAGAAAACCAGCGGCTCCGGGAAAATCTTCTTCAACTGCTCCGTCAGGGAAATGCCGCCGCCCCATTCGGGATTTTGGGAATCGTAGCGCAGGGTTCCGCTGGCGTCATCCACAATGCCGGAAACCGACAGCCCTACGCCGTAAAGCTGCCCTGCGGTCAGCGAATGCTCGTCCAGATACTCGCAGACGCACTGCTTCAAATAAGCGAAGGCCGCTTCAGGGTCATGATCCAGCTGATGCTCCATTCTCGTTACGGCGAATACCTCCGTACCCACCAGATCCGCCAGCGCAAACGTAATAGCGTCCGGCCACATGGCGATGGTAAGGATTTTTCTTTCATCCGCAAACTCAAAATACTCGGAGCGTCTTCCGCCGTTGGCATTGTAGCCCGCATACCCCGCCGACTTCAGAATGCCGCGCTGACAAAAATACTGAAGCGCGCGCATGGTCGTGGGCTTGCTGATGCCGGTGACGGCATGAATCGCGGCAATGGTCTGCTTTTCGCCATTCATAAAGGTTTCCAGAATTCGCTGCCGGTTGACCAGCTTAATATCCGCCGGTACGGCGATTTTATCAATCGAAATTTTCGTTGCCATTGCTTCATCCTCCGTTGCGCTTTTCCCTTCATTTTTTAACATACAACATTCTGTTTGGCCTGTCAATGAATTCTTGCCCGCCTGCATGGGAATTCGTTCGGAAAAGTTTTTTTCTTGCAGAAAGTACTTGCCTTTTTGTAGCCGGTCGGGTAAAATAGAGAAGCCGTGTGCATGATGATGGTTGAGTCCTGTGCGATTTCAATACGTGAACCCTGTCAGGTCCGGAAGGAAGCAGCAGTAAGCGTGGTTTGAGATGTGCTGCGGGGTCGCTCAGCTTGAGTGTACGCGGTTTTCTATACCATCATGAACATAAGAAACCATATATGGAGGGGCAGCGATGAATTACCGGCATTTGCAGGAAATGGATCCCGAAGTCTTTCAGGCCGTAGCGGATGAAGTGGAGCGCCAGCGCGCGCATATTGAACTGATCGCTTCTGAAAATTTTGTTTCTCCGGCTGTTCTGGAGGCGATGGGTTCCCCGCTGACGAACAAATATGCGGAAGGCTATCCGGGACGGCGCTACTATGGCGGCTGTCAGTATGTGGATGTGGCCGAGAATATTGCCCGCGACCGGGCCAAAGAGCTGTTCCACGCCGAGCACGCCAACGTGCAGCCCCACAGCGGCGCGCAGGCCAATACGGCGGTTTATTTCGCCATGCTGCAGCCCGGCGACGTGGTGCTGGGGATGAACCTGTCCCACGGCGGCCATCTGACCCACGGAAGCCCCGTGAATCTGAGCGGCAAGTATTTTCATTTTGTGCCCTACGGCGTAAACGAAGAAACCGGCCTGATCGATTACGAGGAAGTCCGCCGTCTGGCCCGGGAGCACCGGCCGAAGATGATCGTTGCGGGCGCTTCCGCCTATCCGAGAGAGATTGACTTCCGCAAAATGGCCGAGATTGCTCATGAAGCCGGGGCGCTTCTGATGGTGGATATGGCTCACATCGCCGGTCTGGTGGCTGCCGGACTGCACCAGAGCCCGGTACCCTATGCGGATTTTGTGACCACGACGACGCACAAAACCCTTCGCGGCCCCCGCGGCGGCATGATTCTCTGCAAGGAAGCCTACGCCAAAGCCATCGATAAAGCCATTTTCCCCGGCACTCAGGGCGGCCCGCTGATGCACGTCATCGCAGCCAAAGCCGTCTGCTTCGGCGAAGCGCTGAAGCCGGAATTCCGTCAGTATCAGCAGCAGATTATCCGAAACGCCAAGGCGCTGGAAAACGTGCTGCGCCGTCTGGACGTGCGCATGGTCTCCGACGGAACCGACAACCACCTGCTTCTGCTGGATCTGACCAATACCAGCCGGACCGGCAAGGAGCTGGAAGAGCTGCTGGGCCGCTGCAACATTACCGTCAATAAGAATACGATTCCCGGTGAAAAGCTGAGTCCCATGATCGCCAGCGGCATCCGGGTCGGCACGCCCGCCGTGACCACCCGCGGCATGGTGGAAAGCGACATGGAGCAGATCGCTCAGATGATCCGCACGGTGATCGACGGCGGCGAAGACGCCTGCCCTGCCGTGAAGCGTCAGGTGGAAGAAATGATGCGGCGTTTCCCGCTGTACGAGGGATTCCCGAATGACTAACCAAACCAGCGACAAGGGGCTTTCCGGAGAACGGCAGGCCCTTGCCTATCTTCAGCAGTTCGGAATGCGGCCGGTGTGCCAGCGTTACCGCTGCCCCTATGGAGAAATCGATCTGGTGATGCTGGACGGTGAATGTCTGGTGTTCGTAGAGGTAAAGCTGCGCGCCCGAGGGCGGAAAAACGACGGCGTTTCGGCGGTCACTATGTCCAAACAGCGCCGACTGATTCGAGCTGCCCGAAGCTATCTGGGGCAACATCCAACAGAGCTGCCCGTTCGGTTTGATATTGTCGAAATCACCGGCGAGGGCGTGTTTCATCTTCCCAACGCCTTCGAGGGCAGCGAATGGTAGACCATCAAAGTCCATCACACGGCGCTGATCTGTGAATCCTGAAACGAAGGAGAATAAACCAAATGAAGATTCTGTTTATGGGAACGGCTGCTGCCGAGGGCGTACCGGCCCTGTTCTGCCAATGCAGCCATTGCCGGTATGCTTGGGAACACGGCGGCAAAGAAATTCGGGGCCGGTGCGGCGCTATGATTGACGGACGGCTGAAACTCGATTTCGGTCCGGACTCTTACGCGCATATGCTGAAATATCATCTGGATTATCTTTCCATGCGTGCGCTGCTGATCACCCATGGTCACGAAGATCATCTGACGCCTACGGAACTGGGCTACCGCATGGAGGGCTTCGGCCATTTTCCGCCGGACGATGTTCCATTGACGGTTTACGGCAACGAGCATGTCGGCGAGCTGGTGAAGCCGTTTCTGAATCCCCATCTGGCCTATAGCCGCATCCGGCCTTTTGAGACGCAGGAAATCGACGGCTATCAGGTGACGGCACTGGAGGCCGTTCATTATATCGACCCGCATTCCGACCAATATCCCGTGGAACTGGACGGAAAGACCTTTTATCGAACGGAAGAAGCCCTGTTCTATCTGGTCGAGAAGGCTGGCAAAAGCATCCTGTATGCCCACGATACGGACGAATTCACTCCGAATGACATGCAATTTCTGGCAGGCAGGAAAATCGACCTGATCTCCATGGACTGCACCAATGGCACTTGGGACTGTGATTATTACGGACATATGGGCATCAACGACAACCTGCGTATGCGGAAAAAGCTGCTGGAAAACGGCGCAGCGGACGAGCATACGATTTTTGTGGTCAATCATTTTTCGCATAATGGTCTGGCTTCTTATGAAGAAATGCAAAAACGCCTGCCGGGCTTTATCGTCAGCTACGATGGACTGGAAATAAGCATCTGAGCGGCATGAAAATAGGAGCGATTTTGCTCGCTCCTATCAGAGTGTCAAAAAAGGGGAGGTGCAGGAGGCACTGCCTCCTGCCGGGGTTATAGGGGCAGAGCCCCTAACCCTTGTGCCGCAGCATTTTCCCCGCAAACCAGCTTAAGGGTGCGTAGCACCGAGGACGAGGACAGCCCGAAGGGCTACCGCAGTCCGAAGCCCGCCACGCCTAGCGGGGCGGGCCGCAGACTGAGGAGCGATTTTACTCGCTCCTCAGAGTGTCAAAAAAGTGGAGGTGCAGGACGCACTGCTGCCACTCAAACGTCGCGGAGGACTACTGCCGTAGTCCCCGCTCGTTTCGTGTCACACCTGCGGGTCGCTAACCGCCTGCGGCGGTTGTGCCCACCGGGCACCCACTCCCCTACGGTGCCTGCCGGGGTTATAGGGCGG